>JBKJQB010000002.1:0-11845 GCA_046594105.1 Thermoanaerobaculia bacterium
TGAGTCAGTCCGCTCTGGCCGAGGTGCTCCGCGGGTCGGCCGAGCCACCACCAAAACGGTACGACTCCATCCTCGAGTCCGTGGGCGGCAATCTGCAGTTGCTGGCGCGCGTCCGCGACGCTTTCGCAGTCCAGACGCCTCGTCTGCTCCAGGCGATGCGGGAGGCTGTCGACCGGCAGGACGGTGTGGCGCTCTACCAGAGCGCTCATACCCTCAAGGGTTCGATCAGCAACTTTCCCGTTCCGGACGCCCTCAATGCCGCGACGGAAGTGGAGCGAGCCGGCAAGATTGACGCCTTCGAACGCGCCTCGGAGCTCATCCCGCTCCTGGAAGCGAGACTCCGCGATCTCGAACGCCAGATCGACGCCGCGCTGGGGTAGCCGGCCGGCACGATGCGCAGCGATTGATGGTGAGAAACGGCGCCTCCCCATCGAGAGTCCTTCTCCCCGTGTGCGGGGAGAAGGACTCTCGGATGGGGGAGGGCGCGTGGAGCCGCTATTGTGCTAATTGATTCGTCCCTACGGACTGGCCTATCTCGGTCACGATCAACCCAACACTGAAGTGCTCGGCTAGAGCCTGCGCGGCAGAACGTCTTGGAGCGTGATGTTGGCGGAGCCTGGGGCAACCAGCGCCGCCGGCCGTGCCGGCTCAGAGTTGCGTGATTCCATCCTCGGCGCTCTTCAGATGGAACGACAGCGACTCGAGGTTGATCCGCAGGTCGACGCTCTTCACTTTCACTCCGTCCTGCGCCTGGATCTGAACGGGTGCGAAGTTCAGGATCGCGGTGACGCCGGCCCGCGTGAAGGAGTCGCAGACTTCCTGCGCCGCTTCCGGATTCACGGCGATGATGCCGATGTCGACGCCGCGCTGTCGCACCACCTCAGGCAGCATCTCGAATCCCATCACCGGAATTCCGCTGCGTGAGGCCCGCCCGATCTTTTCCTGGTCGATGTCCAGCAAGCCGACGATGTGGAAGCCGTTCTCATTGAATCCGCGGTAATCCGCCAGGGCCATACCCAGATTGCCCGCACCGGCGATGACCACGTTGCGCCGGCGGTCGATGCCGAGAGTGCGCACCAGGTTCTCCCGCAATCGGGAGACGTCGTAGCCCACGCCGCGCGTTCCGAACTCACCGAAACAGGCCAGGTCTTTCCGGATCTGCGACGAGTTCAGGTGAAAGCGCTTCGCCAGATCATGGGAGGAGACCGTCTTCTGCTGGATGGACTCCAGAAACGTCAGGCAGCGCAGATAGACCGACAGCCGGCCGGTGGTCAGCTCGGAGATTGGTTCGTTTGCGGAGCGCTGCAGGCTCATGACGGGAGATCAGGGCAGAAGCGCGTGCGCGGCCGCGCCGGCCATGTTGAAGAGAGGGGTTGGAAAAAGTCCGATCAGGAAGATGCCGGCGATGGAGATGGCCAGGGCCCAGGCGGCGAACATTCCCCCGGCCGAAGCGGTGCTGTCCTCGCTCGCCTCTTTCATGTACAAAAAGTAGACCACCCGCAGGTAGTAGTAGACCGAGACGATGCTGGTGAGGATGCCGATGATGGCGATGGTGGTGTGGCCGGAGTCGATGGCCGTCTTGAAGATGTAGAACTTGGAGATGAACCCTGCCGTGGGGGGCAGACCGGCCAGAGAGAACATGCAGATGGTCAGGGCCAGGCCGTAGTAGGGACGGCGGAATCCCAGCCCGGCGATGTCGTCGAGCGTCTGCGGATCGTTCTGGTTCTTGGCCAGCGTGGAGATCACGCCGAAGGCCCCCACGTTCATCAGGGTGTAGGTGATGGTGTACACGGCGATGGCGGCTACGGAGTCGTCGCGCAGGCTGACCATGGCGATGAGCATGTAGCCGACGTGGGCGATGCCGGAGTACGCCAGCATGCGTTTGAGGTCGCGCTGGGCGATGGCCACCGCGTTGCCGATGATCATGGAGAGGATGGAGAGCGCCGCGACCATCTTCATCCACGAAGCGGTCTGCATCAGCGGAGACATGGAAGAGAAAATCCGGATCAGGGCGATCAGAGTGGCCGCTTTCGGCGCGGTGGATAGCCATCCGGCCACGGGCGACGGCGCGCCCTGATACACGTCGGGCGCCCAGCCATGAAACGGCGCAACGGCAAGCTTGAATCCCAGACCGGCCATCAGCAGCACGAAGGCCACGGTGAGCAGCGGATTGTTCGGATCGGCCGTGGCGAAGTACCGCGACATCACCGCGAAGTTGGTCGACTGCGTGGCGCCGTAGAACAGAGCGGTGCCGTAGAGCACGAAGCCTGTGGCGAAGGCTCCCATCAGGAAATACTTGAGGCTGGCCTCGTTCGAGATGGGCAGACGGCGGTGATAGCCGACCAGGACGAAGATGCAGATCGACAACAACTCCAGCCCCAGGATGACCACCAGCAGGTCGAGACCCTTGGCCATCATCATCATTCCGACGGTGCCCCACATCAGCAGCGCGTAGAACTCGCCGCCGTCAATGTCCTCGCGCTCCAGGTACTCACGAGCAAAGAGAGTCACCAGCGCCAGGGCGATGAAGAAGGTCAGGTCGAAGAGCCGGGTGATGGGGGAGACCTCCCACGTGCCGCCGAAGAATGTTCCGCCGGTGACCATGCGCTCGGCGTTCATGGCCAGCGTCAAGAGCAGCACCGCCAGCGGAGCGAGCACACCTTTCGCCCGCGGAAAAAACGCGTCGAACAGGATCATGATCATCCCGCCGACCGAGAGCAGGATCTCCGGCAGGATCGCGTTGACCCATCCCGGCTCCAGCAGCGGATGCAGGTTCAGAAGAGGATTCATCGGACACCTCGGCCGGTCTGCACAACAACCTCAGTGCGAACGCGGGAAATCGGAACGCCCGCTTCGATCGTCGCCCGATGTGGCGGCGGCGCGAGCTTGGCCACCATCGACTTCCCGCCGCCACGACCCTGCTCCACCGTCGCCAGCAGCTGCTGCACCGAAGGGCTCATCTTGCGGAGGAAGGTGTTCGGGTGCACCCCGATCCACACCATCAGAATGACCAGGGGAATCAGCGCGGTGACTTCGTGCCAGGCGATCTCCGGGATGTTCGCATTCTCCTCATTGGTCACCGGGCCGAAGAACACGCGCTGCACCAGCCAGAGCAGATAGATCGCCGCCAGGATTACACCGGTGGAGGCCACGATGGTCGCGCCAGGAACCGTGCGGAACGAGCCGGAGAGGATCAGAAACTCGCCGACGAAACCGTTCAGTCCGGGCAATCCCACCGAGGACAGCATGGCGATGATGAAAAACGTCGCGTAGACAGGCATGGTGTGCGCGATTCCGCCGTAGTCGGCAAGCATGCGCGTGTGCCGCCGTTCGTAGATCACGCCAACCAGAAGGAAGAGCGCTCCGGTGGAGAGTCCGTGATTGACCATCTGCAGGATGGAGCCTTCGATCGAGGTCTGGTTCAGCGCGAAGATCCCCAGCACGCAGAATCCGAGGTGGGAAACGGAGGAGTAAGCCACCAGCTTCTTCATGTCCGGTTGGACCCAGGCCACCAGAGCGCCGTAGACGATGCCGATCACCGCGAGCGTGATCATCAGCGTGGCGTAGCGCGCGCTGGCGTCGGGGAAGAAGGGCAGCACGAAGCGCAGGAAGCCGTACGTGCCCATCTTCAGCATCACGCCGGCCAGGATGATCGAGCCGCCGGTGGGCGCCTCGACGTGCGCATCCGGCAGCCAGGTGTGCAGCGGGAACAGCGGCACCTTGATGGCGAAGGCCAGGGCGAAGGCGAAGAACAGGATGGCCTGCTGATGCGAGGAAAGTGCGGTGCCGTAAAGATCGGCGATGGCAAACGTGGTGATCCCGGTCTGGTGCGCGTGGATGAAGACCAGGTCGATGATCGCCAGCAGCATCAGCAGCGAGCCGGCGATGGTGAAGAGGAAGAACTTGATCGCAGCGTAGATGCGGTTCGCGCCGCCCCATACCCCGATGATCAGGTACATCGGCAGCAGGGTCAGCTCGAAGAAGATATAGAACAGCAGCAGGTCGGTGGAAAGGAAGACGCCGATCATCGCCGCTTCCATGACCAGGAAGGCGATGACGTACTCCTTCGGATGCTTGTGGATGGCCTTCCACGATGAGAGGAACACCACCGGCGTGAGCAACGTGGTCAGCAGCACCAGCCACAGCGAGATGCCGTCCACGCCCAGCGCGTAGCTGATGCCCCATTGCGGAATCCAGGAGTGCGATTCCACCAGCTGCATCGAGCCGACACCGTCGCGGAAGGCGTTGACGATCCCCAGCGAGGCCACGAAGGTCGCCAGCGACGCCAGGAGACCGAAGCCCTTGATGGCGTTGGTCGCTCTCTTCGGAAAGAAGATGAGCAGGCCCGCGGCAACGAAAGGAAGCCAGAGAGTGATGGAGAGAACGCTCATGCCAGCACCCAGATGAAAACGATCACCCCGACGAACAGCATCAGCGCGTAGTTGCGGACGTTGCCGGTCTGGAAGAAACGCAGGAGATCTCCGATGCCGGCCACGACGTACCCGAGCAGGGCCAGAAGCCCATCGATGGTGGCATCCACGACGCGCCACAGAAACGAGGACAGTCGCTCCAGCGGTCGCACCACCGTGGCGCCGTAGAACTCATCCACGTACCACTTGTGCTCCATCCCGTGCGCGATGGCCGGGGCGGTCCGCTCGAACGACTCGTCAGCAGCGAGGCCGCGCTTGTAGAACCGCGACCAGGCCAGCCAGGCGCCGATCGCGGCGATGGCCGTCGACACGAACATCAGCAGGTATTCGAGATTCGGCGCGATCTCATACTGCCCCTCCGGCACTCCATGCATCTCAGGCAGAACCGGCGCGAGCCACTTGGCAAGGAAGTGATGATGCGGCCAGCCGAGAAGCATGCCTCCGAAGACCGACAGCGCCGCCAGCACGATCAGCGGCAGCGTCATCGTCCAGGGGCTCTCGTGCAGGTGATGCTCCTGCTCATGCGTCCCTCGGAATTTGCCGGCAAAGGTCAGGAAGGTCAGCCGGAACATGTAATACGCCGTGCAGAACGCCGCCAGCGTGCCCAGGATCCAGATGAACCAGTTGAACGGCTCCGGGAAATAGGGATTGGCCAGCGCGGAGGCCAGGATCTCGTCCTTGGAGAAAAACCCGGCAAACGGCGGGAAGCCGGCGATGGCCACCGTGGCGATGGCGAAGGTCCAGGCGGTGATGGGGATCTTCTTCCACAGCCCGCCCATCTTGCGGATGTCCTGCTCGCCGCTCATGGCGTGGATCACCGAGCCCGATCCGAGGAAGAGGCAGGCCTTGAAGAAGGCGTGGGTGACCACGTGGAAGAGTCCCGCGGTGAAGGCGCCGACGCCGACGCCGATGAACATGAAGCCCAGCTGCGAGACGGTGGAGTAGGCCAGTACTTTCTTGATGTCCCACTGCCGGATGCCGATGGTCGCCGCGAACAGCGCGGTCAGCGCGCCGACCGTGGCCACCACCATCATCGCAGTCGGCGACATGCGGAACAGCACGTTGGAGCGCACCACCATGTAGACGCCGGCGGTGACCATTGTGGCGGCGTGGATCAGTGCGGAGACTGGAGTCGGTCCGGCCATCGCGTCGGGCAACCAGACGAAGAGCGGAATCTGCGCGCTCTTGCCGCAGGCGCCGAGAAACAGCAGCAGGCAGATGGCGGTGATGCGCCACGGCTCGATGCCGCCGGCGGCGGCTGACATGGAGACCGTGGCGAAATCGACGCTGCCGAACGCGCCGAACATCAGGAACATGGCGATGAGAAAGCCGAAGTCGCCGATGCGGTTGACCACGAAGGCCTTCTTGCCGGCAGCGGGTGCGTAGTCCGTCTTGTAATAGAAGCCGATCAGCAGGTAGGAACAGAGTCCCACGCCTTCCCAGCCGACGAACATCAGCAGGTAGCTGCTGCCGAGAATGAGCACCAGCATTTCGGCGAGGAAGAGGTTGAGGTAGGCGAAGTAGCGGCCGTAGCCCTCTTCGTGGCTCATATAGCCGACCGAGTAGAGGTGGATCAGGAAGCCGATCCAGGTGACCACCATCAGCATGACCACGGTCAGCGGATCGAGCTGGAAGGCGATGTCCGCTCCGATGTTTCCGGAGCGGATCCAGTTGTAAACGACCTGGACGTAGCGTTCGCCGTTGGGATAGGCAGCATGGTACTGGACAACGGCGAGGGTCGACGCGATGGCAGAGGCGCCGGTGGCCAGGAGGGCCACGGCGCTGACAAAGGCCTTGCCGAGGCGCTTGCCGA
Source organism: Thermoanaerobaculia bacterium (assembly GCA_046594105.1). Taxonomy (GTDB): domain Bacteria; phylum Acidobacteriota; class Thermoanaerobaculia; order Gp7-AA8; family Gp7-AA8; genus JBDSGC01. The sequence goes on from JBKJQB010000002.1 coordinate 6,244, forward strand.
ACAGGCCGTTCAGCAGAAAGCCGAGGAACGGCAGCAGGGGGATCAGCCAGAGTACGGTCAGCATCTGCGTTGGGGCTCTCCTCACACCAGACGGGCTGGTGCGAGGGAGCCTCGCCGCAGCCTATCGTTTTTCGTCTCGGACCCGGTCCCTGTAGTCTTCGGAAGAGGCGGGATCAAGCTCCCAGCGGTGCTTGTCGCGCTCCCGTTCCTTTTCTCCAACCTTCAGTTCTTCGTTCGGGGCGTACGAGATGCCCATCGCCGCCGCGTTTTCTTCCACATCGTTCTGCTCGGGGGAGGCCATGCTTCCGCCCACCATCTCGTCGCCCTGCGATTCGGCCATCTCCCAGGCGGTGTCGATGTCTCCACCGGCCAGACCGGGATTGGTGCTGGAGTTGTCGTGCAGCCGCTCCGCGAGTTTCCTCGATCCCGCCGCGACGTCGGGGATGGGCCCCTCGATGCGGTCGTCGATTCCGTCGTGGTTCGTATCCTTTGTTTCCTTTGCTTGCCAATCAATGAGCTTGTCGGTCTTGTTCATTTTCGGCTCCTTGCTGCAGAGTCGAGCATGCGACCTTCAGGCCAGTACGGGTCTCCGTCCTGACTGCTGAGCTGTGAGCGGAAATTCTTCCGATTCACCCCTCAGCGCTCGGGAAGGAGCGGCAGTCACCAGCGCATCAGATTCGCCTCATCCACATCGATGGTCTCCCGGTGATGGAACAGCGACAGGAAGATGGCCAGCCCCACCGCAGCCTCCGCCGCAGCGATGGCCATGATGAAAAAAACGAAAATCAATCCGTGGATCTGGTGGAACTGCCGGGCGTAGGCCACGAAGGTCAGATTTACCGCATTCACCATCAGCTCGATGCACATGAAGATGGTGATGCCGTTCTTCCGGGTCAGCACGCCGCACACGCCAATGGAGAAGAGGATGGCGCTGAGGATCAGGAAGTAATGGGTTGGGATCACGAATGCACCTCGGTGGACGAGGCAGGAGAGACCGGATGCAGCACCGGCTCGCCGTGTGCCGTGGCGAAGGCTTTCGCCGCTTCCTGCTCCTGGGCAGCCAGCCGGCGCGCCGGCATCCGCGCGCTGAGCAGGAGAGCGCCGACGATCGCGGCCAGCAGCAGGATGGAGACCGCCTCGAACGGGAAGATGTAGGCCTCGAACAGCTGGATGCCGATGGCGCGGGCGTCGGCCACGAACGGCGTCGTCGGCAACTGCGTTACAGCGTATTTGCAGAGGTAATACACCAGGGCGATCCCGAAGGCCGCACTGCTGGTGTAGCCGATGAACTGCTGTACCGGCCGCGTGGCCGGTTCCTCCATGTGCTGGAGGTTCAGCAGCATGATCACGAAGAGAAACAGGACCATGATCGCGCCGGCGTAGACGATCACCTGCAGTGCTGCCAGGAAGGGCGCTTCCAGCAGAACGTACATGACCGCCAGGGCGAAAAACGACGCCACCAGCGAGAGCGCGCCGATCACCGGGTTTCGGTGCAGCACCACCAGCAGCGCGAAGATCACCGCCACCGCGGCGAACAGGAAGAAGACGGCGAACTCGATCACAGCCACCCCCGGGCGATGAACAGGGCCACGATGATGATGTTGATCACCGCCATCGGCAGGAACACCTTCCATCCCAGCTTCATCAGGAGGTCGTATTTCAGGCGGGGGATCGTCCAGCGCACCCAGACGAAGACGAAGAGCATGAACGAAACCTTCGCCAGGAAAAAGAGCACCGAGAGGGCAAATCCGAGCGCGGTGGCCGGCTCGTGATACCAGGGAATGTCCCAGCCGCCGAAAAACAGCGTCACGATCAGCGCCGACATGGTGGCCATCGACATGTACTCGGCCATGAAGAACAGCGCGAACTTCATGGACGAGTATTCGGTGTGATACCCCGCCACCAGCTCCGAGTCCGCTTCCGCGAAGTCGAACGGCAGACGGTTGGTCTCGGCGAAGGCGGACACGGTGAATACGATGAAGGCCAGCCACATCGATGGCGAGCAGATGTTCCAGGCGGGGATCCGCAGCGTGTTGAACAGAACGAATGACCCGGTCTGGTGCCACACCACGTCGGTCAGCCGCAGCGATCCAGTGGCCAGCAGCACGCTGACCGCCGCCAGCGTCAGCGACAGTTCGTACGAGATCATCTGCGCCGAGGCGCGGATGCCGCCGAACAGCGAGTACTTGTTCGACGATGCCCAGCCGGCCATGGTGATGCCGTACACGCTCAGCGACGCCAGCGCGAACACCAGCAGCAGGCCGATGCCGAGGTCGGCGATGATCGGTTCGAAGATTCGTCCGCCCGGCAGTGCGAAGGAGCGGCCCCAGGGAACGACGGCGATGGTGGTCATGGCCGGGATCAATCCAAAAGCAGGGGCCAGCGTGTAGAGCCACTTGTGCGCCTGCGCCGGCACCACGTCCTCTTTCATGAGGAACTTCAGCGCATCGGCGAACGACTGGAAGAGTCCGAGCGGGCCGACCCGGTTCGGTCCCGGCCGATCCTGAATCAGCGCGCTGCCGCGCCGCTCCACCCACACCATGATCGGGGTGACGTTCAGCATCATGCCCAGGACCACCGCGATTTTCAGCAGGGAGAGCCCGACGTCGACGGTATCGATTCCCGCCAGCATGGTTCTAAGCCTGGACCGCCGGAGTGGGAGAGGAAACCGGCGCAACCTCTCGGAACGCCGGGATGGCGTCCTGCATCGAAGCGAATACCGTCTCTGCGTCCGCACTCACGAAGTCCCCCTCGGGGAACAGGCGCGCGCCGATGCGGCGGTACAACTCCAGATCGGTCACCGCCTGCCCCTTCGGTGGGTAGGCCTGATGGATCTTCTGCACCCTGTTCTGCAGGTTGGTGAACGAGCCTTCCTTCTCCGGAAGAATCGTTCCCGGCAGCAGGACATCGGCGACGTCGTTCAGCGGATGGTTCGCGTCCCAGGACTGGACGATGAGGAACTTCGCTTTTCGAAGGTTGGCCACCACTGCCGGATCGCTGGCGCGATCGCTGAAACTGGCGTCGCAGATGTAGAGGAGATCGACGCCGCCGGCGCCATTGGTCATCAGCGTTTCGAGGTCAGCGCCATCCGCGCCGATCACACTCTGCACGCCGCGGAAATTCGGCCCGCCCTGCGTGCCCAGGAGCCACTCGCTGCGCGACTTCATCTTGATGGGGCCGATGGAGTCGACCATGACGCCGATCGTTGCGCCGAGCTTTTCCTTCAACAGGCGATTGGCCAGGAACGCTTCCTCGTTGGTCATGTTCGCCGAGGCGATGGCCACGATGTTTCCGCCGCCCTGAACCGCGGTTTCGATGGCGTCCAGTGCCTCGTTCCATGTGGAGATGCCGAGGTAGTCATCCTGACGGACTTTCGGGACGACCACGCGATCGGTGTCGTATTTTTCATACGAGAAGCGGCCGTAGTCGCACAGCCAGTGATCGTTGACTTCAGGATTGACGCGCGGCCGGTAGCGGAAGACCTGCCCGGAACGATAGCCGATGAAGAGGTTGCAGCCGACGTCGCAGCCATTGCAGACCGATTCCACCGAGTCCAGGTTCCAGACGCGCGACTCGAAGCGGAACTCGCGCGTGGTCAGCGCGCCGGTGGGGCAGACGTCGGTGACGCAGGCAGACATCCAGTTGTCCAGCGGCGTGCCCGGATAGACGCCCACTTCGGTGGAGGCACCGCGCCGGAAGAAGGCCAGCTCCTTCGTCTCGGTGATCTCGTCCACGAAGCGGATGCAGCGCGTGCAGTGGATGCATCGGTTCATGTTCTGCACGACATGCGGCCCGATGGCGGTGCGGTCCATGCCGGGGTACGTGCGTTTGAACTCGCCGTAGCGGGAGTTCACGCTGCCGTAGTTGAAGGAGTAGTCCTGCAGCGGGCATTCGCCGGCCTTGTCGCAGATGGGGCAGTCCAGCGGATGGTTGATGAGCAGGAACTCCATCTGCCCCTTGCGCGCCTTCTCGACTTTCTCGCTCCAGACGTGGATCTTCATCCCATCTTTTACTGGCGTGGCGCAGCCCGCCTGCAGTTTCGGCATGCCCTCCACTTCGACGAGGCACATGCGGCACTGGCCGACCACGGTCAGGGAGGGGTGGTAGCAGAAGTGCGGAACGTGAACGTCGGCCGCTTTGGCCGCCTCAATGCAGTTGATGCCGTCCTGCACTTCGACTTCCGTGCCGTCGATGGTGACTTTCGCCATAGGGTTTTCGTTTTGCCGGTGCAGACTGAGCGCCCGTCATCGGGCTCGCGGAATGGTGAGTCTGAAGGATTTCCGGAGCGGCCCTCCGGTGAAATCTTTCACAAGCGCGGAGAATACTCGCGGGGGGAGAACAGGTCAACGATCACGGATCGGAAACCAGAAACCAGAAACCAGAAATCAGAAACCAGAAATCAGAACAGTCCCTGATTTGGAGATCGGATCCCCCGGGGCTGACTTTCTGGTTTCTGCTTTCTGCTTTCTGCTTTGGCCTTTCCCTTACAATGCCCGCCGTGAAACGAGACGTCCTGTTTGCCCTCATCGCCGTCGCCGTCGTCGGAGCCATCTGTTACGGGCTGGCCACGGCGAAACCCGACTTCCTCTCCACCAGGCCGAAACCATTTGTCGCCGAGCTCGGCAAGAAGAACGCCGACAAATTCGTCATGCGCGTCAATGGCGATCCCATCACCGAGATGGAGTTCACGGCCGCCTTCTCCCAGCTCCCCGAGGACATGCAGCGGCAATTTGCCTCGGTGCAGGGCAAAGAGGCTTTCGCCGAGCAGCTCATCCGGTTGAAGATTCTCGAGCAGGAGGGGCGCAGGCTGGGCGTGGAACGCGATCCCCGGGTGGCCAGCGCGCTGGCCGTCGACCGCACGAACATCATCGCCTCTGCCGCTGCACAGAAGCTGGTTCCCGCGCCAGCAGAAGATGCCATCAAACGTTTCTACGACGAGAACCAGGCGAAACTGAACGCCCGGACCCTCAGCCACATCCTGATCGCCTATCAGGGCGGATCGATCCCCCCCCGCAAAGGGGGCGTGGCGCCTTCGCAGGAGCAGGCCGTCAACCGCGCGCTGCAGATCTACCAGAGGCTGAAGGCGGGCGCCGACTTCAAGGCGCTGGCGCGGCAGGTTTCCGACGAGACGACCAGCGCGGTCAAAGGGGGAGAGCTGGGACCCTTCTCCCAGGGCATGCTTCCTCCCGATATCGAGGGGCAGGTCTTCCGTCTGCACCCCGGTGAAATCAGCGGCCCGATTCCGTCGGCATTCGGCATCCACATTTTCAAAGTCGACGGCGTGGCCCCGGTGGCGTTCGCGAAAGTGCATGACGTGATCGCCCGCCGCGTGCAGCAGCAGAACACCCTCGATCGCGTGGAGCTGCTGCGAAAAAACGCAAAGGTCGAATTCGACCCCGTCGCCTTTCCGGAAAAGAACAAGCCGGTCGCTCGCAAGAAGCCGTAGGGCCCAAGGAGCGGAGCCTCCCCCTCGAGAGTCCTTCTCCCCGCACACGGGGAGAAGGTCCGCGAAGCGGGGATGAGGGGTCCTGCTTGGTCGTCTGAGCTCCCCTCATCCGCCTTCGGCACCTTCTCCCCGTGCGCGGGGAGAAGGACTCTCGAT
>JBKJQB010000069.1:0-15954 GCA_046594105.1 Thermoanaerobaculia bacterium
GCCTGGTCAACGACCACCAGGAATCGACGGTGGCGGTGGACGAGATTCTGGCGGGCGCCGGACGGGAGCCCAACGTTGAAGGGCTGAACCTCGAAGCGGCGGGCGTCGAGTACGACGTCGAACGTGGCGTGCTGGTAAATGATTACCTGCAGACCAGCAACCGGCGCATCTATGCCGCGGGTGACGTGGCGTTGGAGCGGAAGTTCACCCACATGGCCGACGCCACGGCACGCATCGTGATCCAGAACGCCCTGTTCTGGGGCCGCAAGAAACTTAGCTCCCTGACCATTCCATGGTGCACCTACACCGACCCGGAAATCGCCCATGTGGGCCTCTATGTGCAGGAATGTCTGGAGCAGGGCTTCCCCCTCAAGACCTTCACCGTGCCGATGAGCGACGTGGATCGCGCAGTCCTCGACGGCGAGGAGAATGGCTTCGTGAAGATCCACGTCCGCGAAGGCACCGACACCATCCTGGGAGCGACCATCGTCGCGCGACACGCCGGCGAGATGATCAACGAGGTGTCCCTTGCGATGGTGGCGGGGATCGGCCTGAAGACGATTTCGCAGGTGATCCATTCCTATCCGACCCAGGCAGAGGCGATCCGAAAAGCCGCCGATGCCTACAATCGCACACGCCTCACCCCGTTGATGAGGGCACTCAGCCGTCGCTGGCTGGCCTGGTCGCGATGATCGAGCGGGCGCCCATCGTGGCAGCCCGTTTTGGCTGAACCACGTTGCCGCTCCGTTCCGATCGCGACGCGCACCTCCTCAATGGTGCGGAAGATGCAGCGTCCTCGGTTCCACGCATGACCGCACGTGGACAAAAAACCACGAGTGAGCAGGCACAACTCGACCCGCTGTGCATGGATTGTCTGCGCTGATGAAAGTCATCCGACAGCACTTCGGCTTCAAGCCAGCTCACGTTGTTTCCGCGGCGCGGGAACAGATACGCCGCCAGGCCACAACTTGATGAGCGTTGTTGTCCCCGCTCTCATCCCTGGAGGTGCAGCGTGAGCCACGCAGACGAGGCGAGGGAACAGATCAGTTCCCTGGCTGGGAAGCCTGCCGAGCCGTCGATGCTGGTCAACGTTCCCAGACTCCTGACGGCCTACTACACGCTCATTCCGGAGCCGTCAGTGCCCGCGCAACGGGTGGCCTTCGGCACTTCGGGGCACCGTGGTTCGTCATTCGACACCACCTTCAACGAATGGCACGTCCTCGCCATCAGTCAGGCCATCTGCGAGTACCGTAAACAACGAGGTATCGACGGCCCGCTCTTCCTCGGCATCGATACGCACGCACTGTCCGAGCCGGCACGCGTCAGCGCCCTCGAGGTCCTGGCGGCCAACGGCGTGGACGTCATGCTTTCCGAGGGCGACGAATACACGCCCACGCCCGTGGTTTCGCACGCAATCCTCACATACAACCGCGGGCGCGATCAGGGACTGGCCGACGGCATTGTCGTCACGCCTTCGCACAATCCACCCAGCGACGGGGGTTTCAAGTACAACCCGCCCAACGGTGGGCCGGCAGATAACGACGTCACCGGATGGATCGAAGCGAAGGCCAACACGTTTCTCGAAAGCGGCCTCCAGGGTGTGAAGAGGATTCCTTTCGAGCGGGCCTTGAAGGCCGCCACGATGCATCGACACGACTACCTCGACGCTTATGTGAGCGATCTCGGCAGCGTCCTCGATATGGACGCCGTTCGCGGCGCGCACATTCGAATGGGCGTCGATCCCCTTGGTGGCGCTGGGGTTCATTACTGGGCCCGGATCGCAGAGCGCTATCGGTTGGATCTCACAGTCGTCAACGAGGCGGTCGATCCGACCTTCCGATTCATGACGGTGGATTGGGATGGCCGCATTCGCATGGACCCCTCCTCGCCCTACGCCGTGCAGTCGTTGATCGGCCTGAAAGATCGCTTCGACATCGCGTTCGCCTGCGACACTGACCATGATCGGCATGGGATCGTCACCCGAACCTCGGGGTTGCTGCCACCCAATCATTACCTCTCCGTCGCCGTCTCCTACCTCTTCCAGCACCGGCCGAAGTGGAGCAAGTCGGCCGCCGTCGGCAAGACCGTTGTAAGCAGCCAGATGATCGATCGCGTCACGGCGAAGCTCGGCCGAAACCTCTATGAGGTGCCCGTCGGCTTCAAATGGTTCGTGGATGGCTTGCTCGCCCGCTCGCTTGGCTTTGGCGGTGAAGAGAGCGCCGGCGCCTCTTTCGTCCGTCTGGATGGCAGCGTCTGGACGACGGATAAGGACGGCATCGTCCCGGCCTTGTTGTCGGCGGAGATCACGGCGCGGATGGGCCGCGACCCTGGAGAGATCTACCGCGATCTCGTGCAGGAGTTCGGTGAACCTTTTTACGATCGTGTTGAGGCGAAAGCCACTCCGGCGCAGAAGGAGAAACTCAAGAGACTCTCACCGAAGCAGGTCCGGTCCGCAGAGCTGGCAGGCGAAAAGATCCAGACCATCCTCACAGACGCACCGGGCAACGGCCGGCCCATTGGCGGGTTGAAGGTCATTGCGGAAAGCGGATGGTTCGCGGCACGTCCGTCCGGGACGGAAGCCATCTACAAGATTTACGCGGAGAGCTTCCGAGGAGCGGAGCATCTGAATCGCATCCTCAAAGAGGCCCACACAATCGTCGACGACGCGCTGGAGGCGTCCGCCATGGACGGATTGAAGGAGGGGACATGAGATACCGGCGCACGAAACAAACAGCGGTGCGTATCTCGCCCGCGTGCCTGCGAACCGCCCCGATAAGATTTCCCTCGAAAGCGAGCACGTCTTGAATCCAGGCGGATCGCGACGCGCTCAAGGCGGCGGAGCCGAGGGAAACTACTGATTCTTCGACCAGTGGCGTCGAGGCGAGGTGCAATTTTGGCGGAGGAGGTGGGATTCGAACCCACTCGATTCCGGCCGTAAGTGCTTTGTTGTCAACATGCGGATCCTCTGGCTGTCCGAGTAATGTCCGAGTTTTCGGGCGTCACTTTTGACAACGCCGCGAGTCTACTGGTTACTCCGTGCGCTTCGAAAAATCAGTGCGGCGAGATGGGATGGAAGGGACACCATCATCTTTGCGTCGGCGCTCGCGTGCTGTCGTGAGTGGGCTTGATCGCCGCCGAGCGTCAGGAGCCAGATGTCTTCCTCGCGATGGCGGTCGGCGGAGAGCAGGATTCTGGCGTCGCGCGAGACGGAGATGCCGGTGTTCTCGCCGATGATCCGCATCGCGTTCGAGCTCAGATCGACGACGGCGAGGCGTTTCTGGGTCAGCGCAACCAGGACGTGGTGGTCGTCAATCGGGACTGCGAAGGCGAACGGCAGCAAAGACTGCGGCACGTCGCGCACGTGGAGCCGGTCTTGCCCCCGTTCCGCGCGGCAGGGCTCTTGTAGCTAGTGTAGTGCGTCGTAGATTAGACTCCGGCTCGTTCCAAATCAGGTCCTTCTTCGAACATCCAGGGCACTCAAACCGCCTGGCCCACGGTGAGGCTGGAGCATTCCGCTGATCGGTCAGAGGATCGCGCACTACCAAATCACCGCCGCGATCGGCGCGGGCGGGATGGGGCAGGTGTACCGCGCCACCGACACCAGGCTGCACCGTGACGTGGCGCTCAAGGTGCTCCCGCCGGAGATGGCCGCGAGCCCCGAGCGCATCGAGCGCTTCCAGCGCGAGGCGCGTGCCGTCGCGGCGCTGAATCACCCGCACGTGGTGACGATCTACTCGGTCGAAGAGGCGGACGGTGTCCACTTTCTCACGATGGAACTGGTGGACGGCGAGTCTCTCGACCGGCTCATTCCCGCGAGCGGCATGGAGGTCCCGCGGCTGCTCAAGATTGCCACCGCTCTTGCCGATGCGCTGGCCGCAGCCCACGACAAGGGGATCATTCATCGGGACCTCAAGCCGGCGAACGTCATGATCACCAGGGGGGAGACCCTCAAGGTTCTCGACTTCGGGCTGGCGAAGATTGCCGGGTCCTCCCAGCCCCTCTCGGATGAACAGGCCACCGAGATGCGGACTCAGGAAGGCGTGGTGATGGGCACGATGCCGTACATGTCACCCGAGCAGTTGCATGGCCAGGCTCTCGATCACCGGACCGACATCTTCTCCCTCGGCATCATTTTGTACGAGATGGCGAGCGGCGAGCGGCCCTTCCGCGGCGATTCCTCGATTGCTCTCGCATCTGCGATCCTGCGCGACACGCCGAAGCCGCTCGTCGAGCGGCGCAACGACCTGCCGGAGGGACTGATCCGGATCATCACGCGCTGTCTGGAGAAGGGCGCCGCGGACCGCTTTCCGTCGGCGCACGACCTGCGCGGTGCGCTGGGCGGCGTGTCGCGGGTTGGAGGTGGTCCCACCCCGTCAGCGACGAGCGAAGGCTCCGCTGCCGGCCGCGCGGACGACGGTTTCGGTGTCGCGGTGATGCCCTTCAAATTCAGCGGCGCTCGGTCCGAGCTCGAGGCCCTCGCTGCTGGATTGACCGAAGACATCATCACCGGCTTTTCGCGCTTCACCTACCTTCGAGTGCGTTCCGCCGGCAAAGAGATGGGCGCGCGCTACGTAATGGAGGGAACCCTCCGCCAGGCGGGGACGAAGGTGCGCCTCGCGGTGCAACTCGTCGACACCGAATCGGGCGCCCGCATCTGGGCGGAGACTTACGAGCGCCCCTACGATCCCGATGCTGCCTTCGAGTTGCAGGATGACCTGGTGCACCGCGTCGTAGGGACCTGCGCTGATCAATTCGGCGTGCTGGCGCGGAGTATCAGTGAAGCCGTCCGCGGAAGAGATCCCGGCCAGCTCGGTCCCTATGAGGCGTTGATGCGCGGCTTCGGGTATCACCATCGGCTGACGGAGACCGAACATGCCGCGGCGCGAGAGGCGTTGGAGCGGGCCGTCGCTCTCGCTCCTTCGAACGCGGACTGCTGGGCGATGCTCTCCTGGGTCACCTCCCACGAGTATGGCCACGGATTCAATGTACTGCCGGATTCGCTCGACCGCGCGCTCATGGCCGCCCGTCGGGCTGTGGACATCGCACCGTCCAGTCCTCTCGCGCAGCAGGCACTGGCAGTCGTCTCGTTCTTCCGCAAGGAGAGGGCGGCCTGCCTGAGCGCGGCGGAACGCGCGATCGCTCTCAATCCGCTCGACACCGGCCACGAGGCGATGTTCCTCATCACCTTCAGCGGCGACTGGGATCGCGGCTGCGCCCTCATTCGACGAGCAATGGATCTCAATCCTCACCATCCCCGGTGGTACGAGCTGACTCTGGCCATCAACGAGTACCGCTTGTCCAACTACCGCGCGACAGTGGATGAACTCGCGAAGGCCAACGCGGCTGAGATCTTGTGGACGAACGTGTTGCTGGCCGCCGCACATGCGCAGCTCGGTGAGAACGCGGCCGCTCGGAAGGCGCTGCGAGACGTGCTGACCCAGAACGAGGACTTCGCCGTGTCGGCCGCTGAGTTGATGAGCCGGTGGTTCGATCCGCAACTCGTCGCGCACCTGATCGAGGGACTGCGCAAGGCAGGGCTGGAAGTTGTGTCGAACACGATCGTGCCGTCCCTGGCGTCGGACTCGTCGAAAACTCCGGAAGCCGTGTCTGGAGCGGTTCGCGCCGAGGAAGGGTTCTGGGTTGCCGTTCTCCCCTTCAAGTACAGCGGTGCCAACGCCGAGCTCACGGCCCTGGCCGAGGGCCTGACCGAGGACATCGTCACGGGGCTTTCGCGCTTCTCTTACCTTCGAGTGATCGCACGCGGCTCGACGTTGCATTACGCACAACAGACCAGAGACCTGCGCGACGTGGGCAGGGAGCTCGGCGCCCGCTATGTCATGGAAGGGACCCTCCGGCAGTCGGGGACGAAGCTGCGCGTCGCGGTGCAACTGGTTGACGCGGCGAACGGCGCCCATCTGTGGGCTGAGAACTATGAACGTTCTTTCAGTCCCGAATCTGTTTTCGAGATACAGGACGAGTTGGTTCCGCGGATCGTTTCCACGGTTGCGGATATGCACGGTGTGTTGCCTCGAAGCATGAGTGAAGTCGTGCGTAGCCGCGCTCCCGAGCAGCTGAGCCCCTATGAGGCAGTGCTGCGAGGCTTCGGGTACGTGGCAGACATCAGCGTCGAGGAGCACGCCGTCGTGAGGGCCGGACTGGAGCGCGCCGTCCAGGCTGCACCCGGAAATGCGGATGCGATTGCCATGCTGTCGATGCTGAACGCGGACGAGCATAAGCAGGGCTTCAACGTACAGCCCGATCCACTCGGGCGCGCGCTCGAAGCGGCGCGGCGAGCGGTTGCAGCGGCGCCATCCAATCACCTGGCGCACCATGCCCTGGCCCAGGCCCTCTTCTTCCGCAAGGAGTTCCCAGCGTTCCGAATCGCCGCCGAGCGCGCCATCGCGCTCAATCCCATGGACGGGTGCACGACCGCCTTCATGGGCATCCTCCTGGCGTACGCCGGCGACTGGGAACGCGGTCGCCCCCTCGCCGAGCGAGCCATGGAGCTCAACCCGAACCATCCCGGCTGGTACCGTTTCGTTTTCTTCAACGATGCATTCCGCAAGGGAGACTACCGAGCCGCATTGGAGGTCGCCTTGAAGTTCAACATGCCCAGCTACTTCTTTACGCACGCGGCTCTTGCCGCAGCGTATGGGCAGCTCGGCGAAAAAGCCGCGGGGCGCAATGCCTTGCGAGAGCTCTGCGCCCAGAAGCCGGACTTCCATCTCGTGGCGCGGGAGGAGCTCGGGAAGTGGCTCGATCCCGATCTCCTCGAGCGCCATCTCGAGGGGCTGCGCAAGGCTGGACTCGAGATTGCCTCACAGAACAGCGATGTGTCCCCTGCGCTCGAGTCCTCGAAAACTCCGTCCCCGATGTCGGGAGAGGTTCGCGCCGAGGAAGGTTTCTGGGTGGCCGTCCTGCCGTTCAAGTACAGCGGGGCCAACGCCGAGCTCACGGCTCTGGCCGAGGGGCTGACCGAGGACATCGTTACCGGCCTGTCGCGATTCTCGTACCTCCGCGTGATCGCACGGAGCTCCACTCTGCGATACGCCAGCGAGTCGGCTGATGTGCGCTCCGCGGGAAAGGAACTCGGCGCCCGATATGTGATGGAAGGCAGCCTGCGGCAGGCCGGAACGAAGCTGCGCCTCGCGGTACAACTCGTGGATGCGGTCTCTGGTGCGCATCTCTGGGCTGAGAACTACGAGCGCACGTTCAGCGCGGAATCTGTTTTCGAGATACAGGACGAGTTGGTTCCCACGATCGTCTCGACGGTTGCCGATTCGAACGGGATTCTCGCCCGAAGCATGAGCGAGGCCGTGCGCAGTCGCGATCCCGAGCAGTTGACTCCCTATGAGGCGGTGCTGCGCAGCTTCGGCTACGGGCAGCGGATCACGCCCGAGGAGCTCACCGCAGCGCGGGGTGCCCTGGAACTGGCGGTGCGGAAGGCGCCGGCTTATGCCGATGTCTGGGCGATGCTTGCGTGGCTTCACCTCCAGGACTACGCGCAAGGCTTCGACCTTCAGGCCGATTCGCTGACGAACGGCCTGACAGCAGCCCGGCGCGCCGTTGATCTGGCGCCATCCAATCATCTCGCCTGGCTCAGTCTGGCCCAGGCGTTCTTCTTTCATAAGGAATTCGCGAGTTTTCGGAATGCCGCGGACAGGGCCGTCGCACTCAACCCGATGGACGGCAACTCCATCGCCTTTCTAGGTGAATTGCTGAACTATGCGGGCGACTGGGATCGCGGTCTGGCGCTGGCTGGGCGCGCCAAGCAGCTCAATCCCAATTATCCCGGATGGTACTGGTATGCCGACTTCTACGATGCGTACCGCCAGGGCGACTACCGAAGTGCGCTCATTGTCGCGCTCAAGGTCAATCTGCCGGGCCAGTGGTTCTCGCACGCGGCGACGGCCGCTGCCTTAGGGTCTCTCGGAGAGCTTGATGCGGCCGCCAAAGCCGTACGGGATCTGCTCAGAGTGAGACCGGACTTCGCCGCCACCGTAAGAAGCGATATTGAGAAGTGGTGGGGGCCGGAGTACGTGGAGTCCATGATCGACGGCTGGCGCAAGGCGGGGCTGGAAATCGCTCCGAATGTGCCGGAGTCCCCAAAATCTTCCGCATCGATCTCAGGAGCGAATACAAAGGCCTGATTTCCTACACGGGACTGCCGGGATTCGATTCGCTGGGCTTCGACCCGCGATTCGCGGCGCGGCAGCGGAGGTTGGACCTGTCACCGGCGTGAGCTACGCTGCGATGAACGCCTCGCGCTCGGAGCGCATCCACAGCTGCGCATTCTGCGCAAACTCGGTGTTCTGCTTCACGCTCGCGCTTGTTCCGTCGATCATCGTCGGATTGATGGAAGGAGCGGACTCTGTGAACGTCAAGGAGATATTGTCGAGGGTCAGGTCTTCGGTACGCCGGCTTCAGTCTCTTCCCTACGACGTCAGTCCTGACGGGCAACGTATCTTGGCGAATACGATGGCGGATCAGTAGTCCTCACCGGCCGTGGTCGTGTCGAACTGGAAGTCGCAGCCGAAGATCCAGGTACTGCCGCATGGGTGGTGGGTGGGTTGCGGCATCAGGTGAGCCTTGTCCGACAGATGTCCGACAAGGCAATGAATCTAAGCTGGTCGCGACGCGCTCAAGGCCGGCGCAGCCGATGGAAACCACTGATTCTTCTATCAGTTGGCGTCGAGGTCAGGTGCGATTTGGCGGAGGGAGTGGGATTCGAACCCACGGTACCGTTTCCGGTACGGCGGTTTTCAAGACCGCTGCCTTAAACCACTCGGCCACCCCTCCGGAAGTTCGTGGAACGTGCTCGCGCGGAAAGGAAATTTCGGCCGGCTGGACTGCTCGCGCCGTGAGGTTACGACAACAGATTCACGTCGAGGGTGATCTTCAGCCGCAGCCGACGATGCTGCTTGAGCTCTTCGAGCGTCAGGTTCAGCGGAACCGTAATCTCCTTGACCAGCCCGTCGGATGCTCGCCGCTCGCTACGAAGCGGAGGAGCCAGCGCCGCCGCCGAAGACCCGAGATCGGGAAGCGAGTTGAGGATTCCCTCGGGCAGGGGGATCTCGATGGAGGCCATAGGGACCTCCGTGGCCAGGTCGCGTTCGGCCGCAGATCCGAAGCGATCCCCGCTCCTCGATCGACCGCTGCTCCCGAAGTATTGGCCGCTCCCTCCGAACGGGTCATTCGACGAAGGGTTGGGAGGGATGGTCGTGACCGACTCGCCTCTTGCGATCAGCTCTGTAGCGATTGTGGGGAGTGTCTCGGTCTCGTCATCAGCATCCTCCAGCACGAAGGTGGCTGAGGCAGACTCGGGGGCGGGCATTTCTTCTCCCTCCTCCTCATCCCAAAGCGATTCGCTGGTCCGCGGCTCCGAAGCGACCGTCGCGTTGAGAATCTGGATCTCGCGATCCAGTGGTTCCGAGCCATCCAGTCCGTATTTCTTGACCAGATGGTTGAGCACCAGCTGGGTGATTCCTTTGAGGGTGTCCTCAACCCCGATTCCGGTTGTGGCCACCGAGCCGAAGTGAGGGGCGGAAAGCCGATTGATCTCCGCTTCCAGCTGGGGGATGGGCATGGCATTCGGAAGGTCGCGTTTGTTGTACTGAATGACGATGGGGATCTCGCGAATCCGGATCCCCTGACGCTTGAGGTTGTCTTCCAGGTTCTGCAGCGACTCGTTGTTGGCGTCGATGGCGAAGTCCTGGCTATCGGCGACGAAAACGATCCCGTCCGCTCCCTTCAGCACCAGCTGGCGGGTGGAGTTGTAATAAACCTGGCCGGGAACGGTGTAGAGCTGCAGCTTGGTGCGCATGCCGCGGATCTTGCCGAGGTCGAGCGGCAGGAAGTCGAAGAACAGGGTTCGGTCGGTCTTCGTCGCCAGCGAGAGCATCTTGCTCTTGTTGTTCGAAGGCAGGGAGTCATACACGAACTGGAGATTGGTCGTCTTTCCGCAGAGGCCCGGACCGTAGTAGACGATCTTGGCGGTGATCTCTTTGGTGGCGTAGTTGAAGAGGACCATGGGAGGCGGTCGAGCTTAATGGCGGGCACCAGCGGAGTCAAACCACCCCACCGGATGATGCAGGAGACTTTCTGCTGAGAAGGGCGATACGAGCCCGTTGCCTTGTCAGACGTCGGTTTCGCTCCTGGACATGGTGTCGACGATGCCTTCGTCGTCAACCCAACGTCTTCCTGGCGTCCAGACTCGACTGAGCCGCCTGGCAACGAAAGCCTCATGAATCAACCGGGCTATTGATTGCGCTGTCGATTTTCCGCGGTGCGCCGGGAAGCGTGCTCCGTTATCATTCCGCGCTTCGGAGGTCCGAATGACGGTCCGTCGTGTGCTCGGGTTTGTCGCAGCCCTCATCGCGTTCCCTGGATACGCCGATCCACCCGGTGTCTACGCCATCACCAACGGCACCATCCATCCTGTGAGCGGTCCGGACATCGCGAACGGCCTGGTGATCGTTCGCGACGGTCTGATCGAATCGGTTGGAGCCAGCGTGGCCATCCCGCCCGATGCTACGGTGATCGACGCGAAGAAGGGCCATGTTTATCCCGGTCTCATCGACGCCCAGACCTCCCTCGGTTTCACCCTCGCGGCGCCAACTCCGCGGCGAGGTGCGGCACGAGCATCGGCCGCACCGGTCCCCGCCGCGGCACCGCTGGAAACGGGGCCTGCCTTCGATTCCCTGAGGGAGATGAAGGTCTCTGACGAAGACCTCAGTTCCAGACGGGCGACGGGAGTGACCACGCTCCTGGCCGTCCCATCGAGTGGGATCTTCAACGGGCAGTCGGTGTTGATGGATCTCGGCGACGGATCGGTGGGATCCAGAACGATCCGGGCTCACGCGACGCAGCAGATCTCGTTCAACCGCCGGCCGGCGTGG
Source organism: Thermoanaerobaculia bacterium (assembly GCA_046594105.1). GTDB lineage: Bacteria > Acidobacteriota > Thermoanaerobaculia > Gp7-AA8 > Gp7-AA8 > JBDSGC01. The sequence goes on from JBKJQB010000069.1 coordinate 10,899, forward strand.
ACCTATCCGGATTCGCTGATGGGCGTCATCTCGTACATTCGTCAGACTCTTCTCGACGCGCAGCATGATTCAGCAGCGCACTTGATCTACGAGAAAAACCCCGTGGGCTTTCGCCGCCCGGAGGAACGCGCGGATCTTCAAGCGCTCGCTCCCGCGCTTCGTCGGGAAGTTCCCGTCGTCTTTGTGGCGGACACAGAGTTGATGATGCGCCGGGCCATGACCATTGCGCGGGAGTTCAATCTGCGCCCCATCCTGTCGGGCGCTCAGCAGGCCTACCGGATGGCCGATGAGCTCAAGTCGTCAGGAACGCCCGCTCTGGTCTCGGTGAAATGGCCGCTCCCGCCAGCAGGTAAGGACGAGGCGGAGGATCAGCCGCTCCGACTGATCCGCGACCGGCAGCTGGCGCTCACGACGCCCGCGGTCCTGGCCAGTCGCGGAGTGCTGTTCGCGTTGGTGAGTGCAGGAGCGAAAAGCGCCGATTTCATCCCCGGAGTTCGCAAGGCCATCGACAACGGGTTATCCGTGGAGAATGCACTGCGGGCCACGACCCTCAGCCCCGCGAGAATCCTGGGAATCGATCGGCAGGTCGGATCGATCGACAAGGGAAAAATCGCCAACCTGGTGATGACCGACCAGCCCATCTTTTCCAAAGAGGCGCGGGTGACACGAGTTCTGATCGAGGGTCGCGAGGTCCAGCTGCCTTCGGCCGAAGAGAGCCAGGCCAAAGCGAAACGCGCGGCGGGGGCGCAGCCCGCCGCAGAGACTGCCGGCGAGAAAGGGCCGCTCGATGGAAGCTGGAGCCTGACCATCAAGACGAATGAGGGGGACGTGAGTATCGTCGCTTCGCTGCACGTCGAAAACGGACAAGTCAGCGGCTCGTACAGCGGCGACCGCGGCTCGGGCGACATCCGCGGCGGGCGATTCGACGGCACGACGGTGGAGTTCACCATCTCGGCCAGGCTGCAGGCGGAGACGAGCGACTGGGCCTTCCATGGAACCCTCAATGGCGGCTCGATGACCGGGACGGCATCGGGAACCGGCGGAACCTTTCCGTTCAGCGGGAGCAGATCACGATGACCACTCGGAGCCAGCATCCTCGACTCACTTCCCATCCCTCACTTCCCCATGCAATCAGGGCGGTGGTCTTCCTCTCGATCTCGGTGCTCCTGACCGGGAGTCTGGCGCGGGCGGAAAACCTGATTCTCATTCACGACGCCACCATCCTCACGGTGTCTCACGCTCCGATCGAACATGGTTCCGTTCTGATCCGCGGCTCGAAGATTGTCGCGGTCGGATCGAACGCGCAGGTCCCCGCGCCGGCCGGCGCGCAGGTCATCGAGGCATCCGGAAAATATGTCCTGCCGGGGATCATCGACACGCACAGCCATACGGCGGTCGAGGGTGGCGTCAATGAAGTGTCCCTTCCGAACACCGGCATGGTCCGCATCGCCGACGTGCTCGATGGCGAAGACATCGATGTTTACCGAGAGCTGGCCGGAGGAACCACTGCAGCCCTGGTGCTTCACGGATCTGCGAACGCCATCGGCGGCCAATCGCAGATCGTGAAATGGAAGTGGGGCCGCCCGGTGTCGGAGTGGCCGATCGCGGATGCCCCGCGCACGATCAAGTTCGCACTCGGCGAGAATCCGAAATCGGCGAACTTCCGGCCTCCAACAGGCGTCTCCGCGCAATACCCTCAGACCCGGATGGGCGTGGAGGAAGTCATCCGTCAGTCCTTCATCGACGCGAAGGATTATCGCGCCCGGTGGAGTGAGTACGACGGGCGCAGGAAGCGCGGCCAGTCGCCCCTTCCCCCCCGTCGCGATCTTCTGATGGAGACGATGCTCGACATCCTCGACGGGAAAATCGATGTCCACTCGCACTGCTATCGCTCGGATGAGATCCTCATGCTTCTGGATCTCTCCGATGAGATGGGATTCAAGGTGCGTGAGCTGCAGCACGTGCTGGAGGGCTACAAGGTCGCTCGTGAGATCGCCGCGCACGGCGTGGGCGCCGGGACGTTCACCGACTGGTGGGGCTACAAGGCTGAGGCCATCGATGCCATCCCGTACAACGTGACGCTGATGGAACGAGCCGGCGTGCTCACCTCGGTCAACTCTGACTCCGACGAGCTGGCGCGCCGGCTCAATCTGGATGCGGCCAAGGCCATGAAGTACGGCGGATTGAGTGAGGCAGAAGCGCTCAAGCTCTGCACCCTGAATCCGGCGAAGCAGCTGCGCGTCGATCATCGAATGGGATCAATCGATGTGGGGAAGGACGCCGATCTGGCGATCTGGAACGGGCATCCCTTCTCCAGTTACTCGCTGGTGGAGACGACGTTCGTCGATGGAGAGGTGGTCTTCGATCGGCAGAAGGATCTGGCGGCACGCCAGGAGCGGGCGCTGGAAAAGAAAGAGCGCCTCAAGAAAGACGAAGAAGAAGCGAAGAGCCGAAAGTCCGCCGCTGCATCGACGAAGGAGCCGGTCCATGAGTAAGCGTTTCTCCTTCGGAGTGCTCTGCGCGCTTCTCACCGGGACCCTCCTCGCCCAGTCCGTGATCGTGAACAACCCCGGCAGGAAAGGGACATTCGCAATTCGGAACGTCACCATCAATCCGGTGACCTCCGCGCCGATTGCAAATGGCACCCTGGTGATCGCCAACGGGACCATCGTCGCGATCGGAACGGCCGTGAGCGTGCCGTCCGATGCCACGGTCATCGATGGAACCGGGCTGTTCGCTTATCCCGGCCTGATCGATTCCGGTTCCACGGTGGGACTGGAAGAGATCAGTTCGGTGCCTGGCACCATCGACGTCGCAGAATTGGGGGACATCAATCCCAACGCGCGCGCTGAAGTGGCCATCAACCCTCACAGCAACGTCATTCCGGTGACGCGCGTCAACGGAATCACCACGGTGGTCACAGAGCCGAGGGGCGGGGTCATCTCCGGGTCGTCCGCGCTGATCCAGCTGGCCGGCTGGACGCCTCGGGAGATGACGCTGAAGGCTCCCCTGGCTATGCACGTTCATTTTCCGACGCTGCGCTCGGGCGACTCCGAGGATGCGGCCCAGGATGAGGAGGCGGAGAAAGAGGCGCAGAAGAATTACGCCAAGCAGACCGACAAGCTGCGCAACGTGCTTCGCGATGCGCAGGCCTACGCAAAGGCTGCGTCCGCGCGGACGCAGAGCTCCACGGTCGCACGGCTGGATCGGGACCTCGTGCTGGAAGCGCTCGTGCCCGTTGTGGAAGGGCGCGAGCCGGTGGTCATGCACGCCAACCGGGAACGGGACATTCGCGCGGCGCTCAAATTCGCCGACGAATTCAAATTGAAGGTCATCCTCGCTGATGCTCAGGATGTAGCCAAGGTCATCCCTGACCTGAAGTCGCGAAACATTCCGGTCATCCTCGGGCCGATTCTGGCGCTGCCGCCGCGCGAGGATGATGCATACGACCTGCTCTTCACGAATGCCAAGGCTCTCTCGGACGCCGGCATCCTGTTTTCAATCCAGTCCCAGGACTCCCGCCAGGCCCGCAACCTGCCGTACCACGCTGCGGCGTGCGCAGCCTTCGGGCTGCCGAAAGACATCGCACTGAAAGCGATCACCATTTTCCCGGCGCAGATCTTCGGGGTGTCCGACCGGATCGGGTCGCTCGAGGTGGGGAAGATGGCCAACGTAATCATCACTGACGGCGATCCTCTGGAGATCAGGACGCAGGTGAAGAGGCTGTTCATCGGTGGCCAGGACATTACGCTGGAGTCGAGCCACACCTTGCTGTACGACAAGTTTTCGAAACGGCCGTAACCGGTCGATTCAGGAGTGGGGAACCACGCGCCTCCGAGGCGCGGGAGGCTGCACGATTTGCAGGATCTTCCCACTCTTGGAATCGGCGACGTAGAGCTCGCCGGTCATGTCTTCTCCGAACGTGGTGATCCCGAGCGAGGTGGCCAGCACCTTCTGCGACGTCCAGCTTCCGGAAGGCGATTCCGAAAGGGCCCAGATGGAGCCGGAGCAGAAGTCGCCGTAGAGGTACTTTCCCGCAAGGGTAGTGGCTCGGGTGCCGCGATATCGATAGCCGCCGGTGATCGAGCAGCCCTCGGAATGTGAGTATTCAAAGAGAGGGTCGACGAGGCTGGCATCGCTGCAGCCCGATGATGGATTGAAGCAATGCGCTCCTTCCCGGCGGCGCCATCCGTAGTTGCTTCCGGCGCCCAGGCCGGCCATCTGCACGTCGATCTCTTCCCACAGGGCCTGACCGACATCCCCAATCCACAGATCGCCGTTGATGCGATCGAAGCTGAAGCGCCAGGGGTTGCGCAGTCCGTAGGCCCAGATCTCCGGTCGGATTCCGCTCCGGCCCACAAAGGGGTTGGAGGGGGGGACCGCGTACGGCTGCGCGGAGTCGACGTCGATGCGCAGAAGTTTTCCCAGCAGCACGGATAGGTTCTGCGCGTTGTCGGGCACGTCGCCGGCGCCGCCGCCATCTCCCGTGCCGACGTAGAGATAACCGTCCGGCCCGAATTGGAGCTGCCCTCCGTTGTGGTTGGTCTGCCCCGGATGCGGAATGGTCATCAGGATCGTGGCGGAAACGGGATCGGCGCGATCACGTTCCTGCGAAACCGCATAGCGAGCGATGACGAGGTCGCCATTGCGATTCGTGTAGTAGACGAAAAAGCGTCCGTTCTCCTGGTAGCGGGGGTGGAAGGCGATGCTCAGGAGCCCGCGCTCTCCGCAACAGGAGACCAGCGGCCGGATGTCGAGAAACAGCTCGGGCACCAGCGAGGTTCCGTCGTGAATGACCACCTGACCGCTCTGCAGCGTAATGAACAGACGCGCGTCACCGGCGTGGGTAATGGCAACCGGTTTGTCCAGTCCGCTCACGATGGGAACGAGTTTCAGGGTCTGAGCGGCAGCTCCGGTGGAGAAGGCCAGCAGAGCGGCCAGGATCATGCGAGTCATCACACCGACAGATGCAACCGGCCGGCCCGGATTTGCTCGAGACCTTCTGGTTCCGCCTTTGGTGGCGCGTCGCGCGGGCTATAATCGACCCTTCCCCGAA
>JBKJQB010000110.1:0-10479 GCA_046594105.1 Thermoanaerobaculia bacterium
ATCTCACCGGACGGTCAGTGGATTGCAGCGGAGACCGGAACGACCGGCTCCCTCGAGCTCATTCCCACCGGCGTCGGCGAATCGATCCTCCTCAAGGTTCCCTGTGCGCAGCCGCAGTGGTGGGAATGGTTCCCGGACGGGAAGCGGCTGTTGGTTCTGGGCACGGCCGCCGATCACACCCGCCTCTCACTGTCGGTGCCCACGGATGGAAGCGAGGTCACTCCAGTCGGTCCCGGCAATCTCACCTGGCCGTGCTCCGCCTCCCCGGATGGCGAACGGATCATTGCCACCGGTGCGGACGATCGGTTGATGGTCTTTCCCGCGCGCGGCAGCGGCGCCCCGTCGCCGGTACCGGGCACAAAGCATGGCGACTGGCCGATCTGCTGGAGTGCCGACGCGAACCACGTCTACGTCTACCCCCGAGGGGCGACGTCGCTCTCAGTGGACCGCATCGATCTCACCACCGGCGATCGCATCGTATGGCACGAGATCCGGCCCTCAGACGGCGCAGGCATCGTCGACATCTTCCCCGTCTGGCTGACCGCCGACGGCGAGCGCTACGCCTACTCCTACCGAAGGTGCCTTTCCGACCTGTACCTCGTAGAAAGTCGCGGGCCGGCGAACTCTCCACGAATCTGACGGCAGAAGGTCACCCCCGATTTCGCCTGGCGTCTGAAACCATTGAACGAAGGTGTGCCCCCTCGAAATCGGCAGATTCCTGGGGACGCCGGCCGGCATCGCCTCCGCGCACGCCGTCGCGGATGGCCGCTGGTTCGGCTCCATCCTCACCGTGCGCCCATTGGCGGCGGGGGGGGCGACGTCGCGCAATCGGTCCCCCGCCGAAACTTCCCTCCAGCGCCGGCCTGATCGACAAGGCCCTGGCGGCGGGCACGATCAACGCCGAGCAAGCGCTCACGTACAAGGTCTTTGCCGATTTCGGCGATCCCCGTCTGCCTGCGGCATTCCGCGGCGACGACAGCGGCGCGATCGAGGCCGACTCGCCGGGTCTCGTCGAGGCGGCGTGGCCCACCCTTTCGCCGGCCACGCGGGATCTGATCGAACCCTATCTCGTGCCTGCGTTCTACAAGGAAAGCTGGTGGAGTCTGCGGCGCGCCGGCGCAAAATCCATCCGTCCGCTGAACTGCAAACCGAGGGAGTTCTTTGAACCCTGCAACATCTCGGAAGAGTGGGGCTACGTGGCGGGCAACCATATACGGGTCTGGTACGAGAAGTCACATCCCGCGGGAAATGGACGTCGGACGACTGGACCAACAAACCTTTCAAGACCTACTGCCGCGACCTCAAGAGCGAACGCATCGAGTCGCTCATCATCATTCTCTCCAACAGCGATATCGAGAACACGCTGCAACCGCAGGGGAAGTACCCTCCGATTCTTCAAGTGACCAACATCGGCGGCTACGCATGGAAAGGAAGCGCGGACCTGAGGTCGGAGGTCGACGGTCGCGTCGAGAAGATGAAGGTGAGCGACCTGCTGCTCAAAGCTACGGGCGACGTTCCTGACTCCGAGGAGACCCCGCTGCGAAGACAGTTCAGCCCGGTGACCGTCAGCCCGCTGAGACCAGGTACCTTTCATTGGTCGATCAGCGGAAGCCAGGGCGGGTGCGGATTTCAGGCGCCGGACCAGGTTGAGGAATTGAATCCGGGCAATTTCCTCTTCACGTTTCCTTATGCCAAGTCGCCGGCGCCGGGCGCCCGCGGGGTTCTCCCCCCTCCTGTTTAAAGAGTGGCTTTTCCCACGTTACATCGGTGAATGAAGTAGGAGGAGAAATGTGTTCGTTACGGAACGGTAACTGGGGCGCCTTGGCTTTCGTTCCGATCGCGCTGCTACCGACCGATAGCCCTGCGCAGGTCTCCCGCGACGGCAGGAGCTACACCCTCGACGCGTCGAAGCTCGACACGGGGGTGACCGGCACATGGAAGTTCACCGCGATCAGGGAGTGACGCCGGAGTTCCAGAGTCCATCGCGCAACACATGCAGATCAGCTGCTGGTCACGTCACCGAAGGATCACTGCAAGTTCCAAAAGGGACCTGTGAGATCCAGCGATGCGAGGAGCGACTCGGTCTCCTCGACCGTTCGACGTCGCCACGCCGGATCCCGGCGATCAGGCGAATACCAGGCGCGAGCCTCAGCCACACCTCCACCTTCACTTGGCCGAGGGTGTTCGGGCCCAACTAACGTACTGACGTATAGGGCCCTGAGGTGACTCGAGTCAGCCCTACGGCTTGCGGAGCCGGCCGGACCTCTGGGGCGGGTAAATCATGAGGTAGAGGTACGCTGCGACAACCTCGTCATCGCTGAGATAGTCGAACACCGGCATTCGGCCGCGATAAGGAAACTTGAGAACGCCCATCGCGATGGGAGCGCCGTGCCGGACTTTACCGACGACTTCCTGCATCGATTTCTCCGTTGTGAATCCCCCGATCGGCGGTACAGAACCATTCAAGAGCTCCTCCGGATCGGGCCACCGTCCGGTCGCGTCATGGCAGATGTGGCAGGTACCCTTCACAAGAAGCTCGCCGACACGTGTAACCGGCTCTGTCACTGTCTGTTGCTTCTCCGGCATGCCCGCGAGCTGGTTCAGGTAGCTGATCAGCACGCCAGTCTCTCGGCCCGTGAGATAGCCGAACGATGGCATCTTCTGGCCACCGTTTTTCAGACGATCCAGAAGATCCTTCTTCGAGCCTGCCGCGAGCTCCTGTGCAAAGGCTCTGCTGATCGGTCGTCCTCTCTCTCTCATCCGGGTCTCCATCAAAGTCGCCGAGGTAGCCTGCACCGGGCCACTAAGCGCATTTATTTCAGGCGGAGCGCCGTTGCCGTCCGCCTTATGACACGGTTGGCAGTTTAGGCGGTAGAGGTCAGCGCCTGTCAACGTCATGCCACCCGTGGTTTTCTCGGAGTAGGAGATATCGGCGGTCGATCCTGGGTCAGAGTCAGGAGATGGTCCGAATACCCCCGTGCGACCCATCTCTGACGTCCCGATCGAAAGACCGATGCGATGAAAATTGCTGGGGCCCTCCACCCTCGAAACCTTTGCCGGCTGTGGTGGCGGCTTTCGGCCTGAAGGCGATTGATGTGGAGGTAACGCGAAAACAATCGCCCCAGAGCCAGCCAGAGATAAAATCATGACAGCGAGGAGCAACGACATCATGTATCGCATCTCGGTCTTGCCTTCTCGGGGACGGCAGTTCCGGCCTTCAACACCCCTCGCTGAGACCCCCCTTATGGATGTCTTCTGTACGCGTCGGACAGGAAGACTCATTAAGAACGAGGGCCTCAGGTTATTACTTCGTTACCTCGAAATTCGCTTCGGAGGAACCTTTGACCACGACTTTCTTTGGCGCCGCTGTCAACGTCGGATACCAGACCTTGACGGTATAGTCGCCGTCCGGAACGTCCTGGATGACATACGAGCCATCCGGTCCCGTGACTGCGAAGTACGGCGTGGGCACCACGACGACGAATCCCTCCATCTCCGGATGCAGCTTGCACAGGAGCGCTGCGGAGCACTCCTTCTTGAACGTGAAGCTCTTTGTCTGTCCTTGCGGCCACGTGCCGAGATTGAAGCGGTCGGCGCAGGCATCCGGGGTGAAAACGTTGTGAAGTACAGCGTCGGAGTTGAGGAAATCGACCGTCGTGCCGACCACCACCGGCAGGACGCGCGGAACGAACTGCATCCTTATCTGATCCATCCTGGCGTGCGTCGTGGGTGGCGGGAAAGTCTTGCCTGCCACTTTGTAGACGTAGACGACGGCGTGGGCCGAGCTGCGCAGTCCTTTCGCGGCGACCTTGCCGTGAATGTCGCCGGCCATGAGCGGCAAGGCGGCGAATGCGATGAGCGATGCGATGACGGTCTTCATCGAATCTCCTTTTCGGTACGTGGTCAGAAGGCGAAACGGAGGACGGTAGACAGCTGGTAGTTCCTGGACTCCTCCAGATCGCGGCGGTACTCGATCGTTGTCTTCACGTTGGCGTAGGCGAAGTAACTGAGACTGGTGTTGAGGAACCGGATCCGGCTCGCTGCCGAATCTGCGGGGCTCAGGCTCTCGTAGCGCAGCGACGCCTGCAGCGGCGGCAGGATCACGTAGTCGCTCTGGATGAAAAAGGTTTGGTAGCGATGGGTCGCAGTGTCCTTGAGCGCCCCGTCCGCGAAGGTGTCGAGCCGGTCGCGTCCGGTCAGCGCCACGCCAAAGACATTCAGGTCATTGAAGTACCACGATGCGTAGACGCCGGCCCGGGTGAAATTGCGGTCCTGAATCGTGACCATCTGCTCCTCGAATGGGAAGTCGGATCCCTTGCCGTTGCCGCTGTAGCCGAGAAGGCCGACGCGTACCGAGCGCTCGCGCCAGTTCTCCGGTGGCAATGCGATGCCGGTGGTGTCGCCGTCCAGGCCCATGCCGCCGAACTTGTAGTCGATGCGGGCGTACGCGTCCTTGTGTGAGTTGGCGTCGGTGTTGCCGCCGGGCGACGGACCAAGGCCGTTGACGATTCCGACCGTGTAGAAGAAACGATGCTTTGCGACACCGTACAACTCGATTCCCTTCACCATCCCCGGCAGGCTGATGCCCGCCATCTCGTCTGACAGGCCGCTACCGCCGTGCAGTCCGACCGGGTTGAAGGAGAAGAGGGTATCGATCCCGTTGTCCGTCGACAGCCACATCTCCTGGAATCCCGCTGCAAGATCGGGAGTGAACTTTCCGATCTTGAAGTTGACCAGATGGGGAGTACCGAAGGGAGAGTTGATGTGTAGCTGCGCGTGCTCGAGATCCGTGTCACTGCCGCCGTCCGGCCTCTCCTGCCACGTCACTTCGCCGAAGAAGCTCATGTGCTCTCCGAGCGTCCCGCCGGTCAAGAGGTTGGCCTCCTGCGGAAACTGAAAGTCGTTTTTCGTCACCGAGCGCCCGTTCTGATCGAGCGTCGAAGCGTAAATGCTGGCCATCTTGACATTCATCGCCAACGGCACGTGTCCGGGGATGTCGCTCGGATAGATCGCTCGTGGCCACACTTTCTTGAAGGCCTCGGCGCCGAGGCTCAGCGGCTTCTCTTCGGGCTGCATCTCAGCAGGCATCCGATATCCGTTCAGCCGAAATGCTTCTCCAAATGGATTCAGCTTCGGAAACCCGACGTGACACGTCTGACATGAGGTCTGGTGGATGCGGGAGAACGCCGGGATGGCGCTGGCAGTACGAACATCGAGCATCACGAGGCTCGAGCCCGCCAAGACACACAGTAACGGAAGTCTTGATCGAAGCATGTTCATGGCAACTCCTTTCGCATGTGGCCAGGTAGAACGCGAATCCGATGACAACCGCAACGGCGTCAGAGATCGCGAATGGGTCATCGAGATCCTTTTACTGCGGGACGTGCGCGCTGACTGGTGATGACCCTCATACGGCAATGTGATGATCGTCACGGGCGAATTGGGGCGAATTGGGGGTCTACCATCGGATTTTGAAGCGAAACGAACGGCAGATCGAAGTCGGCGCTGATTTGAGGGAGCGATCGTCCCTGCAGAGGGATCTTGGTGGGGCCACCCATTGGGCGTCTGAGTCAAGTGGGCGAAGCTTTTGGGGTGGGCGGACACACTGCGTCCAGCATGGACGAAGCGAAGGCTTCGTCCATCGCTGCAAGGCAGCCGCAGCGGAGCGAGTCGTCACCCGAAGGGCCGGAGCGAAGCGGAGGAGGACGTCAGGCCTTGACGAGTCGTGGAGCGGAGGCTACCCGGAGCACAGATCCCACCTTGGTGCGCTTCCCGTCGTTTCGTTTGTGAGGTGTCGGAAGTCGATCCGCACCAGCCACCCATCAGGATTGAGCTGCAGGCGAAGTGTTGTGGGCCTCGCGTGCAGCCTGCATCGGAATCGATGCCCAGAAACGTGATCGGTTCGTAGGCGTGTCCATGTGATTGCACAGAGCTGTGGTTCACACCCGAGAGTGTGTCCAACCCGAAAGTGGCTCGCGCCGGCGTTCGCATCGAAGGGAGAATCTGGAGACCGGCGCGTGTCCAATCAGGCCTGGAGTGGTCGGAGCCACAGCCCCAATGCTGGTTCACGCGCCGGTCGCAATCATCATCCGAAGAGTCGTTCCGGAACGAAGGGCGTCTTGTCTCGCATGACGAAGAAGCTCGCACGGGCGAGTTTGTGCGCCAGCGCTTTGCGCGCGAGGATCGTGTTCGTCTTGCTCGCCTTCTTCTGGTAGTAGCGACGCGCGACCTCGTAACCGCGGATGGCGAAGTTGGCCGCTTCGATGAAAGCCCAGGCCAGATACTGATTGCCGTTCTTTGTGTTCCCTTCGCCCTTCTTCTTGCCGTTGCTCGTCCGTTCCGACTTCAGGCACCGGCAATACGAAACGTAGTCGCCCACTTCGTCGAATCGCGACAGATCACCCGTCTCGAGCCGTATCGTGGTGGCCAGGATCGGCCCGATTCCCCATACCGTCTTGAGCAGCGCCCACGTCGGATCCGGACGCACCTGGCGCAGGACTGCTTTCTCGATCTGGCAAATCTGTTCGTCAAGTGCGAGGATGATCGCCTGGGTGCTGCGTAGGGCCATCGCGCGGTTCGGGTCTGAAACCGAATCAGCGATCGTTTCGGCGGTCTGAGCTTTGATCTGGTTCGTGGTCATGCGCACACCCTCATTCCTCTGCTGCAGGTTCTGGACGCTGAGGATGTTCGCCGTCCGTTGCTGAACCAGCCGCATGCGCTTGCGAACCAGGTCGCGCAGGGCACGATGTTCGCGCGGATGAATGTGCCCGGTCGGAAGAATCCCGAGCCGCATCAGGTGCGCCAGCCAGAACGCATCGTGCCGGTCATCGCTGTACTTGAGTCCCTCGTATTGGCGGACCGCCGAGGTATTGACCAACCGGGTTGCATAGCCGGCGTCCTGAAGTCCATCGACAAGCCAGTACCAGTTGAATGTCGACTCTACGGCCACTGCCGTGCTGCGCTCCTTGAACGGAGCGAGCGCAGTTAACACCGCACTCATCTCGTTCTTGAGTCGCTTCTCAAAGACTCGATGGTCCGCTCCATCGAGGATCGCCACGTAGTTGTTGTTCGAGTGAAGGTCGATCGCGCTGTACAGATCTTTCTCTTGCATCGGGGCATCTCCTTTCAACAGGAGACGGTACCCCTCCTGCGACAAGCCCAGATGCGTATCAGGCCTTCGTTCTTCTTCTTGCTTGCGGCCACTCCACGGATCGTAGCGAAATCTTCCGGTACGAGGACCTCGGGCGGGCGGATTCTCCAAAGGCAGGAAGGGGAGGCAGGTCTCCCGTCAGCGGTGAGCCGTACTCTCGACCGGGCAAGAAAAGGTTCAAAGTCAAAAAGTGGACCGATGGATCTCGCAGCCAAGCGCAGACCTGATCTAGCGACCCCGACCCTGCTGCCGTTCACCTCGACGTGGGGGCGAAGATTCCTGGCGCGGATCAGAAGAAGTTCGATGAGGCGGCGGCCAACGCGAAAGCCGGTTGTCCGATCTCGCGCCTGCTGAAGGCGGCGATCACCATGACCGCACGATTGGAAGCCTGAGTCCGTCCCGGTTCACCTCTCCGGGGCGCGAGCCCCTGAGAGGGTGCCACGGTTCTCGATGCGCGCGTCGGTCGCCGGGCCTTCGGCGACATCACCGCTTCAGATCGGCGGTCCAGTTCTGGACCAGCGTCATCGGCGCGGCATCGTCCTGATGCAACGGCGGGTTGAGGAGAAACCGCTGCCCATCGGCAGCGACGTCATAGCCTCCCTGTGGCTTCAAATGGAATTCGAACAGGGGCGTGGGAACGGACGCGCTGAAGGTCGGTTCCAGGGTGACGGTGACCGCCATCATCTTCTGGTCAAGGCTTACGAAAAAGAGCTCCTTGCCGTCGGCCCTCCACCGGGGGGCGATGCCTCCACCAGTGGAAATCTGCCACTTGCCGCCCGACTGCGGAAAGGGCTGCACGTAAATCTCGTTCCGTCCGGACTCGTTGGAAGTGTAGGCAATCCAGTGTCCGTCGGGCGAGAGAAACGGCGTGAGCTCGCTGAACCGGGTGCTGAGGTAGGGAGTGAGTTTCCCCGCCGCGGTATCCAATGCCATCACATCCCACCCGTTCCGGCCGCGGAGAGACGTCTGCTGGGAGACGATCCAGCGCCCGTCGCGTGACCAGTCCATCGTCAGCAGATTCGGTGAATCGCCCGTCCCGATCACTTGTGCCGCTCCCGCGCCGCTGGCCAGCTTCCTCATGATGACCCGGTTGCTGGCTCCATCTGCGGCGTAGGCGATGGACTGGTCGTCGGGGCTCCAGACCGGCCCGATTTCGGCGAATGGTTCGAAGGTAAAGCGTGTGGGTGTCTTCCGCACCAGGTCGTAGATCCAGATGTCGGCAAAGCCAACCTGTTCATCGACGATTTCCACCGCCACGCGCAGCCCATCATGCGAGAGACGGGGGCGGTAATAGTTGCCCGGGAGCCCGAGAGCCTCGCCCGGCTTGCCGGAACGGTCCACCCAGAGGAGCTGCGAGATGACTCCGGCGCCTCCGTTCTGGTAGATGAGCAGGCCGTTGCGCGAGACCGAGAACGCGGCCACGCCGGTATTGGAAAATGTCTGCAGCTTCTCGGCGATTGGAAACGGCTCCTCTGAAAGCGCGAGTGTCTTCAGATTGAATGCTTGACCGAGCAGCGACCGCTCCCGGCAAAACAGAAGAAATCCCTCCGGTGAAACCATCGCCGGCGAGTTTGTGGCGAGCAGCATCCGCGTCGCTTTGCTCCCCATCTCGCCCACCATCACCCGAGCGCGCTCCTGTCCCGGCGTCTGGCTCTGCGACAGGAAGAGAAAGTGCTTGCCGTCGGGGAGAAACCACGGGAACCGGTGGCTGTACTCTCCCGTACCGAGTTGCGTCACCGCAGTGGCCGGTCCGCCGCCAGCCGAAACGCGAAAGACAGCATCGCGCGCAGTCGGTGCAAACAGAATCGTCCCCTCGCTGCTCCAGGTGCCACCTCGTCCATCTTCGGCGTCGCACAACGTCTGGGGAGGACCTCCCGACGCGTCGATCTTCTTCATCTTGCCACCACCGAAGAATCCGATGAAGCGGCTGTCGGGTGACCAGAAGGGATAACCGCCGCCCTCCGTTCCTGAGAGAATCTGAGCGGTACCGCCTTTGAGCGGACGCACCCAGAGCGAGACCCGGTTGTCACCACCGCGTGCCGGATACACCACCCGCGAGCCGTCGGGGGAAATCATCATCGAACCGGCATCGAAGGCGAATTGAATCTTTTCTGCAGCAAGAATCGAGGTCTCGATCCGGGGACGGGGTACGCGGCGAAGTGTGGACCAGAGGAGAGCGAAACCGATCGCGGCGATCGCAAGGCTCCAGGCCAGGCGCTCGCGCGTCTTGCGCTTCATGACCAGCGGCGCGGCGACACCCGCCTGCGAGCCCTTCTCGCTGATCCACTTCAACTCCTCGCTCACATCCTTCGCGCTCTGCCAGCGATCGGCAGGATCCTTGGCCAGGCAACGTTCGATGATGTGATCGAGGGCCGGCGGCGACAGCGGCTGCAACTGCGCGATGGGAGTCGGCTGTGAGGAGACGATCGCGGCGATCAGGCTGGTCTTGGTCTTTCCCTCGAAGGCGCGACGTCCGGTGGCCATCTCGTACAGCACGGCCCCGAGGGCGAAGATGTCCGTGCGCGCATCCGCAACCAGCCCTTCCAGTTGCTCCGGCGCCATGTACTGGAACGTGCCGAGGATCGTTCCTTCCTGTGTCAGCGGCCGATGCTGAGTCACGCCGCTGACATCGATGAGCGTGCTGGTGTCACTCCTGGCCAGCCCGAAGTCGAGCAGCTTCGCGCCGTTCCTGGTGATCATGACGTTGGCGGGCTTCAGGTCGCGGTGAACGATTCCGGCGCGATGTGCTTTGTCCACTGCGTCGGCGATCTGTCCGCCATAGCGAAGCACCTCCGGCATCGGCAGCGGACCGCGATCGACGAGATCGGCGAGCGATTGCCCCTCCACCAATTCCATGACCAGGTAGTCGATCCCGCCATCCTGCCCGATGTCGTGGAGGGTGCAGATGTTCGGATGATTGAGCGAGGAGATGGTCTTCGCCTCGCGCTCGAAGCGGCTGCGGAACTGAGCATTCTGGGCCAGCTCGGAGGGCAGGACTTTGATGGCCACGCTGCGATCGAGCCGCGTGTCGCGGGCGCGATAGACCTCACCCATGCCACCCGCGCCAAGGGGCCCAATGATCTCGTAGGGGCCGAGCCGGCCGCCCGTCTGCAATGTCATGAGAGGGCTCGATTATGGCACGGCCGATTCGGACCCGGCGGGCGGCCGGACAGCCCGGCGCAGCGCTTGGTGTCTAACCTCCAGCCGAGGACCAGGTGAAAGAAGGAGTCCGAAGGGCCGGGAGTCCCGTTCGAAATCAGAAAGGACTGGCCATCGGGAAGGACATCCATGCTTCTGTCCTCGCGATCGGATTTGCTCTCGTACGCAGC
>JBKJQB010000242.1:0-20947 GCA_046594105.1 Thermoanaerobaculia bacterium
ATCTCCACCATTCTGCGGGGAGAGAACCCGAATCCGCCCGATTTCGGCGATGGTGGGCCGGCCTCCGCTGCCTACGCGGAGCCGGCGCATTTCGCCATCGATCCGCGCAACGGGGACATCTACATCGCCGATCGCGGCACGATGCGGGTGCGGAAGATTGACGCGGCGACGATGAAGATCTCCACCATCGCCGGACGGGGCACGATCTATTACGACACCGATTTTTCCGGCGACGATGGGAAGGCCACCGAAGCGAAGCTGAATTTTCCTTTCGGGCTGAGCGGTGTGGCCGTCGACCGGTCGGGCAACGTGTTCATCTCCGACTCGCGAAACAATCGCGTGCGCGCCATCTTCGCCTGCGTCACTGTGGCGGCACCAATTCTCAGCGCCCCCGCCGAGGGGACGCAGACTTCCACCGCACCGAAGCTTTCGTGGAGCAGTGTGCCGGGTGCTTTTCGCTACGACGTGCGGCTGGATGTGACTGGGCAGCCGTCGCGCGTGGTGGCCACCGATCTGAGCGAGACCTCCTTCACTCCGTCGAACCTGGCACCGGGCACGAAGTACTTCTGGCAGGTGGTGGCCAAAGGCGATTCGTTCTGCACGCCACAGTCGAAGACCGCGTCCGTCGTCCGCTCCTTCACGACGGCCAGCGGATGCGGGGTCGGATCGTTCAACCTGCTTTCCCCGGCAGCGGGCGCGCAGAACGCTGGCGACAGCACCGGCGTCGTGCTCACCTGGGAGGCGGCAGCCGGCGCCGCGAACTACGACGTCTATGTGGGTCGCAACACGCCGCCGCCCCTCGCCGCCACCATCTCCGGAACCACTTACAAGGCGATCATCACGGGACAGGCCTACTGGTTCGTGGTCGCCCATGCCGCATGCGACAGCACCAAAACCGCATCGACGCCGATCCGATCCTTCTCGACGAACAGCGGACCGGTGTGCGGGGCGGTGCCCACTCTGTCCACGACTTCCCCGGTGGCCGGTGCCGTCAATGTTGCGACCACCGTTGATCTGACCTGGACTGCGAACGTCGATTTCGACAGTTTCGACGTGTACTTCGGGACCGTTGCTGCGCCGCCGCTGCTCCGGTCGCAGCTGAGCGGGAAAGCGCGCTCGATCACGCTGCCGTCGCTCACCACAGGAACGACGTACTACTGGCGCGTGGTGGGAAAGAGCAGCTGTCTTCCGGCGGGGGAGACCAGTACGGCGGTTGCCGCCTTCACCACCCGCACCACCTGCGTTGCCCCTGGCGCGCCGGTTTTCCAGTTCGTGCCCCAGGCCGCTACGGCCGGATCGACCTACGCCATCGTCTGGTCGCCCGCTACGGGACTGGACGCTGACGGCGGCTACCTCGTGGAGCGCGCCACCTCGCCCGATTTCAACAGTGGTCTGGAGACGCAGGTGACCACCACGGCGGCGGCGTCATTCGTGGCCACCTCCGCCGGAACGTTCTATCACCGGGTGCGCGGTGTGCCGTCGTGCGATCCCAGCCTGTCCGGTCCTCCCTCCGACGTGCGGGCGGTGGTGATTTCGGCCGCACCTCCGAACGTGATCTTCACGCTGCAGCCACGCGCGGTGGTCAGCCCGCTCGGCGATCGCATCGAGGATCATCCGACCACCTTCGCGCTGGAGAATCTCTCCCCCGCGCCGGTGCAGATTTTTATCGGCCATCAGGAGCTCAACGGGTCGCCACCGTTCTTCCGTATCGCGGAGGACGCTGCGTTCGTGACTCTGGAGCCGCGCAAACCGCGGACGTTCACCATCCGTTTCAGCGGCCCGCCTTCGAATGTGACCGGCTCGTTTCAGGCGGTGATCTTCGTGGCCTCCACCGGCACGGGCCTGGCGGTGACCCCCTACACATTCGTCAATCTCAAGATCGGCGGCGGCCCCTCGGCCACACCACAGTTTGTCGTCGACGGACTGCCAAGCGACTACGCGGCATTCAAAGGCTTCAGTGGCGACGACAGCACCCGGCAGCCGCTTCAGGTGACCATCCGCAATCCCGGTACGAGCACGATGGATCTGGCGGCGGAGATCGGACCGGAGGCCTGGCTCATTCCGGAGAGTGGGTGGAACGCACCGCTGGCTGCCGGAGCCTCTCGCGTGGTCAACCTCACCACGCGGCGGTCTCTCGCTCCGAACGGGTCGGCGCTTCCTCGCTACACCTATTTCACCGTGCGAACGAAAGACGGCGCGTCGGCGCGGCTCCTGGTGCAGGACAACGACGGCATCGCCGTGAATGCCGGCCGCACCACGAACCTCGATGTCAGCTCCCGCTCCTTCATCGTGCCGGAAGTGGTCAGCGCCACCTCGGCAGGGGGGCATCGCCTGGTTACGCGGATGCGCCTCACGAACCTCGGCGGCGATTCGGTGCAGGCGGAGCTGCTGTTCACCCCCACCGGAAGCGACGGGTTCGATGCGTCGGCCGTGCAGCGCGTGGTGGTGGTGGTGCCGGCCAATGATGTCGTCACCATCACCGACCCCACTGTGCAGCTCTTCGGTCGCGTCGCGCCGCAATCGGGACAGATCGAAGTCCGCCTGCCGCGGGAGCGCGTCGGACTGGTGAACGTGCGCGCCTCCATCGTGGTCCTTGGCGGCAATGGCGGATTCGAGACCCCGGTGGTCAACCTCGGCGATGGCGCACGGGCTGGTGCGCCTCATCTCATCACCCTTCTGCCGCAGTCCAACGCTTCGCTGGTGATCGCGGAGACGAGCGGGGCCGACGTAGCGAACGTGCGCGTGACGTCCTACGACGCCAACGGCGCGGCCACCTCGACACAGACTCGGCTGGTGCCTCGCTACGGCATGCTGCGGTTGACCGGACTGGTCGCGTCGAGGATCGGCATCGAGGTCGAATCGGGCGGTGGATCAGTGGCCGGCGTGGCCACGATCGCAGTCTCCAGTGGCGAGGCGGGAGCCACGGTGCTCACCCGCCCGGCGGAAGAGCGCGTCGCCGGTGCCGCACTGGCTCGCGTGATGTGGAAAGGCGCGCTGGACACGAACCCCTCCAGCAGTGTGACGACCGTGGTGCCGGTCTTGACCACACCGGCCTCCGCGGGAGCCGCGCCGACTTACAGCACCGCGCTCGGATTCGTGGCCCCTGCGTCCGCCGCGGCGACCTTTAGCGCGACCTTCCACAGCAGTTCCGGATTCGGGCCGGTGCCCAAGGTCGACATCAGTCTTCCCGCTGGAGGGAGCAGAGTGTTCTCCGACGCGTCGAAGGAATTGTTTGGGAACAGCTCGAGCACTCCAGGCAGTATTTTCGTGACCGCACCCGGTGTGGCCAAGGTCTACGCCGTGCTGCAGTCCGGGAGCGCGAGCGGTGGCGGTGCGTCCACGCCGCTGGCGTCGCTGCCATTGCAGACGACGCTCTCCGACGCCATCAGCGGAGCCTCTTCATCGGCGCAGAAGCCGCTGTCGTTCGACGGGCTGGAGCAATCGCAGGAGACCACGCGCGGGACCCGCTGGCTGATGGTTCTCAACGAAGTTGGCGGAGGCAGTGGCACGGTCAGCGTCCGGCTCTACGAGGCCGGCAACCGCAACGCAGCCATCGCCCAGAAGGAAGTTTCCGTTTCGCCGTATCAGCAGTTACGGCTGGATACCGTGTTCGGCGAGCTTGGTTTGGACGCCGCCGATCGCCGCAAGGACCGCACCAATGTGCAGGTGGTGGTGACGGCAACCAAGGGATCCGCGCGGGTGACGGCGTCGGCCATGTCCGTCGACAACGTCAGCGGCGACACGCACCTCTTCGCACTCCAGCCGGTGGTGGGAGCGGGCGCTCCGAATGTGAGCCTGGTGGCCCCGGTGTTCACCCCTCCCGGACCGCCCAAGCCCCCCGAGCCCTCGCGCCGCCGCCCGTCACGACCCTGACCGCGAGCGCCGCTCCACGCCGCCGCAAGCCTTTCGGAACGCCGGCTTCCCAGCCGGCCGGTCCGCCGGCATCCTGCCGGCCGGCATCGCGAAGACCTGCCTCGTTCCTCAAGGCACTGCGCTTTCGTGAGGAAGTGCGACTGCTGCTCCCTGCACATCAGGAAACGATCGGCGGCCGAAGAACACATGCGCGGCCAGCGCACGAAACGGCGGGGTGCGCAGCAGGGCGCATCCGAGCTCCAGCACCGCTGGCTGCTGGACCGCGCGGATGGTCCTTCGCATCCATCGCCGGGCGATGAATCGCGTGCGGAAGCGGTCTCCGTTGTATTCACGGAGCACGCGCGCGTCTCCTCCGTCGAGATACCGCGCGATCACATCGGCGGCCAGAGTGGAGAGGCGCATGGCTGGATCGAGTCCCCCGGCGGTGAGTGGAGAGACCGCGCCCGCCGCGTCGCCGGTCAGCAGTCCATTGCGATTGGCGATCCGCCGGAGAATGCCGTTGACCGGGATCAGGCCACCGCGCCGTTCGAGCACGCGGCCCTGCACCAGATGCGGCACCCGCTTCCGGAATCGCTCCAGCCCGGAGCGCGGATCATAGAGGTCGCCGTACCCGGCCACGCCGGCGTGCGCCTCTTGGCCATCGGTGACCACCCAGCCGATGTACCCGGGCGCCAGCCGCGGATCGAGAAAGCAGTGCAACGACGGGGGAACGTCTTTTGGCGGCTCGATGACATCCTCCACACCGACCAGAAACTCCCGATTGCGATCGAGCGAGAGGGCCGCGGCAATCTTCGAGCGGGGGCCGTCGGCGCCGACGACATAGCGAACCGGAACCCGCTCCCGATGCCCTCCGCGCTCGATGGTGAGCCTGGAGTGTCCGTGGAGCGGATCGCATTCCAGCAATCGCGTCGACGGCATCCAGGTCACTCCCAGGCGGCTGCATTGCTCGAGGAGATAGAGGTAGATCCAGCTCATGCGGCCGACGCGGAACTCGTCGCGGGGAGCGGTGAGTTGCAGCGGTCGCAGGCTGGGGGAGTAGAGCACCACCTCACGGATGCCCGGCCCAAGCTGTTCCGGGGGGAGGGGAAAGTCCTCCCAGGTCTTGCGCACGAAGATGCCGGTGGTCTGGATCCCATCGCACAGCGAGGCCTTGCAATCGATGAGGGCCACCCGAAGCCCGCGAGAGCCGAGGAGCCGGGCGGTCTGCAATCCTGCCAGGCCCGCTCCGATGACGGCTACGTCAAACATGCGGCGATTGTAAAGAACTTTACAATACAAAGTCAACAAGACTCTGGGAGCAGTCTCATGGCTCGCCGGTGGGCTGGAACGGAGAGGAGAGCGGCGGCCCCGGATCCGAGGCTCCTGGCACAGGTTCCGTCGTCTGCACCGTGACTCGCACTACAATGGGCCCCTCCTCGGAACGTGATGATGACCAGAGCGCGGATGAGCAGTCCGGCCGTGGCAGCCCCGTCTGATGCAGGCGGAGGAGACAAGTCTGCGCGCGCGCTCTACGCCCTTCTGGAGCTGTCGAAGGAGCTCAGTTCGGTCGTCGATCTCGATCACCTGCTCACGGTGATCGTGGAAAAGTCTTCCGCGGTGGTGGAAGCGGAGCGCACCACCGTCTTCATCTACGATCCGGAGCGCGAGCGGCTGTGGAGTCGCGTGGCTCAGGGAGTGGAGGGCGACATCATCGAAGTGGCCATCGGCTCGGGCGTGGTGGGAGATGTCGCCCGCACCCGCAAGATGGCGAACATTCCTGACGCGTACGCCGACCCGCGCTTCCATCGTGAAATCGACCAGAAGACGTCGTTCCGGACGGCGGCGATTCTCTGCGCGCCGGTCATCGATTCCAAGGGCAGACTGCTTGGCGTCATCGAGAGCATCAACAAAGCGACCGCTGCCCGTTTCGACGAGCAGGACGAGAAACTCATGGACGCCCTGGCAGCCCATGCAGCAGTGGCCATCCAGCGCGCCCAGGCCACCGAAGTGCAGCTGGACAACGAACGGTTCGAACAGTCCCTGCGGGTTGCCAATGAAATCCAGATGCGCATGCTGCCCAAAGGCGAGATCGCTCTCCCCGACGATGCGGCGTTCGCCATGCGCGCGTACATCCGTCCGGCCAGACAAGTCGGCGGTGATCTCTACGATTTCTTCTGGACTCCGGACTACCTCCGCTTCTGCATCGGCGACGTCACCGGCAAGGGCATCGGCGCTGCGCTGGTCATGGCCGTCACCAAGACGCTTTTCCGCGCGCACGCCACCCTGCAGGACGATCCGGCCAGTCTGATGTCGGCGATCAATGCGCGGCTTTATGAGGACACGGACCCGGCCATGTTCGTCACCGCTTTCTGCGGCTTTCTGGATCTGCGGAGCGGACGCCTGGTGTACAGCAATGCCGGTCACGACCGACCCCTCCTGTTCGGTCCTGGCAAACCGGTGCATCGGATGGACATCAAGTCCGGTCTGCCCCTCGGAGTTCTGCCGAGCTTCCGGTATCTGTCGCAGGAACTGCAGCTGGATCCGGGTGAAACCATCTTCCTTTACACGGACGGGGTGACCGAGGCAACCAATCGCGCCGAGGAGCTCTTTACCTTCGAACGACTGCGGGACGTGTTATCGGATCTCACGGATGCCAGTCCCTCCGCGATTGTGGCCGCGGTGACTGCCAGCGTCGACCAGTTCGCCGGCTCCACGCCGCAGGCGGACGACATCACCATGCTCTGCGTCCGCTACATTGGCCGTCCGGAGGCCGTGGCCACGTTTCCGCGGGATGCCGTTCAACTGGGCAAGGTCATCCAGTTCGTCACCCCGTTTCTGGACACCCTGGGGGCCAGTGCCGAAGCACGATACGCAGTGGAGCTATCGGTCGAAGAGCTCTTCACCAACTTCGTCCGGCACAACGCCACGGGACAAGGGGGGATTGAGATCCGACTCCAGAAAAGGGGCCAGGATCTGTCGCTCACGCTCACCGACTTCGACACTCCTCGCTTCGACATCCATGAAGACGCACCCGATCCCGGAATCGACCGGGCTCTGGACGAGCGAGAGCCCGGCGGTCTGGGGCTGTTCCTGATCAAGAAACTGATGGACCGCGTGGAGTACCGGCACGAAGGGCGTGCCGGCACCGTAACGCTCTGCAAACGGATGGTGTGACCATGCTGGAAATCCATGAAGGAACGAACAACGAGCTGGTGCTGACCGGCCGTTTTGACGCCTCGGAGGCGGAGAAAGCCAAACTGGTGTTTCTCTCTCTCTCCGAGGGGAAAACGATTGATTTCGCGAAACTCGACTACATCTCCAGCGCCGGACTGGGGGTCCTGCTGGCCGCTCAGAAGCGGCTGGCCGAGAAGGGGCAGTCGCTCCTCCTGGTCAACGTGAACACCCACATCAAGGATGTTTTCCACTTTTCCGGGTTCGATCAGATTTTCGACATCCGGTAACCAACTTTTCTGCGGCGGCCCTGTACTTCATGGACGAGGAACAGCTGGATCGAGAGGCGGTAGAACGTTGTCGAGGAGGCGATCTCGAAGCGTTCGGCGGCCTGGTGGAACGCTATGAGAGACCAGTATTCAACACCATCCTGCACATGGTCGGCGACGGGGAAGACGCTCGCGAGCTCTGCCAGCAGGTCTTCACAAAGGCCTTCGAGCACCTCTCTTCCTATGATCGCGATCGTCGCTTTTTCAGCTGGATTTACCGGATCGCCGTCAACGAGGCGATCAATCACCTGCATGCGCGCCGCCGGCATGTACCACTGGGTGAGGATCTCCAGGAGCGCCTCCCCAACCCTGCCCAGGCGTGCGAAGAGTTCGAACGCTCCTCGCACCTGCACGAGGCCATCATGCGGCTCGACGAAAACTATCGCGCCGTCATCATCCTTCATCACTTCCTTCATCTCTCGTACGGCGAAGTTGCCGAAGTCCTGCACGTTGCGGAGAAAACCGTGAAGTCGAGATTGTTCAGCGCGCGTCAGCTTCTGCGCGTGGCCCTGGAGGCCCGAGGACATGCTCATGCCTCATGAGGAGCTGATGCAGCGCGCGGCGGACGGGGCGATCACCGCGGAAGAAGAGCAGGAGCTGGCAGGCCTGATGGCTCAGTCGGACGTGGCCCGGTCGGAATATGAATCGTTGCTGCATCTGGTGCGGGAACTGGATGCCGTGCCTCTGGTGGCCGCGCCGCCGGTTCGTGATGCCGTCCTGGCGCAACTTCGGTCCCAGGCCGTTCTTCGCCTTGCGCCGGTTGCCGGCGCGGCCTCCGGCTGGCGCCGTCGTCGTGTGTTCGCACTGGCCTGGGCAGCGGCCGCGGTGGTGGTGATCGGCCTGGCCATCGAGCGGCTGCCGATGGTGGCCCCAGTGCCGGAGGAGCATGCCGCCGGCACGATGACCGGGGCCGGTTTCAGCGCGTGGCCCGTCGTGGCGCGCTTCGCCTCCGGAGGCTCCACGCTGGTCGTTCGGCGAAGCGGCGATCGCATCGCGTTCCAGCCCCGGATCCTCTCCGACGAACCGATTGAGGTCCAGTGGGATCCATCCCAGCTCACCTTCTCAGAAGCGGAAGGCGCCGCCGATCTCCACGACATCGAGCGGGGAACAGTCCGCTTTCCCGATGCATCCAGAACCGTAGCCGTCGTGCTGAAACCACAGAAACCAGGGGGCACGGCGATCGTGCAGGTGACCTCCGCGGGGCGGGAGATGTTCCGCTGGACCGTCGCTTCGCCCTGAGCGACCAACTTTTTTCGGATAGCGAGGTATTGCATGTCAAACGAAGCAGGAAAAGACGGAGGTCTTATGAGTGCCCAGAACAACAGGAAGTTTCTCGTCGGATTCGGCGCGCTTGCCGTGGTCCTGATCGTGGTGGTCGCGATCTGGCGTCCCCAGTTCCCCAGCGACAACGCGTCCGGGGCCATCGGTGCGGTGCAGAAGCATCATGCTCCGCAGATCAACAAGGCCGATGTCGTGCTTGGCGACGAGAAGACCAGTCGCGACCAGAAGATCCTTTTTGGCGATTCCTTCGCCGACGCGACCAGGCTTCAGAACGTGGCCATCGAGCTGGGCAGCATCTCGGAGGCGGAACTGGTCGCCGGTTCGAGCGCCCGGCTGCAGGCCGCAAAGACGGAGTTGCGGGAGATGTCGGCTGAGATGCAGAGCCGCTACGTCTCCGGCATGACCGCGGCTCTGGCCTCGATGGAGCAGATGCTCGTCAATCAGAAGAGCAATCAGCTGGGCAACCTGCGCGAAGAAGCGGCCGAGCTGGCCGCCGCGATGCGCAATCAGCACCAGCTCTCCAGCGCCGAGATGGAACAGCTGGCGGCGAAGGTCGCCAGCTTCAACCAGGAGATGCAGTCCCACCAGGTGGGTTCTTCGTCTCTCGCCGCCACCGGACGCGATCTTGGCACCGCCGTTGCCGAGATGCAGAGCAACGCGAGCCTGGCCTCCTCCAAACTGGAGAACGTCGCTCTGGAGCTCAATGCGCAGACCAATCTGGGCAGCCTGTCGCTGGCCAACTATGCAGAGTCGCTGGCGTCGATGGCGGCAGAATCCAAATCGTTGAATGAGATCGAGATGCAGCTGGCCAGCAAAGCTGCGAACATCGCGTCGATGGAAAGCGCGGTGAAGGAGCTTGCCGGCGCATCGGCGAAGCTCGAGTCGCGCGGGCTGGAGAACATTGAACAGCAGATGGCTTCTGCGACCGAGATGGCCTCCGCTCTTCACGATATGGAGATGCAGCTGGCCTCCGCGCAGCAGGCGGGCAGCAAGGTCGGCATGACCAGCCAGCTTGGCAGCGTGCAGCAGGCGCTGGAGAGCCGCGCAGCGGAATTCAAGAATCGCATCGCCGGCAACGTGAGCGCCGAGCTCGCGTCATTCCAGTCGTACCTGGGCGCCCGGGCCGAGATCGCGGCCAGACTGGGTAGCGGCAGCCAACTTCAGGCAAATGTGATGGAGAGCAGAAAGCTCGGCGCGCGGATGGACGCCAAAGCGGAGCTGGCCGCCAGTCTGGCCAGCGTGGCCAGTCTTCAGAGCCGTCTGGCCAGCATCGAGAAGAGTCTGGAGCGCCAGTCGGTCCTCGGTTCCATGCTGGCGAACCAGCAGCAGCTCTCCGCGCAGGCCCACGCCCTGGAGAACACGGCCGCGGCGCTGGAGGCCCGGCAGCACTAACCGTCGTCACGGAAGCCACCGCCAAGCCGCGGCCTTTTGGAGGCCGCGGCTTTTTTTATCGCTACAATGCGGGCACCCCAATTTCAAACCAGGTGGCGTCCATGACAACTCGCTTCGCCGTCGTTGTCGCGTTCGTACTGCTGCTGGCGCCGTGGTCCAGCGCGCAGACGCTGTACTCGCGGCGCACGAAAGATCTCGACCTCGTCTACTACGACAAGGCCCACGAGTACCTTTCGTATCACCTCGCTCGCTCCTTCGAGAACTCCCTGGCCTTCGACAAGGCCCTGTTTCACTACACCCCTTCCGAGCCGGTCGTCGTGCTCATGCAGGATTTCGGCGACTTCGGCCACGGGGGCACCTCGACCGTGCCGTGGAACTACATCAGCATCGGGATCGAGCCGTTCGACTACGTGTACGACACCATGCCGGCCAACGAGCGGATGAACTGGCTGATGCATCACGAGCTGGTCCACGTGGTGGCCACCGACAAGGGCGCGGACAGGGATCTCGTTTACCGCCGTCTCTTCCACGGCAAGGTGGCGCCGATCAAAGAGAACCCGCTGTCGATGGCGTACAGCTATCTGACCAGTCCGCGGTGGTACTCGCCGCGATGGTTCCACGAGGGGATCGCCGCGTTTCTGGAAACCTGGATGGCCGGAGGCGCCGGCCGGGCCCTCGGTGGCTATGACGAGATGGTGTTTCGCACCATGGTGCGCGATCACGCCTACTTCTATGACGTCGTGGGCCTGGAGTCGGAAGGGACCACCGTCGACTTCCAGATCGGCCAGAACTCGTATCTGTACGGGCTCCGCTTCGTCAATTATCTGGCCATGAAGCACGGCCCGGAGAAACTGATCGCCTGGTTCGACCGCAGTCCAGGGAGCGAGCGCTATTTTTCCTCCGAGTTTCGCAAGTTGTACGGCGTTCCGCTGGATGTGGAGTGGCGGAGCTGGATCGAGTGGGAGCGCACCTGGCAGAACGAGAACCTGGCGCTGGTCCGGCACGATGCCCTGACCCCACAGACGCCGCTGATCAGGGAAGTGCTCGGTTCGGTGTCCCGCAGCTTCTACGACCCCGAGCGGAAGCTGCTCTACGCCGCGATCAACCGTCCGGCCCGGCCTGCCCAGATCGCCGCCATCAATGTGGAGAGCGGCGCCATCACGCCATTGACCGACATCAAGTCGCCGGCGCTCTACTTCGTCACCTCGCTGGCCTACGACGGGAAGGGGCGGAAGATCTTCTTCACCACGAACAACTCCCGCGGCTGGCGCGATCTGAACGAGCTCGACCTGGCCAGCGGCCGCACCCGGCAGCTCCTGAAAAATACCCGTACCGGCGACCTTGCCGTCAACGCAGCGGATCAGTCGATCTGGGGCGTGCAGCACCACAACGGACTCTCCACCATCGTCCGCATTCCCGCGCCGTACGCGAAGTGGGAATCGCTCTTCACCCTCGAGTACGGGCGGGACGTCTACGATCTGGACATCTCGCCCGACGGCAAAACGCTCAGCGCGTCGATGATCGACGTGACCGGCACCCAGAAGCTCGTGAGATTCGATACCGCGGAGTTGCTGCAGCATCAAGCCAGACCAGACGTGCTGCATGAGTTCGTGAACAACTCGCCCGACAACTTCGTCTTCTCGCCGGACGGCCGCTATCTCTACGGGACCAGCTATTACACCGGAGTCTCCAACGTCTTCCGGTACGACCTGCAGGCTCGCAAGATGGAGGCGCTCACCAACGTAGAGACCGGTCTGTTCCGCCCCATCCCTGTCTCCGGCCGCGAAATGATCGCCTACCAGTACACGGCGAAAGGCTTCTCGCCCGTCCGCATCGCGGTCGAGCCGCGCGAGGACATCACCGCCATCCGCTATCTCGGACAGCAGGTCGTGGAGAAACATCCGGTGGTCAAGAGCTGGAACGCCGGCTCGCCGGCGCGGGTGAACCTGGACCAGGTGACCACCTACACGGGCCGGTACCGTCCGCTCTCGCGGCTTCGCCTCGGATCGGTCTATCCGGTGATCGAAGGCTACAAGAACACCGCGACCGCCGGGCTGCGCTTCAATGTCTCCGACCCCCTCGGCTTGCGCGCGTTCGACTTCACCGCCGCCATCTCACCCGGAAACGTTCCGAGCGACGAGCGCCTGCACTTCAAGCTGGGATACGACGGATCGCCCTGGCGTGTGCGCCTGCGCTACAACGCCACGGACTTCTACGATCTGTTCGGCCCGACAAAAACGAGTCGCAAGGGCTACGCGGCATCCACGGCCTACCATCAATACCTTCTGTTCGACCGGCCGCGCACACTGGAGTACACCCTGCACGCCGCCTACTACGGCGGGTTGGAAACGCTGCCGGAATACCAGAATGTGCGCGCGCCGTACCGGCAGTACCAGAGCGTGGGAGGGCATCTCGATTACCGCGATGTTCGCCGGACCATCGGGGCGGTGGAGGAAGAATACGGCCAGACCTGGTCGATCGCGGCGAGTGGCAACCATGTCAACGGCGAGGTGTTTCCGCGGCTGTATGGGACGTACGACCGAGGATTTCTGCTGCCGGTCGATCACGCATCGCTGTGGGTCCGATCGGCTGCCGGGAAGTCGTCGGGTGACCGCTCCAATCCTTTCGCGAACTATTACTTCGGCGCGTTCGGGAACAACTGGGTCGACTATCAGGAGATCCACCGCTATCGGGAGTACTACGCGTTCCCGGGGTTCGATCTGAACGCCATTGGAGGCAATGCGTTCGCCAGGCTGATGCTCGAATGCACCTTGCCACCGGTGCGATTCAAGCGGGTGGGGGTGCCGTCCTTTTATGCGAACTGGGCCCGCGTCTCGCTCTTCACCGGAGGCCTGGCCACCAACCCCACCAGTGGCCATCTACGCCAGAACGCCTTCGACGCCGGCGCACAGCTGGATGTTTCTGTGGTGATATTTTCCAACCTCGAATCGATGCTTTCGTTCGGTTATGCCGTGGGCCGGACGGACGGACGATCGTCCCATGAAGTGATGGCATCGCTGAAGCTCCTGAGGTGACGCGCACACCATGATCCCGGTTGTGGCGGTGCAGATCGTTCTGGGGTTTCTGCCGGTGTGCGTCTTTCTGCTGGCCCTTCTCTATCTCGACAGCTACAAGCTCGTCCGCCTGCGGACCGTTCTGGGTCTCATTGCCTGCGGTCTGGTCGTGGCGGGGATCGGCTACGTTGCCAATCGAGAAGTGCTGCTCGAGCTTGGGCTCTCCCGTCGGTTGTTGACGCGGTTCGCCGCGCCGGCGATGGAAGAGCTGCTCAAGGCGCTGCCGGTGCTCTTTTTGTTGCGCCGCAAGCGCATTGGGTTTCTGATCGATGCCGGGATTGCCGGCTTCGCAGTTGGCACCGGATTCGCGCTCGCCGAAAACTTCTACTACGCGTCGACGTTCCTCGGCTCGGAGCCGGCGGTCTGGCTGGTTCGCGGGTTCGGTACCGCCCTCATGCACGGGGGAACCACAGCCGTCGGCGGCATGCTGACCAAGCTTCTGGCCGACCGCCGTCAGTCGGTCTCGTGGTGGCTGGCCGGGCCCGGCCTGCTCCTGGCATTCGCCATCCACTCGCTGTTCAATCATTTCCTCGTTTCGCCGCTGCTGTCGACCATCGCCATCGTTCTGATCCTGCCGCCGTTGCTCGTCTTCATTTTCAGCCGAGGCGAGCGCGACCTGCAGTCGTGGGTGGGCAGCGGGTTCGATCTCGATTCCGAGTTGCTCCAGGCGATCCGCTCGGGCGACTTCGCCGACTCACGAACCGGCCGCTATCTGCAGTCGCTGCGCGAACACTTCGACGGCCCGGTGCTCGCCGACATGCTCTGCTACCTGCGGCTGCAGTCCGAGCTCTCACTACGCGCGAAGGGCATTCTGATGATGCGCGAGAACGGTTTCCCGGTGAAGAAGGATCCCGAAACGACCGCCAAGCTCACCGAGCTTCGCTTCCTCCGCCGCAGCATCGGCAAGACCGGCGAGCTGGCCATCGCGCCCATCGCCCATCGCTCCACCCACGACGTCTGGCAACTGCAGATGCTGGAGGAGTGAGCGGTCGTCGCTGATTTCCGGGTCTCGTCGTGTGGGGCGGCCGTCCTCGGCCGCCTTCGCTCGGTCGAGTTCCGTGAATGGTTGTTCGCGTTGAAGAAGCCGCTCAGGAGAGCGGAGAGGCGCTCGTGAAGGGAAGACAGGCGGCCGGGACGGCCGCACCACACGGACGTTGGGAACCCGACGAAATCGCGACTTCTCCGGAACTCAGGCGAGTGGCGACTCCATCGGACTGCACCACCGGCGTCTCGTTCGATCATCGCTGGACAGCGACCATGTACTCGCGGAACAACCCCACCGAAAGCTATCGACTCGACACGGCCGGCCGTTGATCAAGTGCCGATGGCATATTCGCTCCGGACTGCGCCTCCGGGAAATTCGTGAGACGAGATCAGCCGCAGCACGATATCGCTCTGGAGCGCACCGAAAAGCGCGATTCCCTCGCCGATGAGGACGGGAACGTGTGTAACGGTGAGATGCTGGATCAGTCCAGCGCGGAGGAAGCGCTGGATGGTGATTCCCCCGTCGACGTAAATATGTCCGATGCCGCGCGCGGTGAGTCGAGCCACGATGTCCGCAGGCTCGCCGGACATCTGCTCGACGGAGATTCCCGAGGGTGGAGTTGGCAGGTCGTGATGACTCAGGACATACACGGGCTTCTCGCCATAGGGCCAGGTCGCCAGCTTCAGGACGACTTCGTAAGTCTTCCGTCCCATGACCAGCGCATCCACGGTGGCCAGGAACTCGTCGAAGCCCTTTGGTCCGACGCCACCGGTGGAAAGAAAATCGAAGGCGCCATCCGGTCGCGCGATGAAGCCATCAACGCTGACGCCGACAAACACCGATGCTTTCATGGCGGTTACCCTCCTATGCACTCGGGACAGCGAAACGGGTCGCGGGTGTGGCGCGGCCGTCCTCGGCCGCCTTCGCTCTCGCCGGAATGCTCAGGTCGTTCGCTTTTAAGAGCGGCCGGGGACGGCCGGACCACACGAAGCTCCTCCGCCTGTGGCACGTACCGGCCAGAGGTCGCACCTTCGTGGCTTCAAATTCCGTCGCCAGGTTCCTCGAGACCCGCGAGCAAAACGGGTTCAGGCCTTCGGTTGTTGCTTAGCGGTGCACAATGGATGCTTAGCGGCGCACAACGGATGCGCCGGACCCTGATCGATGGTCCTCCCTACGGCATGCGATCTGACGGCACGGACGTGATTGGTAAGATCGAGTCGCTTGCGGGCACCATCCAGAAAACCCGCATTACCAGCCGATCGTTACGAACCCTAATGCTCTGCGCTGCAGGATGTCACCGCCGAACGACTCGAAGTGTTTGTCGCCGAGCGCATTGGTGACTTCGGCGCCGACGCCGATTCGGCCGAACTTGTATCGCGCGCTCAGGTTCACGACGTCGTATTGCGGCACGTTTCCTACGAAGACGCCTGCCGCCCACCGGAATTCATCGACCCAACGGTAGGCCAGGCGTGCGTCGAAGTTCGTGCTCCGGAAGGCCAGGCCGGCGTTGAACTTGTTCTTCGGCGCATTCGGCAGCAGTTGATCGCCGAGCTGGGCCGACTTCACTGTGAAGTCAAAGTACGAGTAGTTGGAGTCGATCATCCAGTTGTTCGTGACGTAGTAGTTGAAGGCGATCTCGCCGCCTTGCGTGTCGACTACGCCTGCGTTCGTGTACGAGAAGACCAGAGCCGGGCGGCCGTCGACGGTGGTAAGCCCGCTGAACCGAGAGGCGAGAGCGGCGCGAAGGAAGGCGTTTACGCCCGCCTGCACTGGAACGGGCAGAGTTGTCGGGACCTGATACGGCGTGAAGGCCGTGTTCACGCCCGGGAGCAGGTCGGTGACGAAGTTGCTGAGGTGACTCTTGTAAGCGTCCACAGTGAGATACAAACGGCCATTGAAGATCCCGGAGTAGCCAGCTTCAAAGCTTTTGATCTTCTCGACGTCGAGCGCACCGTTACCGCGAGCGAGAATCGGAAGCGGACCGAAGCCGAGCTGTGACAGCACACCTGCGAGCGGTGCGGTCTGCGGATTGAGTGTTGCTGCGCCGGCGAGATTCGCGGGGGCGCCGGCAGGAGCCGTGAGGAAGAGCTCCGAATAGTTCGGACGCTGGAACGCTTGGTTGTAGCCAAGGCGTATGGAATGCTCCGGGGTCACCTCATACACGAGCGCGGCCTTTGGCGAGAATTGGTTTTTGAAGAGATCGCTCTTGTCATACCGCGCGGCACCAAGGAGCTTGAGACGGTTCGTGACGTCAAACCCTACCTGGCCGAACGCGGACTGCGCGTCCTCAGACCGCGCCTGCGCCATCAGGGTCTGAATGCCCTGCCCATTGGCGGTATCGACATTCTGCCGATTCAAGGCGACGCCGCCGACAACGCGCGTACGTCCGGACAGGAAGTCCCAGTTCGTCTGCACCTCGCCATGAAGGTTGTATGAGTCTTCCCACAGAGGAGCGCCGGACGCCAGGGCCACCTGGTTCTTGGCGATGCGGGCGTCGTAGTAGCTGAGGAAGTTGAAGTGGCGCATGTTGTAGTTCGCCCGGGCCCACGGACGATCCACGTCCGTTACCTGGACGCGTCCGATGCCGGTCTGAAATATGGGGCCCTCGAGATGAGCGAATCCGCCTTCAACCGTGAAGATGTCGCCGCGGGACAGATGCTTGTCGAGGCGAAGCCCGCCGAAGCCGGTCTGCACTTCGCTCCGCACAAGCGGAACGCGCTCGACGGGAAGCCCTTTGTACTCGACACCGGCATTGCGCGATCGCGAGAAGTCGTCGCTCTTCTGGTATCCCCCGACCACTCGGTAGTACATCTCGTTGCCGAAGCCACCGGCATGGCGGATGTCGCCGCGACGCGTCGACAGATCACCGGCGGTGAGTTGCAGCCGCCCGCCGGCGGTGTCGCGGGGCGACTTGGTCGTCATGTTGAGAACGCCGCTGAATGCATTCGCGCCGTAGAGCGCGGAGCCCGGGCCGCGCACCAGTTCGACGGATGCCATCTCGTCGATGGGGTACGACAGCGCCGCCCATTCCTGGGCGCCAAGGAACGGAACGGATGGGTCGCGGCCATCGATGAGCGTGAGGATGCGGCGGTTGAGCGAGCTGTTGAAGCCGCGCGCGTTGAAGTTGAAGTCGTACAGCCCGCTCTGCGTGAAGTCGACGCCTGGTGCGTTCTCCACGATGCGCGGAGCCTGGCCGGTCGGGGAGGCGGCAGCGATCTGTTGCTCCGAGGCAACGGTCACCGCGGCGGGCGCCTCGACGATCCGCTCGGTTCGACGGGACGCTGTGGTCACCGTGATCGTCTCCGCCATGCTGATGCGCCAGTCGACGGACTTCGTCACGCGGCTGGTCTCCCCGCTGCGGACTGTCACATTCGCCTCGGTCGCGGTGTGATCGCCAACGGAGAAGTTCAGCGTGTAACTGCCGGGCGCCAACCCGTCGAGCTGGAAGGCGCCGTTGCTGTCAGTGATCGTAGCGGTACTCGACCCGAGCGCCTGGACGACCACACCGGCGAGGGGCGAGCCGTCCGTCCGCGTGAGACGACCGGAAATGCGACCGTCTGCGGCTGCTGCAACGGATGCGGACAGCAGGAAAAGGGCGAGGGCGAACGTGAAGCGGAGTCGGGACATGCAGATTCTCCTCGTGTACCGTCGGCTGGAGCGTTGGTGGAATGGAGCGACGGTAGCCTGCCAGGGCTCACTACGTCAACGATTGCGCTCTCTTTCCGGGGAGGCCCGCGGCGATTGGCCCGTCTCTTTCGGTACTTTCAGGAGCAAACTACCAGCTCAGGCCACAGATGGAGCCCCATCGAGCACCAGACTCCTGACCGGCCAGACCCCAGGCGTAGATGGGACTCTACTTCCCATCTACGACCCTCACGGTCTCAATTCACCGCGATCGAGTAAGTAGGACAAGGGCAGGCGGCGACTCTTCCGTTCGTGTCGACCACTTTGATCGTGAAGCTGTAGGTAGTTCCGGCTGCACTGGAAAAGGGCGTGCCCCGCACGATGCCCCTCGCCGGGTCGATCTGGACTCCAGGCGGAAGACTTCCACCTGCCAGCGACCATGTCCACGGAAGAACACCATTGCCATCGGCGTACAGACTTGCGCCATACCCGATCCCGGATTTCGCATTCGGGAGCGGCCAGTTGGCCAGACCCAGCTGCTCGAAGATCGCCCGGCCGCATACGCCCGAGTTGTCGATTGCGACATTAAAGGTAATAAGGCCAGTGGTGGTTGTGCTGCCGTCGGACACCGTCATGTAGAAAGTCTTTCGTCCCGCGACGAGAGGGTTTCCGGTGCCATGGAAGATTCCTGTGAGCGGATCGACTGTAGTGCCTGCGGGAAAGGCCGAAAGATTTGACAATGTCCATGTGTAGCCGGACAAGGGCCGCCCGCCACTAGCCATCAATGTGACCGCGTCTACAGCGAGACCACCGGGACAAGCAGGATTGATCCAGCCCGTTGTGCCCTGATTCGGAAGGATTGTCAGCTGCGGTCCGGCTCCGGCGCCCGCTGCGAAGGACGCGGTCACCGATTTGTCCGCGTCCATCGTGACCTTGCAAATGGTCGACGTTCCCGTGCATGCCCCCGACCAGCCCGAGAATGTGGATCCGCTGGCCGGTGTGGCGGTCAGAGTAACCACGGTCCCACTCGCGTAGGCACCGCCTGGGGGCATGATCGCGCCGCTGCCAGTACCGGTGATGCTCGTGCTCAGGATGTACGAGGGGGAGGAGCCTGCCTGCGACACAGTGAAGGTCCGCCCGGCAATCGTCATGATTCCGGTGCGCTGACCAACACCTCCGTTCGCAGTTACTGAGTAGTTGACGGTGCCGTTCCCAGTCCCGCTGCTGCCTGAGTTGACGGTGATCCAAGTGTCAGTTTTTGTGACCGTCCATGCGCAGTTGCTCGTAGTGGTGACCGCAATCGTACTGCTGCCGCCGGTAACGCCAAACGACTGACCGGTCGGGCTGATGGCGTAGGAACACGACGGGCCGACGTGCACCGGGATGATCTGCGACCGGTTGGTCGCTGCCGGATCAGCCACCGTCAGCGTGGCATCCTGGCTTCCGGGCGGCAGAGAAGCGGTTTTGAGTGAAACGGTGATCACGATGGATTCGCCGGAACCGAGACCGATCACCGGTCCATACAGATCCAACCAGGGCACGCTTCGCGAAATGCTGTAGTTCAAGACGCTCGGGGAAGAGCCGATGTTCTTGATTGTGATGTCCCGTGTGGGTGGCGAGACGCCGGGGACGACCTCCCCGAAATCAAGCGAGAGCGGCGTGACCTGCAGGGTCGGGGGGGCGGGAAGTGTTGACCCGGGACCGTCCGCAAAAGCCGAGGTATCCGCTTTACTGGTTAGATTCCCCTGCACATTTGTATAAGTTTTGACCGATCCGGTAAAGGTATCGGTCACCGTGATCGTGTATTCGACATCTGAAAGAGCGCCGTAGAAGACCCAGAATTGTCCGTTGATCCCTCGTCCGTCGAGGACCTTGATCACCAGCTCGACGTTCGCGCTGTTGAAGAACCAGAAGTAGCCGGTATCGCCCGTGAGCGGCACGCCCGTTCCCACCCCACTGATGCCCTGCGAGGCAACCTTCCATGACACCCGCACGGAGAAACGATTCTCGTTCAGGCAGAGCGATGTCGCGCTGGCGACACAGGACCCCGCGTTTGCCCTCAATCCCAGCGAGCTGACCGGGAGCGAGACGGCAGATGCCTCGGTCCCTCGGGCAGCACTGTTGTCACTGGCTGCGCGCTCTCTGCCACGCAGCTGCTCAGAATGATGGCGTGCCGGCAGCTGCGCAGCCATCAGGAGAGAGATCCCTGTTGATGGCGTGGAAGATGCGAACGCCGTGGTGTCTGCGACGCTCGCCACGCGGCCCTGAGGATTGAAGTACGTTTTGACGGCCCCTGTTGCCGTGTTCGTCACGGTGATGGTGTACTCGACGTCCGACAGAGCGCCATAAAAGACCCAGAACTTTCCGTTCAAGCTGCGGCCATCCAGCACCTTGATCAAAAGCTCGACATTGCTACTC
Organism: Thermoanaerobaculia bacterium; assembly: GCA_046594105.1. GTDB lineage: Bacteria > Acidobacteriota > Thermoanaerobaculia > Gp7-AA8 > Gp7-AA8 > JBDSGC01. Next base: position 20,127 of record JBKJQB010000242.1, read on the forward strand.
TGAAAGAACCAGAAGTAGCCGCTATCGGGTGTCAGCGTGATTCGCGTGCCCGATCCGGACCGCCCGTCTGACGTCTTCCAGGCGACCGACACGGCGAATTGATTGCCAGCAAGGCACATGGTCTGATCAGTTGCCTGGCAACCACCCGAAGGCGGCGGCGTGGCGCAAGGTTGAGAGGGCGCATCGTCAATGCTGACAGTGAACGTGCCGCTGGTTGGTGAATCCAAATCCTGACCCACCCACAGGTACTGAACTCCAGACTTTGGAGGAGTGAAATCCAGATAGGGCTCTGCCGGCTTGCTAATCTGGTACAAGCGCGTAGCGGAGCCTTTCGAGGCTGCTTGAATGTTAATCGGGAAGGTCGCTGAAATTCTAATTCGAACCGGAACGCCGCTCACCCCTGAAAATTCGTAAAGTTTGTAATACCTCTTGCCGTCTGAAGAGCAGGCAGCATCCGATGGTCCAAGCGAGCTGCTGACTGGGACGCGACGAGTCAACGTAGCCGCGATGTAGCAAACCGTCGGGGGAGGCGCTGACGTCGAGCAGCTCAGGGAAATGGTGTACGCCCCAGCCCCAAACTTAGTCAGGTAACCAAAGCCGATAAAATATTGACCCGCTGACGGGAAAGTGTAGGAGAGCGTCACCGGTGAAGCGCCAGACTTTGAGACGATGATCGCACCAGTCGAGTCCTGAATCGTGACGAGCTCCTGGTATCCCGTTGCTGTCGTAGCGGTGATCGTCAAGGTCTGGCCCGCAGAGGCGCTGAACGTGTAGAGATCGAGGTAATACTCTCCACTCAGGCAGGAGGGATTCCCATTGGT
>JBKJQB010000263.1:0-10424 GCA_046594105.1 Thermoanaerobaculia bacterium
ATAGTTTCCGGGTTTCTGCTTTCTGGTTTCTGCTTTCTGGTTTCTGCCTTCTGCCTCACTCCACGATCGCGGCGACCGCCGTCACGCGGCGCTGTTTCTGCCAGGTCATCGCGGCGATCACGATCGTCGTGGTCTGCACCAGCAGAACCAGGGCGACGCATGCGGTCCAACCACCGAAGCGCCAGATCAGCCCCGGCACCACACCGGCCACGCTTCCGCCGGTGTAGTAGCAGGCGACATACAGCCCGGCAGCCGAGGAACGTCCGCCGGCCGGCGCTGCGGTCTGGATGTAGCTGGTGGATGCCGCCTGGCAGACGAACACGCCGGAAGAACAGAGCACCAGGCCGATGATGATCAGTGGAAGCGGATGCAGCAGGGTCAAGGTCACACCGATCATCGAGGCGGCCACCGCGGCGATGAGCGCTGCCCGGGAGCCTGCCCGGCTGATTCCCAGTCCGGCCAGGGGGGTCACGATCAGACCGGCGAGGTAGACCACGAACAGCCAGCTCAATTGCGCTGGAGTCAATGAGTACGGCGGCGCCGCCAGGCGAAAGGTGATGTAGGTGAAGATGGCCACGAGGGAGAAGAGCACGTTGAAGCCGACGCAGTACGTGGCGATCAGTTGCCGGTTCCTGAAGTGCGCGAGCATTCCCCGCATGGCCGCGCCGGCCTGAACGTGGATGCTCGACGTCCGCTCGCGCGGCAACCACCGGGCAATGAGAAGCCCGAAGAGAAGATCGCAGAAGCCGATCAGCAGAAACCCGTGACGCCAGCTCGGCTCGATGGCAGCAACGATGCGATGGGTGGCCGGGTAACCGGTCATCACCCGGCCGAGAAATCCGCCGAGCACAGTCCCGCTCACATAGATCGACATCACCCGCGCCACGTCCGCAGCCGGCCACTCCTCGGTGATGTAGGCGATGGTCACTCCGAAGACCCCCGGCATCACCAGACCCTGGAGCAGCCGCCAGAAAACCAGCGCTCCGAGGGATCCAGCAGTGGCCGCCAGCATGGTGGGAATGGCCAGCAGCAGCGTCGCGCTCACGATCACACGTCGCCGCCCGATCCGCTCCGCCAGCAATCCGTAGAACGGTGCGGAGAGCGCCACTCCAATGGTGGGCGCGCTGATGGTCAGGCCCACCGCTGCTTTCGAGACGCCAAAGATCGCCGCGAACATCGGCAGCAATGGCTGCGTGGCGTACAGATTGAGAAACGCGGCGATCCCGGCCAGCGTGACGGCGACCACACCAGTGCGGCCAATCGGAAAGACCTCAGTGCTGCGCACACGTCATTATCGACGAGAGGGAAAGAAGAAGGCGGAAGGCAGAAGGCAGAAGGCTGGCGGGAACGATGGCAGAGCTGTGAAGAAATCCCCAAACCGTCATCCTGAGCCGCGCAGACGGCGAAGGATCTGCAACGTCGCAACTGCTCCCACCAACATCCTGGTGTTGCAGATCCTTCGCTTCCCGCCCACCACCCGCGCCGCTCAGGATGACGGTTGGGAGATCTCTTCACGAGGATGACGCAGACGGCAGCAAGGGAAGCTTTCTACTTTCTGCTTTCTGCCTTTCTGCCTTTCCTACACCTTCGCTTCCAGCTCGCTCCATCGTTTGTACAGGCGGTCGACTTCGGCCTGGGCGTCGGTGAGCGCCTGGAAGCGGCGCTGCAGCGCCTGGGCGTCGGCGGCCACGGAGGGGTCTTCCGCTCGCTGCCGCGCTTCGGCAAGCTTCGTTTCCGCGGTGAGGACCGTCTGCTCCATGGCGTCCCATTCGCGCTGATCGAGATAGGACAGGCGGCTCTTCTTCGCTTTCGTCTCTGGCGCCGGATCGCCCGCCCCCGACTGGGGTGCCAACTCGGCGGCGGGCCGGAACTTGGTCCGTCCGCGACGCGTCTCCGTCTCCCACTGCGTGTAGTCGGCGAAGTAGCCGGCGCCTCCTTCCCCATCGAGAGCGAGGATCTGCGTGGACACACGATCGATCAGATAGCGATCATGGGTGACCAGCACCAGCGCGCCGGGAAACTCCAGCAGCGACTCCTCGAGCACGTCGAGGGTCGGGATGTCCAGATCGTTTGTGGGCTCGTCGAGAATGAGAAGATCGGCGGGTTGCAGCATGAGCCGCGCGAGGACGATGCGCGCCTTCTCCCCACCGGACAATCGCGATACCGAAGTCTCCAGCTGCTCCGGCCGGAAGAGAAAACGCTTGGCCCACGACGCCACATGCAGCGACCGGTCTCGATAGAGCACCGAGTCGCCCTCGGGTGCCAGCGCGCGCTTGAGCGTGAGGTTGGGATCGAGGCTCTCGCGATTCTGCTCGAAATAGACCACCCGCAGTTTCTCGGCATGCTCCACGGTGCCGGAGTCCGGCGGGATGGAGCCGACGATCATCCGCAACAGCGTGGTCTTGCCCGAGCCGTTGGGACCGAGGACGCCGAGCCGAGTGCCAGGTGTGAGGAGGACGTCGAGATCGCGGACCAGCGGATGATCGCCCAGCGTCTTGCTCAGGCTGCGGCCGATCCAGAGCCGTTTGGTCTTGCGCTCCGAGGCATTGAAATCGATTTTGGCGGTGACCACGCGGGCGCGCTCGCGACCCTGCTGCAGCTCGTCGATCAATTTGCCGGCCGACTGGATCCGCGATTTCGATTTCGTGGTGCGCGCTTTTGGACCACGGCGCAGCCACTCCATCTCGCGGCGCACCAGGTTGGCCAGGGTGTCCTGATAGGCCGCCTCGTTCTTCAGAAGCTCGTCGCGCTTCTCCAGGAACTCGCTGTACCGCCCCTCGGCCTGCAGCAGGCCCTGCGGATAGATGCGGTTCAGCTCCAGCATCCGTTTGGCAATGTTCTCCAGGAAGTATCGATCGTGGCTGACCACGACGAAGGCTTCCGGTTCGGTGCGCAGCAGACTCTCCAGCCAGAGGATGGCCTCGACATCGAGATGATTGGTCGGCTCATCGAGCAGCAGGACGTCGGGCTCCAGCGCTAGCTCCCGAGCGATGGCCAGCCGCTTGCGCCAGCCGCCGGAGAGCGAGTCGGTCAGCACGGAGCGATCGTCGAATCCAGCCTTGCCCAGGGCGATGGCCACGCGCGAGGACTTCTCGTATTCGTCGAGGAAGTGATCGTCTTCCAGCGCGTCGAGCAGGACGTCCTCGACCGACTTTCCCGGCGTGAATACGGCGTCCTGAGGAACGTATCCGACGCGGACACCCTTGCGCAGCGCACGCGTGCCGGAGTCCGGCGGCTCCACACCCGCCAGGATTTTCAGCAGCGTCGACTTGCCGGAGCCGTTCGGTCCGACCAGCCCGACGTGATCGCCTTCGAACAGCGTGAAGGAGAGATTCTCGAACAGAGGGCGCGACGTGAACGATTTCGTCAGCGCTTCGCAGGAAAGGAGGACCGGGCCGGGCATGGGAGGGGGTTTATATCAGGGTAGGAGGCCTGTCCGAATCACACGCAACCGTCAGCGCCTGACGGAACGGCTCCGCATTGCCGGAACCTGGGTCCAAGGTGATGGATCCGAGGGTCCGGCGGCGTTCCACGCTTGTACGCGCACCCACAAAGGCCCGGGGCTGTGATAGGGAACAAATGTGGACGTGTTGGCCGGCGCTGCAAGCTCTCGACCATAGTGCACGGTTCCGAGAGAGAGTGTATCGATGGTGTATTCGGCCACCTCGCCTGCTGGCTTGTCCCAGGTCACGGTGAGACTGAATCCGGAGAATGAAGCGCGCACATTCGATGGCGTCCCAGGCAGCGGCGGTGGATCGTCCATCTCCCGAAGAAAGTAGGCGCGCAACCGCGAGGACTCACTCGTAACGATGGCCACATCCCCCAAAGCGTTCGCCGCAGCAGCAGGATCGGCCCTCGTTCCGTACGAAAACCTGGAGGGCGGGCCGGATGCGGTGATCGCCCGGCGATCGAACACGAAATTGCTGCTGCTCACGTGCGCAGCGCCGAGGAACGACGTTGCGATCGTTGCGTACCGCCACGCGATCACGTAGCCACGACCGTCCCACACCACGTCACTATGAGTCCCTGATGGCCATCCAAACTGCTTCCGTAGCGGGCCGATGGTCACCGCACCGTCTTCCACATGGACGGCTGCCGTGGCGACGCCAGCCGCCCATGGACCGTCGGCGAACGCGGGAATCGTGTCGACAGCCAGGAGAAATCCTGCACCGTTCGAAGCCACGTGGCCGCCCGACGCAGACGCAGCCACCAATGGCTTCCCTACGAAGGGAACACCACGCGAATCGACGCCGGTGAGCAGGATCGAGCCTGGCGCGCCCGAGCAGGGGTCGCACAAAAATGAACCGGCACCCCAGGCAACCAGGAATTCACTGCCATCGCTTGCCACGTCGGGATTGGTGAATAGCTGGCCCAGCGTCGGCAGCGCAACGGAAACCATCGAGTCGGGGTTTCCCTCGGGAGGGATTCGCGCACTGACGATGCCGCTCTTGTAAGGCCACGCCGCGAGGAAATGGTGGCCATTCCAGGCAACCGACGGCGGCACGTTGGCGTCCGCCGGGCCGACGGTCAACGGTTCGGCATCGATGGCGTTGCCCATCTCGTCGAAGCGCCGGGCGAAGAGCGTCAACGCCGTTGCATCCGTCCACACCACCAGGTACCTCGAAGCTCCGTACGCAATGGCCGGGAACCGTCGTCCCGTGGCGGCCGAGAGCGTCAGACCGGGGCCATCCAGCGCACTCCCCTCTCTGGTGAATCGAGCTTCCTTGACGATCGAACCGTCGGCGGTGGTCTCGGCAAAGGCAGCAAGGAAATCAAGCCCGTTGGAAGCCAGCGCCGGTTCGTGCTGCTGGGCGGCAGAGATGGAGACAATCGACGAATTCATCGTCCGCGTCACCGGATCGATCGCATGAGTCTCCACGGTCGAGGAGACTGTCACCATCAGGAGTGTGGAGCCGGACACGGCGAGGGAACGGACCGGCGCCGCACTCACGCGGAATGGCACATCGTCGACAGGACGTCCACTTGGGTCGAAGCGTGACAGGAATGTACCGCAATCGTTCGAATACGGACCGCTGCACAGGAAAAGTGCCGCCGTGTAGCCCGCGGCAGTCGGAGCGACAAACAGTTGGGAACGCAGGATCAACGAGCCTGTCGAAACGTTACGAACCGACGCAACGTCTCCGCGACCGGTCAACAGGGCGGCCTGGACGGCTGGCGGCCCGTTCCACAACACCAGCACGTCATCCCCGCGAACAGCGAGAGCGGGATCGGCTGGTGAGGCAGAGATGGGGCCGGCGGTGCGCGAACGAGCCACCGCGCCATCTCCCCCGATCCAGTGGACCATCATGGAGGAACCCACCGCCGTAGCGACGACGAATTCGTCGCCCTGAACGACCACATTCGAAACGAACTGCGACTTTCCCAGTGGCTCCGATCGCAGGATCGCGCCGTCGCGATCCACGAGGCACGCGACCGCCTGCGGCTGCGCCGACCCGCTGCCCACCGTCCCGACGATCAGAAACGAGCTTCCGTTCCAAGCGATCCGCGCTCGCAAAAACGCCACGTCCACTGTGGAGCGCTTCAAGAGCGTGCCGGCGGCCGAGAGCTCCGCGAGTTGCAACCCTGTCCCCCTCGCGAATGCGATGACGTAGCCCGCGCCGGCCGAGGTCACATCCAATCCTCCGCTGATAAAGTAGTCCAGTGGGAGAATCGGAAACGACACGGGCGTGATCACTTTCCCATCGCGATCCGCGAGCGAGCCCTGGATCCCGAAGGCTTCGGTCCAGACCGTCAGAAACGTCTCGCCGTTGGAGGCAGTCACAGGCCAGGAGACCCCTCCGCTCGGCCCATAGGTCGGAGTGGTGATCTCCCGTCCGGCACCAAACGCAGGAAGGCCGAAGGGAAAGCAGGTAAGAAGGAGGATCGTCCGTAGCAGTCTCATCTCGGTTTCCTCAGTGCCGAATCGATCGGCTTCGCGTTGCAGGGACCTGTACCCAGGCGGAAGGCTCGGAGGATCCCGCTGCGTTCCAGGCGCGGACGCGCACCCGGGCCTGCGTAACGACCGGATACGGAACAAAGGTGTACGTAGTGGCGGGCGCAGCGATTCCCCCGCTGGATCGGGACTCCCAAAGAGATGCGAGGTCGAACGTGTATTCAAGCACGTCACCCGGCGGCGGATCCCACGCAATGGTGAGACGACCGCCGGACAGCGAAGCGCGCACGTTCTCCGGGGCTCCCGGCACCTGGGGAAATCCAGGCATCTCGGAGACAAAGTACGCGCGCAGCCGGGACGACTCGCTGGTGACGATGGCCACATCCCCGAGGTCATTCGCCGCCATGGCCGGGTCGGCAGTGGTCTCGTGGTTGTTTGTCGAAAAGGTGGGACGGCCGGTCATGACGGAGCGCCGATCGAATGCGAACCCGCTCCGGGTCACTCGCATGGCGCCGAGAAGCGCAGTGGACACGGCCTCGTATCGCCATGCGATCACGTAGTCGCGGCCATCCCACGCCACGTCACTTCGGGTGGCGGAGGGCCATGAAAACTGCAGGCGTGGTGCATCGATCCGCAACGTTCCTCCCTCGGCGTGCGCGGTTGCCGTGGAGACACCCCATACCGATGGACTCTCGATCGGCCGGAGATTCGTGTCCACGGCGATCAGAAAACCGGCGCCGCTCGATGCCACCCGGCCACGTGATCCGTTCGCGACCACAACTGGCTTCCCTTCGAAGGGCACACCGCTGGCATCGACGCCGGCCGCCCGGACTTCGTGAGCGATCGGCGCACATGGATCGCAGAAGAAGGGATAAACACCCCAGGTCACCAGGAATTGACTGCCATCGCTTGCCACGTCGGGATCGGCGAAATACTCATACGTGCGTTCACGCGTGGCCAACGGAATTGCACCGCCGGCGAAATTTCCTCGAGCGGGCAGCAGGACGCCAACGATCGTGCTGTTCTGAGGCCACACCGCCAGAAACTTCTGTCCGTTCCATGCAACCGCGGGTGGCGAAAGATAGGCCGCAGGACCGACCGCGACCGGCTCAGCGTCGATCGCGTTGCCCATCGGGTCGAACCGCCGAGCGTAGAGAGTGCTGGAGAAGGAATCGATCCAGACCACCATGTACGTCTCCGCTCCGTACGCAACAGCGGAAAATCCACTTCCGGTGTCGGATCCGATCTGCAATCCGGAGCCATCCAGGGGCGCTCCCTCTCGCGTGAATCGGGCGCCTTTTACCGGAGCACCGGCCACGGTCCGTTCGAGAAACGTGGCGAAGAAATCGACGCCGTTTGATGCCAGCGATGGTTCCAGCTGAAGGGCGGCGGAAATTGAGACCGTCGATGAGCTCACTGCCATCGTCACCGGATCAATCGCATGATTCTCCACCGTCGAGGAATTGGTGATCAGCAGGAGGACCGGGCCGAGTGCATCCATGGAGGTGGGTACGTTTGCGCTCACCCGGAACGGCGTCCCATCGATCGAACGTCCGCTGTCATCGAGGCGCAGCAGGTAGGCGCCGCAGCCGCCCGAATTCGGAGCTCCACAAAGGAGCAGCGCGGCAACGTACCCGGTGGCCGTCGAAGTGAGAGCCACCGAGTGACGCAGACTCAATGACCCTACCGGAAGTGTGCGGATCGACCCGACCCGTCCGTCTCGAAGTAGAAGGGCTGTCTGGGGAGTTCCCCTCGACCCCGTCCACATCACCAGAGCTTCATTTCCACGCGCGGCAAGAGCAATGTCGGTGGTCGACGGAGCATCCAGACCGATGGCGCTCGAACGCACCACAGCGCCGTCTGCGGCCATCCGGTAAGCCACAATCGACGACGGTGCGTTCAGGGCGACGACGTATTCGTCGCCCTGAACGATCACGTTCGAGGAGATCTGCGACTGCCCCAGCGAAGTCGATCGCAGGATGGCCCCTTCCCGATCGAGAAGATAGGCGACGGTTTGCGTCTGCGCTGAGCTCTTGCCCGCCGGAGCGACGATCAGGATCGAGCTTCCATTCGAAGCAACCCGCACCCGGGGAGCCTCGTGCCCGCGAAAAGGTGCGTCGATCTTCGTGATCTTCAAGAGCGTGCCCGTCGCGGACAGCTCCGCTACTTGAAATCCCTGGTACGTCGTGAACGCGACGATGTAGTTCGTACCCATGGCCGCCAGGTCAAATGCGCCGATGACCGAAGAATCGAGCGTGAGGATCGAAAACGAAACAGGCGTGATCACGTGACCCTGGCGATCGGCCAGCGAGCCGTGAACCTGACCGTCTTCACCCCAGGCGGTGAGAAACGTCTCGCCGTTTGAGGCAACGACCGCCCCCCCCACCCCGCCATTGGGCCCATAGATCGGAGTGGTGATCTCCCTCCCGGCGGCGAACGCGAAGGTCGGAACCAGAAGACTTGCGGCGACGAGAACTCCGATGGCGAACAGGGAGGACGCGTAATGCGCGAAGTTCGTCGAGGGGATCCTCTGTCCTCTGGCGCGAACGCAAGCATCCGCCCGCGAGGACTTCCCGATCGCAGTGATGAATCGCCGCCACCGCACTACCCTGGAAACGACGTCGAGGCGAGACTGGTTCATCAGGAAGCGCGAGTCTACGCCATTTTTTGGTTTAATTATGCTTTTATAGCAAACTCAGCCGGCGATCATCATCGACGTTTGCTACTCGTGGCCTTCTAAGGGCAATGGTGGTGCCGCGAAGGGTAGTTACCAGCAAGCCGGTGAGTTCAGTCTGGCACCCGTGCTCATCATCGACGACAGCGCGACGGCGAGGCGGCTGATCAGCCTGCAGCTGGTGGAGAACGGGATTCGGGCCCGGGGGTGAGGGGTTCTGCATTGCGGCAAAACGAAGGCCTCCTCCTCCCCCGCTCGCTCGGGGCGAAGGGCACGAACCCGAGCTACCCGGTTGTGGGTTTCGGAGCGCGCCGCAGGATCTCCGGCGCTCGTGGCGAACAGCACGCCGACTGAAGCCTCTTCCAGTCGCGCTGCATCGCAGGGTCCGAGCCGATTGCAGCCAGCGCACCTTCGAAGGCTTTGCGAACGGCCGGGTCGAGCGGCAGCGTGACGCTGTAGTGAATCCATTTCCCGTCACGGCGATCGGCAACCAGTCCCGTCTTCCGAAGATAGGCCAGATGCCGCGAAACCGTCGGCTGCGGCTGGTCGAGCACCTCGACGAAGAAACACACGCAGACCTCGCCATCGGCCATCAGGTTCAGGAGGCGCAGACGGGTCCGGTCACTGAGCGCGGCGTAAAGCGCTTCGAGTGAAACCTGAGATGCGGCGGGAGGCTTTTTCATATTCGCATTGACAAATGTGATGCCCGGATCTATTCTTCACATTCGCTGTTGCGAATATAAAGGAGATCGCCCATGACTGCAACGCCGGAAGTCCAGGCACTGAAGGTTCACCTGTCCCTCAACGTCCAGAATGTCGAGAGAAGCACCGCGTTCTATCGCCAGATGCTGGGCATCGAACCATCCAAAGTCCGCACCGGCTATGCGAAGTTCGACGTCCAGAATCCGCCGGTGAACCTCGCCCTGAACGAAGTGCCTGACCTTGCCGGGCCTGGCGCCCTCTCCCATCTGGGCATTCAGGTCGGCTCGACCGACGATGTGCTGGCCACCCGCCTCCGCTGGGAGCGGGTCGGCCTGGTGACGCGCGACGAGATGCAGACCAGCTGCTGCTACGCGAAGCAGGACAAGACGTGGGTTCACGACCCGGACGGGAACGAGTGGGAAGTCTTCGTGGTGCTCGAAGACAACCTGCCGGAGGCCAGCGCTGCATCGGCATCCTGCTGCGTGTCCCCCGTCTCGACCCCTTCCAGCGCAGGAACCATCACGACGTGAGCGTCGATCTCCGACGCGCCGCCGCGGCCGAGGGAGTGGGAACGGCACTCCTGGTCGCGGCGGTGGTGGGATCGGGCATCATGGCGGAACGGCTGGCGGGAGGGAACGGCGCCATCGCTCTGCTGGCCAACAGTCTGGCCACTGGTCTTGCCCTGGTTGCGCTCATCTACACGTTCGGCCCGATCTCGGGAGCGCACTTCAATCCCCTCGTCTCGCTCGCCTCCTGGATGGAAGGGGTCTTGCCTGGACAACACTTCAGCACGTACGTAGTTGCTCAGGTGATCGGAGCGCTCAGCGGCGTCACCATTACGAATCTCATGTTCGATCTACCCGCGCTGCAGCTCTCAAATCACGCCCGGAGCGGTGGTGGCCAGTTCCTCAGCGAGATCGTGGCGACTTTCGGGCTGCTCGCGGTCCTCCACGGGACGGGACGCCGGGCCTCCGTCGTTCCGCTCACCGTCGCTGCGTACATCACCGCGGCATACTGGTTCACGGCCTCCACTTCATTCGCCAACCCGGCTGTCACCATCGCCCGGGCGTTCACCAACACGTTCAGCGGGATCCGCCCGTCAGATGCTCCGCTTTTCATCGGGGCCCAACTGATCGGCGCCTTCGCCGCCACCCT
>JBKJQB010000040.1:0-24324 GCA_046594105.1 Thermoanaerobaculia bacterium
CTTCTCCATGCGCCGGATTCCCTCGGCTGCATCCTCCATGGAGAGGTTTAGCGCTGGGCGGAAGCGGGCCGAGAGGTGGCCCGAGGAGAGCACCATCACGTCGTTGGCCATGAAGGCCGCCAGCGCGGCGTCGCGCGTCTTGCCGTCCGGAAGATCGAACGCCGCCATCAGCCCGAGGCCGCGCACGTTGGAGACCAGTCCCGGAAACTGCGTCGAGAAACGCTCCAGCTCTCCCAGGAAGTACGCGCCGACCTTCGCCGCGTTGTCGACCAGGCCCTCTTCCTCGATCACCTCGAAGTAGCGCTGCGAACGCACCATGTCGGTGAGGTTTCCGCCCCAGGTCGAATTGATGCGCGAGGGGACCAGGAAGACGTTGTCGTCGATGTCGAAGATGCGGTCGTTCGAGGCGAATCCGCAGACCTGCGTCTTCTTGCCGAAGCAGAAGAGGTCGGGCTCCACGTCGTAATTCTGGAAGGCCCACATCTTCCCGGTGATGCCGACTCCCGACTGCACCTCGTCGAAGATCAGCAGCATCTCGTTCTCATCGCAGAGCTGGCGTACCGCGGCCAGAAACTCGGGGCGGAAGTGGTTGTCCCCTCCTTCTCCCTGGACGGGCTCCATGATGAATGCGGCGATCTCGTTCGGTCGCTCGGAGAGGAACTGCTTCGCCTGATCGAGGGCACTTTTCTCGCGGCGCGCCGCGTCGGCCAGCGACTCAAGCGTCTTCGGGAAGCGCAATTTCGGATTCTCGATGCGAGGCCAGTCGAACTTCGGGAAGTACTGGATCTTGCGCGGGTCGGCGGTGTTGGTCAGCGACAGTGTGTAGCCGGTGCGCCCGTGGAAAGCTTCGCGCAGATGCATGATCTGCGTTCCGATCTCGCCTTCGATTCCGCGACGGATGTTCTTGCGGACCTTCCAGTCGATGGCGGTCTTGACCGCGTTCTCGATTCCGAGGGCGCCGCCTTCGATGAAGAACATGTGCTTGTTGTGGGAAGCGGGGACGGCCACGCGCGAGAAAGTCTCGACGAACTCGGCCATGAAAGTGGTGTAGATGTCGGAGTTGGCCGGCTTGTTGACGGCGGAGGTGGCCAGGCGGTCGCGAAATTCTGGATTGTCGAGCCGGGGATGGTTGTAGCCGATGGGACAGGAGGCGAAATTGGTAAAGAAATCGAGGATGGCCCGGCCACGCTTCGCGTCGAAGACCCAGGAGCCCTTCGACTTCGTGAGGTCCATGACGATCTCGTAGCCATCGGCCAGCATGTGGCGCGAGAGCACCTGATGGACATCGCCGGGCTGGATGACCAGACGGCGATCGGTAATCGAAGATGCGGGCATGAAAAGGGCCTCCTGTGAGATTGCGCGGCGTCACCAGCGACAGGAACGGTCGAGCCGGTGATTGATGGTCGGCCCCCTGAGTCTATCGTCACGCCGGAAACGTTGGCAACCCAGAGGCGGGAGGCGACGGCACGCAATGCGCGGCGCGTTTTCTCCGTTCCGGGCAGTGACGCGCCGCAGAAACCAATGGTAAAACTGCCCGCGCTGCAAGGCCGCACACCCCAAAGGAGCTTCCATGAAAGACATCGTCATCCTCGGCGGCGCCCGCACGCCGATCGGCTCGTTCCTCGGCTCGCTCTCCTCGCTCTCCGCACCGAAACTCGGATCGATCGCCATCCGCTGCGCCCTGTCGAACTCAGGGGTTGAGGCAGGCGTGATCGAACAGGTGATCATGGGAAACGTCCTGCAGGCAGCGGTGGGTCAGGCCCCCGCGCGACAGGCTGGCATCGGCGCCGGGATCCCGGTCAGCGCCGGTGCGGTCACCGTGAACAAGGTCTGCGGTTCCGGTCTCAAGGCGCTCATGTTCGCTGCCAACGACATCCGTTGCGACGAATACGACATCGCGGTAGCCGGCGGCATGGAGTCGATGTCCAACGCGCCGTACGCGCTGACGCAGGCGCGCACCGGCTATCGCATGGGCAACGGAAAGATGATCGACGTCATGATTCACGATGGCCTGTGGGACCCGTATGGCGACAAGCACATGGGCATGTGCGCCGAGGCCTGCGTGACGAAGTACGAGCTGACGCGCGAACAGCAGGATGACTATTCGCGCGAGTCGTACCGCCGCGCGCAGGAAGCAGTGAAGGGCGGCAAATTCAAGAAAGAGATCGCCATCGTGGAGATCGAAGGGAAGAAGGGAAAGACCGTTGTTGCCGACGACGAGGAGCCGTTCGCCGCGCCGCTGGACAAGATGGGAACGCTCAAACCGGCGTTCATGAAAGAGGGCTCGGTCACCGCGGCCAATTCGTCAAAGCTGAATGACGGCGCCGCCGCCCTGGTGGTGACGTCGGCGGACTGGGCGGCGAAGAAGAATCTCAAGCCGATGGCGCGCATCGTGGCGCAGGCCACCGCCGCGCACGAGCCGGAGTGGTTCACCACCGCGCCGTCGAAAGCAGTCGATCTCGCGCTGCGTCGCGCGAAGCTGAGCGTCGATGACATCGACCTGTTCGAGGTCAATGAAGCCTTCGCGGCCGTGGCCATGGTGGCCATGAAAGACGCTCACATCCCCCACGAGAAGATGAACGTCCACGGCGGCGCGGTGGCCCTCGGACATCCCATCGGAGCAAGCGGCGCACGCATCCTGGTCACCCTGCTGCACACCATGGCCGATCGCAATCTGAAGCGCGGCATGGTGGCCATCTGCATCGGCGGCGGCGAGGCGGCAGCCATGATCGTGGAGCGGATGTAACTTCGTAGCGCTTATCTCCGCGTTCCGCCTTTCGTAGCGCCGGCATCCTGCCGGCGGGAGTCGCCGAAGTCACTCAGTGTTTGTCCTTTACCCGCCGCAGCGGCGGATGGGGGGGACACTTCGACTGGATCTCGCCAGGTAGCGCCGGCTGGAAGCCGTCGCCACGGCCGGCAAGGATGCCGGCGCTACGAAAGGCGGCCAGCTTCAGATGACGCGCTCGTGTGTCATCTGCAATCAAAGACGTGCGCATCCCGGCAGGACGCGGTTCCGATGGTGACGCTCCTCACACGGATGTGCCCGGTCGTGCTATACCGTCACGCACAGTCCCCACAATTGGTTATGCACGAAGCCGCCGCGCGGAGTCTCCGTACCGCTGAACGTTTCCTTCTGGCGCCGCCCCTTGCCGGGCATTTTGGTGCTTCTGCAATCTCCGTGTGCGACATCTCGGCGAAGGGCGCCCGGTTCGCTCACAGCCAGCCGCTGGAGATGGGGAAAAAGTCGGTGTTGCGATTGAAGATGGAGGGACGCCTGTCGCCCGTCGACCTCGAGGCGGTGGTGATGTGGACACAACTCGACGCCGACCGCTCCGATCGCTTCGTTTCCGGAGTGCGGACCTACGGGTCTCCCGCAGTGGTCAAAGGGCTGATTGACCAGCTTCGCAATACCGACCAAGCTTCCCGCATCGAAGAACTGCGAGGGAGCGATCGGTTCGACGTCGTGCCCCCGCTCACGGCCAGATGGAATGACGACCAGGTGCTGCTGCACAACCTGTCGGCGCGCGGTGGCCGGATTGAGACGAGCGCAGAACTCCACCGGCATTCGAAGGGGATCCTGCACTTCGATGTTCCGGGAAGCACTGCGGTGGTCTCGGTGGAGGCCGAGGTTGCGTGGTCGGCCCTCAAGGCGATGGATCCGTCCTCCTGGAGCAGCGGGGTCAGCGTGCAGGAGAAGCCGGAGATGTTGCGCCTGGCCATCGGGCATCTCTGTGAGGATGGCCGCGCTCTTCTGGACACCCACTCTCTCATTCTCAAGCTGAAGATCATCCGCGCTCGCGCCCGGAACCTGGCCCCCTCGTTCGGACCGATCGAGGACTCCGGGGTCCCCACCGAGCAGTACATCCTCATCCACTCCGTCCGTGAGGAGCTCAAGCTCAATCCAGACGAGGCCATCCACTGGTATCGCCGGGCTCGACTGAGCATCAATGATGCGCAGACCCGCGCCGTCGCCCCCACCATCGTCAATCATCCGGATGCCCTGGCGGTGTGGGAGTACCTCGACCGCTCGATCGATCCTTCGCTGATCGGGCGCGCCCTGGCATTGCCGCGCACCCACTAGATCCCGGTTCGTCTGTCATTGCCGACTGGAAGGCACCGGCCTGGACGACCGCGATCTCGGGATCCAGGTTTCTTCCCATCAATCGTTGCGCCCCGCGTAGTCATCCTGAGCGTCGTTGGTGGCGGGCGGGAAGCGAGGGATCTGCAACAAGAGGATGTTGCTGAGACCAGTCGCGATGATGCAGATCCTTCGCCGTCTGCGCGGCTCAGAGGCTGTGAAGCGATCCTCAAACCGTCATCCTGAGCGGCTTGGGTGGCGGGCGGGAAGCGAAGGATCTGCAATCACGAGGATGTTTCTGGGAGCAGTTGTGACGATGCAGATCCTTCGCCGTCTGCGCGGCTCAGGATGACCAGCGCGCCGCTCCATCCGAGGATGACGGGTGTTCACTTCCTGTTTGATCTGCCCCATTTGTGATCACCGCAACGACGTTCCGTTGCATCCCCCCAAGCTTCGCTCTCTTGACTGCGCTCCTGGCGAACAGCGCGGAAAACTCCGGCTGTTCGAAGCGGAGCAGATCGGTGATCGGCGTCGCCGCGTAGGCAGGGCGCGGGGCGAAGGCGGGATGCGACTCGGCGTTTGCATGGTTCCAGGGGCACACTTCCTGGCAGATGTCGCAGCCGAAGATGTTGCTGCCAAGTTGCGAGGCCACCGGTTCCTCCAGCGCGCCGCGGTGCTCGATGGTCGCGTAGCTGATGCAGCGATGGGAGGCGATGGTGCGATCGGGAAGGATGGCATCGGTCGGGCAGGCCTCGATGCAGCGCGTGCAGGTCCCGCATCGATCGGCGACGCGGTCGCTGGCGATGTCGTTGGCCAGTGAAGTCAGCAGCGTGCCGATGAACGTGTAGGAGCCGAGCCGCTCGTTGATCAGCATGCCGTTTTTGGCGATCCACCCGACACCTGCCTGAGCCGCCATGGCGCGATCGGAAAGCGGTCCGGTGTCGACGTAACGCCAGGTCTTTGCCTCGGGCGAAAGCAGCGCGATCGCTTCCTCGAAGCGCCGCAGGATGCCATCGAGCACCTGGTGGTAGTCCTCGCCCAGCGCGTAGCGGGCGATCCCTGAGGCGAGCGAGCCGGCCGGGGCATCGGATCGGGTTGCGGAGTAGGGCACCAGGATGGCGATCACCGACCGCGCCCACGGAAACCTCACCGCTGGAGAGACCCGCACGCCGCGATGGCGCTCGAGGTATCCCATCGTCGCGTGGTCGCCGCGATCGATCCACGACTCGAACAACGACGCATGCGCATCCTGCAGATCGCTGGCGCCGATTGCCACGACACCTTCGGTGCGCGCGACGTCGGTGAGTTGAGGCCACACCGCGGAGAGAGCTTCGATCACGCGGAGCGGCCCCCGCGCTTGAGCACGAACGTGGCGACCTCGGGGCGGCAGAGAATGCGCAACGGCGGCACGGAGCCGATCCCCCGACTCACGTACATCATCAGCGCGCCGGCGCGATGGAAGCCCGCTGCATAGGTTCCCTCATGCCGCGACGGGACGACCACCGGCCCGAAGAAAGGGAAACGGATCTGGCCGCCGTGCGTGTGACCGCAGAGGAGCAGATCGATCCGTCGTCCCGGCAGCAGGTCGACGATGTCGGGATGATGGCTGATGGCCAGACAGGGACTCTCGGGGTCGATGCCGGCAAAGGCGGCCGTGGGGTCGGGCGTGCCGCGGTAGATCTCGTCGATTCCCACCAGCGGCAGCCGATCCCCGCCGCGTGCGAGCACCGTGGAGCGATTGGTCAGGAATCGCACTCCCGCTGCTCCCAGCGTGTCTTCGATCTCCTTGGCACCGGCCCAGTAGTCGTGGTTTCCGAGGATGGCGAACATTCCATCGCGTGGGGTCAGGCCTTCGATCAGGCGGTCGGGAAGGAGCGGAATGTGGCGACCCCAGGTGACGAAGTCGCCGCCGAACAGGACCAGATCGGGATCGAAACCCTGGGCCCGCGCTACCACCTCGCGATAGAAGTCGCGTCGCATGAACGAGGCGACGTGCGTGTCGGTGAGGAAGGCGATGCGGTACCCGTCGAAACGTGGCGGCAGGTCATCGATGATGAGCTCGTGATGTGTTACTTCGATGTCATACACATCGTTGTGCGCGCCGAGCCGCCTTACGAACGCGAAGGGCACGTGCTCCTTGCGCAGCTTGACCACGTCGGAAGGAAGCGTGCGGATGCCGGCCAGCGGCGCGTCGGGGAGGTAGTTCAAACGGATGCGCTCCAGGATCCAGTAGCTGCCCACCGCGGCGGCCACGATCAGCCAGATGCTCCCGACCTTCGCCAGGGCCAGACTCCAGGCGATCTCTCCGATGCGGTCGGGGGTGAAGCGCTCCACCAGGTGGGTCGACATCAGCCGCTCGATCCAGAGGTTCACCGGCCATAGAAGCGCGGTGAGCACGATGAGAATCGGAGGAACGACGAACAACAGCCAGTGCCAGGGGTTCTTTTCCTCGCGGTGATCGCCGAAGACGACGCGGTTCATGATGAACAGGAAGATGCGTGCGTCGCCGAGGAGGGCGAGCAGCACGAAAGCGAAGAAGATGATGCGAACGAGCATGGTGGCGGCTGACGGTCCCGAACGGTGAGCGGCGAGGCTACATCCGTTCCAGAATCGGCGCGAGCAGACTCTCCGGTACCTTGATGGTTCCCAGAGTCTCCCGCGTTTTGACCGTGCCGTGGTCGTCGGAGCCGCCGGTGACCATCTTTCCCCGGAACCGGGCGATGTTCGCGTACTGCCGGCACCATCCTTCGCTGACTTCGGGATGGAAGACCTCGATGCCATCGAGGCCGGCGTCGAGGAGCAGTGGCACCACGCGCTCGTGTCCTGGATACAGCGTCGGATGGGCGATTGAGGTCAGTCCGCCGGCAGCGTGGATCAGCGCCAGCGCCTCTTCGATTTTGAACCGTTCCTTCTCCACGTAGGCAGGCTTGCCTGGCCCCAGCATGGTTTTGAATGCAGCGGACACGGAGGGCGTGAATCCCCCTTCGACCAGGGCGCGGGCAATGTGTGGGCGGCCCATGGCTCCGCCGGCGGCGAGTTGATCGACGCGTTCCTGAGTGATGGCGTATCCGAGAGATCGCAGGCGCTCGACCATGCGATGCCCGCGCTGGAGGCGGCTTTCCCGGAAGTGTTGCAGGCGTGCGGCGATGGCCTCGTCGTGCGCGTCGAAGGCATAGGCTAGGACGTGGATGTCGATCCCTTCGAATCCGCAGGAGAGTTCGGCCGCGGGAATGAGCAGGACGCCCTGTTCGTCCGCGTAGCGCTTGATCTCGAAAAAGGCCGCCAGGTTGTCGTGATCGCTGATGGCCACGATCTCGATTCCTGCCGCGCGGGCCACGTCGATCACCTCTTTCGACGAGCGCGTGCCATCGGAGTGCGTGGTGTGCGTGTGAAGATCGGCGTAGCGCATGCAAGCGTATCCGCTATGCGGTGGGCATCTCGGCCACGGAGAGTGCGGCCACGACGTCCTGGCAACGGGTGCACAGTCCGCCGTCCTGCACGATCTCCTCGCGATACTGCCAGCATCGTCCGCACTTACGACCGCGCGCCGGGGTCATGGTGATGCCGATGGGCCCCAGCCCTTCGATCTCCACAACATCGGTCACCGACGGCGAAGCAGGCCGGAAGTCCACGTGCGAGACGATGAAGAGCTTCGCCAGGTCGACCTGCAGACTCCCGGTGAGGGCGGACAGAGGGAAGTCTCCATGAAGCTGGATGTCCGCCTCGAGGAACGCGCCGATCTGCTTGGCGTTGCGGGCGCGCTCGAGCACCTGCAGCACCGCCTCACGAAGACGGAAGATCCGCCCCCAGGCCGGCATGTCGGTGGCCGGAGCCTTCAGTTGAGGGAATTCGGTGAGGTGAACGGACCGCTCCTTCTTTCCTGGTACGGCCTCGTAGATCTCTTCTGCGGTGAACGAGAGGATGGGCGCGATGAGACTGACCATTCCGCGCAGGACCTCGTACATCGCCGTCTGCGCCGAGCGGCGTTCGCGCGATGCGGGAGCCTCGCAGTAGAGCGTGTCCTTGGAGATGTCGACGTAGAGCGCCGAGAGATCGACCGTGCAGAGGTCGAGCAAGCGGTGATAGACAGTGTGGAACTCGTAGTCTTCGTACGCCTTGCGGCAGCGCTCGAAGGTCTCCCCGGCACGGGCGAGGATCCAGCGATCGGTGTCCAGCAGCTGGTCGAAGGGAAGAGCGTCCTTCTCCGGGTCGAACATCGCCGAGGTTCCGAGGAGTTCGTCCTTCAGGTTCGAGAGGAGGTAGCGTGCGGTGTTGCGGATTTTTCGATAGGAGTCGGCGATGCGGGAGAGGATCTCCTTGCTCATGGCCATGTCGTCCCGATAGTCGATCATGGAGACCCAGAGACGGAGGATGTCGGCGCCGCTCTGCTTGAGGATGTCCTGCGGAGCGACGACGTTGCCGATCGACTTCGACATCTTCCGGCCCTTCTCGTCCACCACGAACCCATGGGTGATCACCTGCTGATAGGGCGCGGCTCCTTCCAGGGCGGCGCCGATCAGCAGGGAGGACTGGAACCATCCGCGGTGCTGATCGTGTCCTTCCATGTACATCGCGGCCGGCCAGCCCAGCTCCGGACGCGCCTTGAGCACGGCGAGGTGGGACGAGCCGGAATCGAACCAGACATCGAGGATGTCGAGCTCCTTGCGGAAGACCGAGCCTCCGCACGAGCAGGTGTAGCCGGCCGGCAGGAACTCGGAAGGCTCATGCTCATACCAGGAATCGGCCCCCTCCTTGCGGAAGAGCGCCGTCACCTTCGCGAACAACTCGGGGGACGAGACCGGCTGATTGCAGCTCTCGCAGTAGAGCACCGTGATCGGTACGCCCCACAGTCGCTGCCGCGAGATGCACCAGTCGGGACGGTTCTCCACCATCCCGCTCATCCGCTCCTGTCCCCACGAGGGCACCCACTTGACGTTGCGCACCTCCTCCAGCGCCCGCTGACGCAGACCGCCGTTATCCATGGAGACGAACCACTGCTCGGTGGCGCGGAAGATCACCGGATTTTTACAGCGCCAGCAATGAGGATAGGAGTGCGTGATGGTCTCCGAGAAGACCAGCACGCCGCGCTCGCGCAAATGCTCGATGATCAGCGGATTGGCCTTGAACACGTGCATGCCGCCCCAGAGCGGGACGTCGGGTGTGAACTCGCCGCGATGGTTGACCGGCGTGTAGGTCTCCAGACCGTATCGCTGGCCGGTGTAGAAGTCGTCCGTGCCATGACCGGGGGCGGTGTGCACCAGCCCGGTGCCTGCCTCGAGCGTGACGTAGTCGCCGAGAACGATCACGCCTTCGCGCGGCAAAAAGGCGTGGCGGTACTTGAGGTGCTCGAGGGCCTCCCCTCGGAACACCTTCACCACGCGCTCCCCGCTCCAACCGAACTTTGCCGCGACGCTGCTGAGCAGTTCGCTGGCGATGAGGAAGTGCGCGCCGTCGTGCTCGACCACCGCGTACTCGAAGTCGGGCTTGACCGCGATGGCCATGTTCGCCGGCAGCGTCCACGGCGTGGTGGTCCAGATCACCGCGTAACAGGGCTTCTCCACCGGGAGGTCGAGCGAAGCCACCGACTCGTCGGTCAGCCGGAAGCGGACGTAGATCGATGGCGAGGTGTGATCGTCATACTCGACCTCTGCCTCCGCCAGGGCACTCTGGTCGAAGGTGCACCAGTGAACCGGCTTGAGACCCTTGTAAACCAGCCCCGCTTCGAAGAACCTGCCCAGCGCCGCGGCGATGTCCGCCTCGTACTCGTAGGCCATGGTCATGTAGGGATTGAACCAGTCGCCGGTCACTCCCAGGCGGATGAAGTCGGCGCGCTGGTCGTCGATGTACTTCGAAGCGAAGCTGCGGCACTCCCGCCGGAACTGAGCGGGCGACAACTCCCGCTTCTTCGAGCCGAGGACCTTGTCGACCGCGTGCTCGATGGGAAGACCGTGACAGTCCCAGCCGGGCACGTAGGGGGAGTCGAATCCCATCATCGTGCGTGACTTGACGACGAAGTCCTTGAGGATCTTGTCGAGGGCATGGCCGATGTGGATGTGGCCGTTCGCGTAGGGAGGGCCGTCGTGCAGAACGAAGCGGGGACGGCCGGCCGACTTCTCCCGGATCAGACGGTAAAGCTCGATCTCCTGCCACGCTTCCAGCCTCTTCGGCTCGTTCTGGGGCAGATTCGCCTTCATGGCGAAGGTCGTCTGAGGGAGGTTGAGGGTTTTCTTGTAGTCGCTCGATTCGGCCATGGTGGGGGGCGAAACTAACAGCGGCGCTCCCGGATTTCAAGGGAGCAGATCGGCGCATCTTTTGATGAGTGCGGAGGGGGGCGCCGTCACCCGGGAGGGTACGACGATCTGCCGACCGTCAGAGGACTGTCGCGGAAAATTGCGGCAATGGGAGCGGCGAGATGCGGCTACTTCAGCTTGGAGAGCTCGCCATCGAGGTGGGTGAGCGCTGCCATGAGCGACTCTTTCCTGCGGTCGCTCTCGGTTGCGTTCAGCTCGTTGACGATTCTGCGTCGGGACAGCTCCAACCCTTCGCGCTGCGTCCTCAGTTCGAGCTCTTCTTTGGTCGGACGTTTCTTCTTGTCCTGCTCGCGCTGGTCTTCCGCATCCTGCCACTGCGACTGCACTGATTTGCTTTCGAATCCACGGGCCATGACTGCATCTTAAAGCACCGGGTGTGCCCGATTCCATTCCTGCAGGGGAGTGAGTGAAAGAAAGTTGAAATTCATGGTTCCGACGGGTCGGCCCGCAGGCCCGGCTCGGCGCGCGCAACGCGCCCCTTGACCCTTCCCGATTACAGTCCCCCGGCGGCCAGCGCCCGAGCGGAGGATGTGCGCACGCGATCGCCTGGATGCAGCGGATGGCTTCTGGAAAAGTCGTTCAGATCGAGGAGCTCGGGAACGCTCAGACCGTGGCGTCTGGCGATCGAAAAGAGGGTGTCGCCCTTTTTCACCGCGTAAAAATCGACACTCTGGCTGAGCAGTGCACCGAGCTCGCGGGCGCGCACCGGGAGGTAGACCGAGTCTCCGTTGCGGAGGTCGTCCGACTTGCGGCCGTTCATGGCCAGCAGGGTTTCCAGGCTCGCACCGACGGCACCGGCGATGCGTTTGAGGGAGTCTCCTTCGCGCAAAGTGAAGGAGCAGAGGGCCATGGAAGCGTCGTCGTTTCGAAGGGTATTTCTGCGTGCGGTGAGCGAGTCGGCGGCGCGGGCGGGAATCCGGATGCTGGTCCGTCCCGGTGGAACCAGGGACTGGCGGAGGGAGGGATTGAGCTCGCGGAGGACGGCCTCGTCGATCTGACCCGCTTCGGCAATGTAGTGGAGAGAGACAGGACCCTCAATCTCGACCCTCGCCGTCTCCACGGACACGGGGTCGCCCAGCCGGAACCCATACGCGGCGGGATCGCTGGCGATCACCAGTGTGGCGAAGAAGGTGGGCACGTACCCGCGGGTCTCCCTTGGAATCGCGGTCTGCTCGAGCAACTCCCAGAACGTGGTGGAGCCCGTCGCAGCCAGTGCGCGGCGAATCCGGTTCGGGCCGGCGTTGTAGGCTGCCAGAGCCAGCGACCAGTCGTTGAACTGGCGATAGAGGTCCTTGAGGTAGGCCGCGGCGGCCCGGGTGGAACGTTCCGGATCGGCCCGATCGTCGACCCACCAGTCGACGCGCAGACCGTAGTCGCGCGCGGTCTCCGGCATGAACTGCCAGATGCCGTGCGCTCCGGCACGCGAGGTCAGCGTGGGGATGTATGCGCTTTCGATCACCGGAAGGTAGGCCAGTGCCGGGGGCAGGTGGTATTCGTCGAGGGCCTTCTCGATCAGCTTCCTGTATCTGCCGGAGCGGATCAGCGACTCCTGCACGCTCGGTTTCAGACGGTGGCTGAACAAGGTGACCGCGCTCCGGATCGACGGATGGTCGGGGAGGGGGATGGAGCGTGCTGCTTCAAGGTCGACCTGCTGCGCGGCCAGGGGGTGGGCCTCCCGGGCAACGATGGATCGATACGTTTCCTGGATCGCGCTGCCGGTCTCGCGAAAATCGGAGCCGGCCAGAGTGCTGCTGGGCGCCAGGGAGCCGGTTGCGGGTGGGTGGGACTTCGGTGTGGTGGCACAGCCGGAGACAGCCACCGCGAGCATCATCAGCGCGCGTTTCGCGTTCGTCATCGCTCCCCCTCCCTCACCCGCGTCACGCTTCCAGTTTCAGATTGACCGTAAGCCCGGTGGCCTCACCGGAATCGCTCACATCCACCGACTGCTCGCCGGTGTGGACGACGCCGTCTTCGCCTTCGAAGGATACCGTAAGGCGGACCGTTTTCGTTTTTGCCAGGACGTCGCGTCCGATGGCAAGGGTGACGCTTTTCTGCATCTCCTTCTTTCGAGGCAAAGACTGCAGCATCTCCAGCGGCGACAGATCTTTTCGGGAAGGCCTGGCGGGGGTTTGCGTCGCGCGCTTTCGTAAAGACTCCAGCTCGGCCATCACATCGACGGAGGAGCGGACTTTCACGTGCTTGACCACCGGTGCAGACCTGGCCGCTTTGTCCGATTCGTGGAAGTCCAGGTCCCGCTCCGGCTGTGGAAGCTCCGCGGCCGCGGAGGGCTCCGGTTGCTCCGAGGTGTCGGCTTTCCGGTCGGCAGGCAACGAAGCTGTGGCGTGGTCGGAGGCGGGAGTCTTCTCGGTCCGGGGGGGCGAGTCGGACGCAGCATTTCCGCCGGCCACAGGCGCCTCTGCCAGGATCTGGGAGTCCACGTTGGCGCTCGGCGTCAACGACTCCTCCGCGATCTCGTCGCTTGCCGGAATGGTTTCCACATCGTCCAGGATGTCTGCGGCGGTGATGGTCTGGGTGGCGGTCGCCGGGCTGGTGATGCTCGACGACGAGGCGGCGGCTCCGGAGGAGAGGGAGGATGCGGGCACGGAGGCACCGATGGCAGAGGTGCTCCCGCCGGTGACCCTGGCCCGCGGGCCTCCCTCTTCCTTGACCCGGAACGAGTTCGGATCGGGAGCCCGACGGGTGGGCTGCTTGATCGGCTCCTCTCCCGTCATGCGGCGCCGCAGCGTGCGCAGCGTCAGCTTGGAAATCAGCTTCAAGGTCTCGAAGACGCCCGTCCCGCTGGCGGCGATCGCTTCTGCCGACTCGTACTTGCGGTCGGGATCGAGGGTGTCCAACATGACCTCGACATCGGCCACGTTCGGCAGATCGCGTTTGTTGAGCTGGATCACCAGCGGAAGCTCGTCGAGGTTCAGGCCGATCTCCCGCAGGTTCTCCCGGAGGTTGTTGAGGCTATCGAGATTCGCCTCCAGCATGGCCACCTGGGAGTCGGCGACGAACACGATTCCGTCGACACCTTTGAGCACCAGCTTACGAGTGGTGTTGTAGAAGACCTGACCGGGAATCGTGTAGAGCTGCAGCCGGGTCTTGAATCCGCCGATGACCCCTACGTCGATGGGGAGCAGATCGAAAAAGAGGGTTCGATCGGTCTCCGTCTCCAGGCTGACCATCTCTCCGCGGCTCTGCGGTGACGTCTTGGCGTAAATATGGTGGAGGTTGGTCGTCTTCCCGCAGAGGCCCGGACCGTAGTACACGATCTTCGCGGCCATCTGCATCGTCGCGTAATTGAAGAAGACCATCCGCGTACCTCGAGTCGAAGAGGTCGATGGTAGCACCCGCTACTTTGCTGTCGCAACAATTCGCTGGGCCAGCAGCCGGTAGATGGTACTGAGCTCCTCGTTCCCCTGAAGGGCGGCGAGATGCTCTGCGACGACGGCCTGGTCGCCACGGGCAGCAGGTCCTGTGAACCGGGCGGAAGCTGGATGTTGCGCGGCCCAGTTTTCGATGGCCGAGGCCGCGAGGGCGGCGAGCGGTGCACGCGTCTCCTCATCCGGGAGGCCTGCCTGGGCCATCAGCTGGACGGCGATGTCGAGCATCACCGCCGCATAGTTCGACCCGAACACGGCGGCCGCGTGGTAGGTGGATTTGCTGGCTGCGCTGATCTGAGCGAATTGCGCGCCGCAGGCCTGCGCAATGGTCTCGGCGATGTCCCGGTGCGATCCCTCGAAGACGAGGAGCGAGCCCTGCAGATCGCTCGGAGTGCCCACCGGCGGAAGGACGCGCAGCGGGTGCAGCGAGAAGCCGCCGCGGACGCTGGCCAGCGCGCCGCTGGGATGGAACACGATGGCGGTCGTAGGAGGCAGACTCTCCGCAACAGCGGCGATGGCGCGATCGGAGACCGCCAGCAGGAGGAGGTCGGAGTCTGCAGCCAACTCATCGAGCGAGCGTGCCTGCGCTTCCAGGAGAGCGGGCAGCCGGGAGAGCGAGGAGGGGCGCAACGAGACGCCTGACAGAGTCCATCCCATGCGGCGCCAGGTCGAACCAAAGGCCCACGCCGCCCGTCCGCCGCCAATGATTCCCAACCGGTAGTTCATATCGTCAGTGTGAGGCTTGTGCCGACCGTCGGCCCCGCATCTCCTCGATGTCTCTCTCGAACCTGGGTGGTTCCGTGCAACCGCTCGATCTGCCACTCTCGTTGCAATGGGAAGCCTACTCTCCCCTGGGGTCCGGCCCGGTCGTCGCGAACAGAGAAGGCAACGCGGCTACACTGTGCTGATGCGGAGTCTGCTCATTCTCGCACTGGTGGCAACCTCGGCGTCCGCCGCGCCGCCGACAACGTGCGGCGCAGTCGATGCGTACTCCAAATCTCTGTGCGCCTACCAACAGCGCAATTTTGCTGCGGCGGAGGCCGGGTTCCGGGAATTGACGGAGCGACCCTCCCAGGACGCCCAGACCATCCGGTCCCTCTACTTTCTCGCCCGCACGCAGATGAAGCGCGGTCGCTTCGCCGAGGCGGCTCCCCTCTTCATCAGGATCTACACCCTCGATCCCGCGTTCTATTCGTCCTGGAGCTGCGATCACCTTCTCGGGGAGTGCCGCCGGGCTGGCGGCCGGGACTGATCCCGGCAAAGGGGTTCTCGAACGTGCAGCGGTTTTCTCATTCCTTTCGCTGATGCCTCAATCGAACTTTGATCTCCGCCGGAAACTGCTGCAGCTGGAAGCGCTGTATGACGTCGGTCGTGCCCTGAACACCCTGCGACCGGAAGACGAGTTGCTGGAAGAGTTGATGCAGCGCGCCATCGCCGTGCTCGACGCCACGTTGGGTCTGGTGTTTTCCCTCGACGAGAGGCTGGGTGTGCAACACCTCTATACGTTCGGCGTGGAGTCCCCCGATCCTGCCGAGCTGATGGGCGAGCCGCCCATCCGCCAGGTGCTGGCGTCCCGGGAACCGCTTTCGGTGAAGGTCTCCCGGTTTCTGGGTGGCCCAGGCAGCGACCTGCTGATCGCGCCGATGATTGCTGGCGATTCCATCGTGGGCATGCTCGGTGTGGGCGGGAAAGAAGAGCGCGGCGAGAAGCCCGGCAGCTTCGTCGAGGACGATCTCCGATTTCTTGCGTCGCTGGCGGCCATCGGCGGTGCGGCCATCGACAACACGCGCAACTTTCACCGCGTCTCGGTGCTCCGGGAGTCTCTGGAAGACGAGAACCGGACGCTCAAGCAGAGGGTGATGCGGGAGTACAGCGACCGGCTCATGGTCGGCGAGTCGCCGAAAATGCAGCGGGTGATCGACCTGGTGGCGCGGGTGGCCGATAGCCAGGCAAACGTCCTCATTCGCGGGGAGTCGGGAACGGGCAAGGAAATGGTCGCCCGCCTGATCCACGGCAACTCCCCGCGCAAGGATGGACCGTTCGTGGCGATCAACTGCGCGGCGCTTCCGGAGACCCTTCTGGAATCCGAGCTGTTTGGGATCGAGCGGGGCGTGGCCACGGGAGTCGAGGCGCGCGCCGGAAGGTTCGAGCTGGCTCGCGGCGGAACCGTCTTCCTCGATGAGGTTGGCGACATCGCCCTGGCGTTGCAGGCCAAACTCCTCCGGGTTCTTCAGGAACGGGAAGTCGAGAAACTGGGCGGACGGCGCCGCATCCCCATCGACGTACGAATCCTCTGCGCCACGCACCGCGATCTCGAGCAGATGATCGAGAAGGGGGAGTTCCGCCAGGACCTGTATTACCGGCTCAAGGTCGTGGAGATCGTCCTGCCGCCGTTGCGCGATCGGAAGGATGACATTCCGCGGCTGGTGCGCTTCTTTCTCGACAAGTACGGCAAGCGCGAAGGGCTCCATGATGTGCGCATCACGCAGGAGGCCTTGCAGAAGCTGATGAGACATGACTATCCCGGGAATGTCCGGGAGCTGGAAAACCTCATCGAGGGTGCGCTGGCGCTGACCACCGATCCGGTCATCGATCCCGGCGACCTCCTGCTGCCGGACTCCTCGCTCTCCCCCTCGTCGGAATTGACGAGCGACTTCCCGTCGCTCAACGAACTGGAGAGACGTTACGTGGCGCGCGTACTGGCCCACACCAAAGGAAACCTGTCGAAAGCAGCCCGGATCCTGGAGATTGATCGCAAGACGCTCTATCGGATGCGAGACGCTATGTCCCATTTAAACCCAATTGGTGATTCCTGGGACGTGCACTAGAATGACTCTTGTTTTGAATGGCTTACGCATGATATCGCGAATCTTTCGTGGCGGATGGGTCAAAATGTCCCATATCCAGTTCGCCCAGAAAAATCGAACCACGTGGTCTAAACATTTGAGAATGAGCGTGTTGCGAGCATTTTTGACGACGAAGGACGGATGGCAATCGCGTTGCTCAGAGGGGACCCCGACACTTGAGGGGGACCATCATGAAAATCATCGCCCAGACCCGCACCACCGTGATGTCGATGTCCTACGCGTTGCCCGTGCTGCTGGCCTTCAACACCTTCGCTCTGGTGGCTGCCAACCAGATCGGCGGAATCCCCGACTGGATCAAGTCCGCGGTGGCCCTGTTTCTGGCGTTCTGATCGCTCGTTCGAGGAAGCTGGCCTCATGACCACGACCGCCGAGCGGCAGATGGAGCTGACTCTCCCGATGGTTCCCGACATCGAGATTGCAGCCGCGCGTGCGGCGGGCAATCTGGCCCGGGAAGTGGGGATGAGCAGCGAGAAGATCGATGAGATGACTCATGCGATCATCGAAGCCTGCATCAACGCTCGCGAGCATTCCGGTTGCGCCGACAACCGCATCTTTTTAAGATTGGTGGGCACGAACTTCGGGGATGGACGGCGCATGGACGTCTGGATCACCGATCACGGTCGCGGATTCGACCCGAAGGAAGCACGCTCCCGCCGGCCCGCCGCAGGCGCTGCGCACAAACGCGGTCGCGGCCTGCAACTCATCGAAGCGCACATGGACGAAGTCGAGATCACTACCAGCGAAGGTGGCGGGACGACCATTCACATGGTCAAATACGAGAAGAAATCATGACCGAGGAACTGAAAATCGCGGTGGACCGCAAGCCCAACGGAGCCATCCTCTACACCAAGGGCTACATCAACAACATCGGCGGCGAGGAGATCGCCAACCGCGCGTACGAGCTCATGGACGGGGGAGTGACCACCCTGTTGCTCAACCTTCGCGAGACCAAGATCGTCAACTCCATCGGCATCAGCATCCTGATCGAGATCATCGAGAAGATGATCGACCGCGGTGGAAAGATCGGGTTCTGCTGTCTGACCCCGGTCATCCACAAGACATTCCAGATCATGGGCCTGGCCAACTACGCATCCATCTTTGACAGTGAAGAGGCGGCCAGCAAAGAGCTGGCGCTCTAGCCGGCACGGCCGGCCCAGGAGCCTGCGCGGCAAAACGTCCTGGAGCGTGATCTTGGCGGAGCCTTGGGCAACCAGCGCCGCCGGCCGTGCCGGCCCAACGCAGACGATAGTATTCTCGCCCTTCGATGTCTCCTCCGCCCCACCGGCTCACGGACTTTCTTTCGGAACTGCAGCAGCTCGAGAAGGCGGCGTTCTCCACGCACGGCCGTCTGATCCTCGACGCCTTCACCCGCCACACACCCTTCGATACCGGCGCGGTGTATCTGCGCGACGCTCGTGGTGCGACCCTCCGTCTGGCCGCCAGATCGGAACGTTGTG
This sequence comes from Thermoanaerobaculia bacterium, assembly GCA_046594105.1. Taxonomy (GTDB): domain Bacteria; phylum Acidobacteriota; class Thermoanaerobaculia; order Gp7-AA8; family Gp7-AA8; genus JBDSGC01. Next base: position 18,100 of record JBKJQB010000040.1, read on the forward strand.
TCGCTCCCGACACTCTCGATTCTGACGGCAGCGAGGGGGAAGGTCCGTTACCGCTCGAGCCGCGGCCACGCGTGGTCATCCCCATTCGTTCCAGCCGCGACCATTTCGGCGTGGTGGCGCTCTCCGGAGAGCCGGCATCGGAGGGCGATCTGGAGATCCTTCATGCCGCCGGGTCGTATCTGGGAACGGTGCTGAACAACCAGCGGCTGACGCAGGAGATGCGCGAAGGAGACTTCCAGCTGAAGTACCGGTTGTGGGAGCTGGAGTCGCTTTACGACATCGGACTCTCCATCGCCGCCACGCTGAACATCGACGAGCTGGCCGACGCGGTGCTCTTCCGCATGATCTCGCTCATCAACGCGCGCCGCGCGGCGCTGTTTCTCCGCGAGGGAACCCGCTTTCGCGTCTATCGCTCCTTCGGCGATGTGCGCGCCGATTTTCTCGATGACGAGCTGACCTCGCGCATCATCGAAAGCGGCGAGGCCATGTCGTTCGAGGATGGCGCGGAGTGCATCTTCCCTGAGTGCGTCTCCTTTGTTGCCGTTCCCATCAAAGGCAACAACTCCATCATCGGGGTGCTCGCCGCCGCGGATCGGGAGAACCGCGACGGAAGCCTCGGCGCGTTCGAAGCGAACGAGCTGCGCCTGCTCTCGCTGTTCGCCAATCAGGTGGCCATCGCCCTGGAGAACGCTCGCCTGCATCGCGAAGCGCTGGAGAAGCAGGCCATGGAGCGCGATCTCGAACTGGCCGCGACCATCCAACGCGACATTCTTCCGAAGACTCTTCCCTCCATCGACGGCATCGACATCGCCATCCTTTCGCGACCGGCCCGCCAGGTGGGCGGGGACTACCACGCCTTCTTCGAGCGCGAGGGCGTCCTGACCATGGTGGTGGCCGACGTGGCCGGCAAGTCCATGCCGGCCGCGCTGCTGGTCTCCGCCTTTCACGCAGCGGTGCAACTGCTCTTCGCGGAAGGTCGCGAGCTTGGCGACATCGCCACGGAGCTGAATCGCCACCTGCACAAATGGTCCGCTGAGAACAAATTCGTGACCATGATCCTGGTGGCCATCGATGCTGCCGCGGAGACGCTGGAGTTCGTGAACGCCGGACACAATCCCTGTTACATCCTGTCTGACGGACGCATGGATCTCCTGAAGTCTCACGGTCTGCCCCTCGGCATCCTCGGCACGTCGCAGTACCGGACCCAGATGCGTGGGTTTCCGTCAGGCTCCGCCGTGGTGCTCTACAGCGATGGGATCACCGAGGCGGAGAACGTCGGCGGCGACGAATTCGACAATGAGCGACTGGAGACTGTGCTCACGCAGATCCTCAACGCGTCCTCGGAGGATTTGCGCGACCGGATCGCGCAAGCCGTCGAAGCGTTCGTCGGCGAAGCGCCTCAGAAAGACGACCAGACCCTGGTCATCGCCCGCACGCGGCGATGACAGTGGGCCGCTCCTCTCGTAGCGCCGGCATCCCTGCCTTGCCGTGTCGCGGACATCCTGCCCACGCGCCGTTCTCGCGCGGCCGCCGAAAGGCGCTCTTTACTTTCCCTCGAACCTCGCGGCGCGCTTCTCGAAGAATGCCGCCATCCCTTCCCGCGCGTCGTCCGAACGAAACGATGCGAGCTGATGCTGCGCCTCGAGCTCGAGTTGCTCGTCGAGCTCGTTCCCAGCCGACGCGTTCAGTGCCCGCTTGATCCCGCGGATGGCGATGGGCGGCCCATCGGCGAGCGCCTTCGCCAGCCGCTCCGTCTCCGCCATGAGCTCCTCGTGAGGAACCACCCGATCCACCATCCCGATGGTCAGCGCTTCGCTGGATTCCACCATGCGCCCGGTCATCAGAATCTCCATCGCCCGTGACGGGCCGACCAGCCGAGGAAGGAGCCAGGTCCCGCCCCAGTCGGGGTGAAGCCCGATGCGCACGAAGGTCTGGCCGAGTCTGGCCTGGTCGGAGGCGATGCGATAGTCGCAGGCCAGGGCCAGGTTGCAGCCCGCACCGGCGGCCACGCCGTTGACCGCCGCGATCACCGGCCGGGTCATCGAGCGGATGGTCATGACGATCTCGCGTCCGCGGTCCAGCAGTCCTCGGAAGGCATCGGTGTCGGATTCTTTCTGCAGACCGGCCATGAAGTCGACATCACCGCCGGCTGAAAATGCACGCCCTGCTCCGGTCAGGACGACCACGCGGCAGCCCTCGTCGCGATCGGCATTCTGCAGTGCGACGAGGAGATCTTCCCGCATCGTGCCGGCGAACGCATTGAGCTTGTCGGGGCGGGAGAGGGTGATCCAGGTGACGGAGTCGCGTGTCTCGCTCAGAATCATCGAAACCACTGTACCGCGTCGGGAAGCCGAATCGCCGGACGCTGCCTTCGCTGCGCCGCGGACGACCAACCGGTAGGTAAGTCTGGCGGCCGGGGGCTGGAATCCTCTCGACACCATCCCCATGGCTCGCGATAGACTCCGCCGCCGTGAAACGCATCGTCACCTGGATTTTCTACGCAGCGATTCCCATCGCCCTCTACCTGCAGTTCACGCATGGCAATCTGGTGTGGGAGTTCATTTTCGCCTGCGCCGCCGTCCTTCCGCTGGCGGCGTGGATCGGCTCGAGCACCGAGCAGCTGGCGCACCGGATGGGGCCCACATACGGAGCCCTGTTCAATGCGACGTTCGGGAACTTCGCCGAGTTCATCATCGCCATTTTCGCTATCCGCGCGGGGTTGCTGGATGTCGTGCGCGCCTCGCTGACCGGATCGGTGGTAGGCAACCTTCTGTTCGTCGGCGGCCTCTCGATGCTCGCGGGTGGCTGGCGCAAGGAGACGGTCAAGTTCAATGCGCTGGCGGCGGAGTCGCAGGCTGGCCAGCTGATTCTCGCGCTCGCCGCCGCGCTCGTGCCGGCGCTGTTCTTTCGGAGCGCGGCCCACCCAGATCTGCCGCACCTGATCCATCAGGTCTCCATCGGCACGTCCATCATCCTCACCATTTCCTACGTGCTGGGCCTGTTTTTCTCTTTCAAAACGCATAAGGCGCGGCTGGCAGCAGTCGCGGAAACGCCGGAGCTCGAAGAGGGGAAAGTCTGGAGCAAGCGCCGCGCGTTCGGTCTGCTGGCCGTGGCCAGCATCCTGATGGGCACCGTCGCCGAAGGGCTGGTCAAGGCCGTCGGCCAGGCCGGACACGCCTGGGGGATGAACGAAGTTTTCCTCGGATTTGTGGTTCTGGCCATCGTCGGAAACGCCGCGGAGCACTCCACGGCAGTCACGCTCGCCTACAAAGGGCAGATGGATACCGCGCTCAACATCTCCATGCAGTCCAGCGTGCAGATCGCGTTGTTCGTTACGCCGATCCTGGTGTTCCTCTCCTACCCCCTCGGGCATCCGCTTGATCTGCTCTTCACCCCGTTCGAGATCCTGGCCGTCGTTCTGGCGGTGGCCATCTTCGGCTATCTGGTCATGGACGGGGAGACGAACTGGTACGAAGGAGTTCAGCTTCTGGCGGTGTATGCGATCGTGGCTGTGGCCATGTACTTTCTTCCGATGGCACCCGCTGCGCCCGCGCACTGATCGATCCTCTTATTCCGCGGTGTGGCGCGGCCGTCCCGGCCGCTCTCCGCCCGATTGAGCTGAAAGAGCTCTCGATGAAGCCTGGAACTCGCGCCTCGAAGTAGGATGTTTCCCCGATGAGAGCGCTGCGCGCCTCCCGCCCTTACTTCTTCGAGTGGTTCACCTTCGGCAACTTCCTGCTCATTCAGGTGCTGCTCTGGACGACTCTGCGCGCGCCGATGGAGACGCTGCCGCGGGTGGTGTGGTCCCTGGCCTCCGGCTTTCTGCTGCAGGCAGCGATCGGAGTTGGCCTGCGGGCCCTGGTGGCCTGGCGTCGCGGCACGTTGACGCAATATCTGGCCATCATCCGCAGGCCCTCGTGGGTCGCCGATACGGTGCGCATCGCGATTTTCAGCGGGCTCTTTGTGCACACGTACGGATGGATCAAGCTGGCCATTCCGCTTCTCCATCCGCGGCTGTTTGATCAGCAGCTCTGGGATCTGGACCGCACTCTCGGTCTGGGATATTCGCCGAACGTCTTCCTGCTTTCGCTGCTCGGCGCGCCTTCGGTCCTGCGCACCATCGACTGGACCTACGCGAACATTTTTCTGGCCAGCCTGAATCTGGCGGGCGTCTTCTTCGCCTCCTCCCCGAGCCATCGCATCCGCATCGCCTTCATGGACTCGAACGTGGCGATGTGGCTGATCGGCGCGTGGCTCTATGTCGCCCTGCCCTCGCTGGGACCGGCGTATCGATTTCCGGAGGTCTGGCTCCCTCTGGCGCCGCTGTTCGTTCATTCGCAGACTTACCAGCGGCTGCTGATGGCCAATTATCAGAACGTTCTGGCGTACGCGCGGGGCATCCCCCGACCGGTGAACGTGCTGTTCGGAGTGGCCGCATTCCCCAGCCTTCACGTCGCATTTCAAACGCTGGTGTTTCTGTGGATGAGGAGAGTGTGGCGGGCCAGCGAACTGCTGTTCGCCCTGTTTACGATCGTCATCTTCGTCGGGTCGATCGTGACCGGATGGCATTATCTGATCGATGGTGTGGCCGGATTTCTCCTCGCCTGGGTTTGCTTCGCCTGCTCGTTCAAAGCGCATCGAATCGGCCGCTGGCTGGCAATACACGATCGGCCCTGAGCGTTTTGGTCTGCGCATGTCGAACCCCATCAACGCCACTCTCGGCGAAGCCCTGGCGGATCGCACCGCTCCGGCGGCTCCCGAACTTGTGGATGCGCTGGAGAACCATGCGGTGCGCTGTTACTCGTGCGGGCATCGCTGCAAAATCCCGGAGGGGCTCAAAGGGATCTGCAAGGTCCGCTACAACGAGGGCGGTGTGCTGCGCGTCCCCCGAGGGTACGCCGCGGCGCTGCAGGTGGATCCCATCGAGAAGAAGCCGTTCTTTCACGCCTATCCCGGAGCGCTGGCCCTCTCGTTCGGAATGCTCGGCTGTGACTATCACTGCGGCTACTGCCAGAACTGGGTGACCTCGCAGGCGCTGCGCGACCCGGTGGCTGGTGCCCCTCCCATCGATGTGGAACCGGCCGACATCATCCGGCTGGCACGCGGGCATGGAGCGACGGTCATCACCTCGACATACAACGAGCCCCTCATCACCTCGGAATGGGCCGTCGAGATTTTCAAGGAAGCAAGGCAGCAGGGATTGATCTGCTCCTACGTCTCAAACGGCAATGGAACGGAGCGGGTGCTCGACTACCTCGCGCCCTGGGTCGATCTGTACAAAGTCGATCTGAAGGGATTCACCGACGCGCACTACCGCGACCTTGGCGGCACCTTGCAGCCGGTCCTGGACACCATCCGCGGCTTGAAGGCGCGCGGAATCTGGGTGGAGATCGTGACCCTGGTGATCCCCGGCTTCAATGATTCCGATGAGGAACTGACGAAGATCGCCGAGTTTCTGGCAGGCGTCGATGTGAACATTCCCTGGCACGTCACGGCCTTTCACCAGGACTACAAGATGACCAGCAACGCCAACACCAGCGTGGCCATCCTCCGCCGGGCCTACGACATCGGGCGGCGGGCCGGCCTGCGGTACGTCTATCCCGGCAACCTTCCGGGAGCGTTCGGCGATCTCGAGAGCACTCATTGTCCGACGTGCGATGCCGTGGTCATCGGCCGTTCCGGATTTCGCGTCACCTCGTATCGACTGGATGACGGGAAGTGTCCGCAGTGTGCCACTCCGATCGCCGGGGTCTGGGGCGACGGGACCGCCGCTGTGGGCAGAAGCGGGATTCCGAGAGCGGTGCGATTTTCTGCGTGAGTGAGTGGATCAGCCATTCTCCGCCGATGACCACTCGGAGTACCCTACGCACCGCCTGATGGAAGACTTTCTGGAGATCGCGGTTGTGGGAGAGCTGCCGGCCGGCCGCGCGAAGAGCGTGATGATCGGGGATCGCAAGATCGCGCTGTTCCACACCTCGAGCGGATTCTTCGCCAGCGAGAACTCCTGTCCCCATCGAGGAGGTCCGCTGGGAGAAGGCGATCTGATCGGAGACGAGATCATCTGCCCGTGGCATCTGTGGGGCTTCGACGTCGCAACCGGTCTGTGCACGGGCAACGCGGAGATCCGTCTGACCATGCATGACCTGAGACTCGAGGGAGATCGAATTCTGGTGAAGCTCAATCCTGTGGTGGAAACTGCGGACGATCTGTGAATCCCAAACCTCT
>JBKJQB010000049.1:0-11504 GCA_046594105.1 Thermoanaerobaculia bacterium
GCTGAAGACCGCGCTCGCTTCGAAGTCGTACTGGATCATCGGCTTCGCGTTGGTGATCGGCGCGCTCTACTACCTGATGCACTGGATGCAGAAGCGCGCCGAGGCGAAGCGCGGGTAAGGCGGGAGAAGCCCGAGCGGATTGACTCCTCGATGGTTCGCCAGATGACGGAACCCTTCTGTCGCCCGCTGAAGCGGGCTTCGCTGCATCCGGTCGCTGCGTTCCCCCGGCTGAAGCCGGGGGCTACGGGTCTTCTGCCGGCTTCGCCGGCTCCAGCAAGGGCCGGGATGCACTCTGCGTCGGAGAACGCGCTGTAATTTGCTGACGAGAGTGGGCACAGACATTCCTGTGGGTATGCCCCGCAGTCAGAAGGACGAGTCTCCCTCGTTGCGGCGCGGCTCGAGGATCCGCACACACCCGCCCCGCCATCGCCCTCACATCGTCGCGATCTGCTCGAGATACTTCGCGAAGGCCACCATGCCGCCTCTGGCCTGCTGCCAGTCGAAGTTTTCGTTCGGGGCGTGGTAGCCATGCTCCGGCAGCGAGAGTCCCAGAAAAAGCACCGGGCACTTCAGATAGCGCTCCATGGAAATCACGGCGCCGATGGATCCGCCTTCGCGCACGAACACTGGCTCCTTTCCGAAGGCGAACTTCACCGAGCTCCGCACGGCATCCGCAAACTTGCCCTCGGTGGGCGCCTTGTACGGCATCATCGATCCCTCCTCGACGATGGTGACGTCGCGGTTTCGATCCTTCACGAACGCCCGGATCAACTTCATGATCTTGCGCGGATTTTGATTGGCCACCAGACGGCAGGAGAGTTTGACGCTTGCACTGGGCGGGATGATGGTCTTGATTCCGGGGCCGCTGTAGCCGCCGACCAGTCCGTGAATCTCCATGGTGGGCATGGCCCAGATCCGCTTCATGACCTCCATGGCGTCATCGGTGCGGATGGACTTGAAGCCGTGGTCCTTCTTGAACTGCCGGACGGTGAACCCGGAGCTCGCAAAATCCTTGAGCTCCTTCTTCGACGGTGGCTCCACGTCGTCGTAGAAGCCCTTGATCTTCACCTTGCCGGTGCTGGCGTCGTACATCTCGGAGACGAGTTTCATCAGCTCGCCGATGGGGTTCCGCGCCGCGCCGCCGGCGACGCCGGAGTGCTGGTCGGTCTCGCCGGTCTGCAGGACCAGCTCGAAGCCCTGCAATCCGCGAAGTCCGGCCGGGCATGCCGGGCGGCTGCGGGAGACCCAGATGGTGTCAGACACCAGGACCGAGTCGGTGGCCAGCGATTTCGCGTGGTCCTTCATGGCCTTTTCGAAATTCGGAGAACCAATCTCCTCTTCCAGCTCCCAGAGCACCTGAGTCTTGGTATGGATGCCCGCGGCGCGAGCGGCGCGAATGCCCCACAGCGCCGTCAGCGCCGGGCCCTTGTCGTCGGTCGTTCCCCGCCCGAGGTAACGGTCGCCATCGCGAACGAACGTGAACGGCTCGTGATCCCACGGTTCGGTGCTCTTCGACGCCGGCTGCACGTCGAGATGGTTGTAGAACGTGACGCTGGGGCCCGGGCCTTCGAAGACTCCGTGAACGATGGGATTCCCTTCCGTCTCCAGAAGACGCGCCTTTCCGCCGAACTCGCGGATCAAGGTCACGGCCCGCTCGCCGCATTTGCGGATATCGCTCTGGCGTGCGGGATCCGAGGAGACGGAGGGAATCTCCACCAGCTCCTGCAAGGCGGTCTCGAACGCCCGCCGCTCGCGATCGGCGAATGCGAGCAGGGATTTCCTGTCAACGGTCATGAGGGCTCCTATTGCGGAGCGCATTCTACGCAATCGCAGGCGGCATCATTCGAACGGCAGCGGACAGTTCCGGGATGGGTCGCACGGGAAGAGGAGCCCGGCTACCATCCGACCGCCATTCCTCCGCGGCGCGGGTCGGAGGCGCCGAGCCGGATTCCCTTCTCGTCGACCATCACCGCGTCGACATCCCCGAGGTTGGGATCCTCGGACCGGTGGGTTAGAGACAAACCTGGATCAGCAGCAAAGACGTGCCCCATCGCTTCCAACGCGGACCAGCTGTCCCGCGAAAACTCATGCAACTCCCAGCCAATCTTGTCGGGCTGCCACTGGTGGTGAAACCTCGGCGCTTCGACCGCGTCGCGAAGATTCATCCCGAAGTCCACCACATTGGTCATGACCTGGAGCACGCTGCTGATGATGGCTGAGCCGCCGGGCGACCCCAGCGCAAACCAGAACTTTCCATCACGCACCACGATCGCCGGCGTCATCGAGGACAAGGGACGTTTGTGCGGAGCGATGGCGTTGGCCTCTCCCTGGATGAGGCCATAGAGATTCGGCACGCCGGGCTTTGAGGTGAAGTCATCCATCTCGTCGTTCATCAGGACGCCGGTCCCCGCGATGGTGATGCCGCTACCGAGGGTGTCGTTGAGGGTGTAGGTGTTGGTGACCACGTTCCCTTCGGAGTCAACGATGGAGAAATGGGTCGTGTCGGGTGACTCATCAGGAGCCGGCTTCCCGGTTGCCAGTTCGCTGCTTGGTGTGGCGCGGTCCGTTTGGATGTCCTTGCTCCGCTCGGCGGCGTAGGCTTTCGAGATCAGGCTGGCAAGGGGCACCTTGGCGAAATCAGGGTCGCCCAGGAAGACGGCGCGATCGGCGAACGCCCGGCGCATCACTTCGACCATCGTGTGCACTTCCGCCACCGAGTGCCATCCCATGCTCTTGAGGTCGTAGGGTTCGAGCATCGACAGCATCTCCAGAAGGGCAACCCCTCCGGAAGAAGGCGGCGGAAAGGTGATGATCTCCAGCCCGCGATACGTGCCTTTCAGCGGCTTCCGAATCGTCGGTTCGTACTCCTCGAGATCGCGCAGGGTGATGGTTCCCCCATGCGCCTTCATCTCGGAAGCGATGCGCCGGGCGGTGACTCCTCGATAGAAATCCTGAGGATCCTTCTGGATGCGGGCGAGTGTGGCGGCCAGTTCCGGTTGCACGAAACGATCGCCCATCGCATAGACGTTTCCGTCGCGATGGTAAATCCGCCGGCTCTCCGGAAACGGCGCCAGCCGCTTGATCGCCGACTCCGTGGCCAGCCGGTAAGCCATCGTGTACGAAACGATGAAACCGTCGGCAGCGAGGGCCCGGGCCGGCGCCACGAGTTGCACCCACGTCAACTTCCCGTGTCGCTTATGAGCCAGAGCAAAACCGGCCACCGTTCCTGGCACTCCCGACGCGCGGTATCCCCGCGTCGACGCGTTCGGAATGACCTTGCCGGAGGAATCGAGGTACATGTCCCGCGAAGCAGCGCGAGGGGCGCGTTCACGATAGTCGATCGCCTCCGTAGTGCCGTCGGCCTTCCGCAGCAGCATGAACCCGCCACCGCCCAAATTCCCCGCCTCGGGCCAGACCACGGCCAGAGCAAACCCCACCGCGATCGCCGCATCGACGGCGTTGCCACCCTTCTTCAAAATGTCGACGCCGATCCTCGAGGCGATCTCGCTGACCGAGGCCACCATTCCGTGACGAGCACGAACTGGCTCGAAGCTGCCCGCTCTTACAGCTTGCGACGCGAGAAGAAGGCCGGCGATGAGTAGCGAGACGAAGGGCTTTCTCATGACGGGGAGTGTATCGCCGTCCGATGCGGTCAGCAGCGGAGAAGAAATCCCCAACCGTCACTTACAGGCAGGTGGCGGGCGGGAAGGGAAGGAGGCTTCGCGCGCCTCCCAACGAGTGTCCTTCTCCCCGCGCACGGGGAGAAGGTGCCGAAGGCGGATGAGGGGAGATCACGGCACGAAGAGCAGGACCCCTCATCCCCGCTTCGCGGACCTTCTCCCCGCTGCGGCGGAGAGAAGGACACTCGATGGGGTGCGGCTCAGCTTCGGTAGTCGGTGTTCAGGCTTATGTAGTCGTGGCCGAAGTCGCACGAGAGAAGGAGCGCTCGTCCATTGCCGCTGCCGAGCTCGAGGAGGATGGGCACGCGCTCGCGACCGAAAACTCGAGCGGCATCTTTCTCGCGATAGGTGGCCGGCTCGCCGTCGCGGACCAGCACGACGCGACCTGCGGACAACGATACGCGTCGCACGGAGAATCGAGCGCCGCTGCGTCCCAGGGCTGCCAGCATGCGTCCCCAGTTCGGATCGCCGCCGTGAAGTGCGGTCTTGACCAGCGGCGAGGTGGCGATGGCGTGCGCGGCGAGCCGGGCATCGCGATCGCTGCGCGCGCCGCGCACCTCCAGCTCCATCACCCGGGTCGCTCCTTCGCCGTCGCGCACGATCAACCAGGCCAGTTGACGGCAGACCTGATTGAGCGCGCGCTGGAAGTCCGCGCGGTCCGCTCCCTCTTCGTTTCCCAGCTTCCCCGATGCGAGGAGGAGGACGCAGTCGTTGGTGGAGGTGTCTCCATCGACCGAGATCGAGTTGAAGCTTTCCTCGACCGCGTCGCGCAGGTCCTTCTGCAATGCGGCGGGTGTGATGGCCGCGTCGGTCAGGACGAAGCCGAGCATGGTGGCCATGTTCGGATGGATCATTCCGGCGCCTTTGGCCACGCCGACGATGCGCCCGCGCTTGCCGCCCAGCGTAAACGTGGCCTGCAGCAGTTTCGGGCCCACATCGGTGGTCAGGATGGCGTGCGAGAACGCATCGATTCCCCCGTTGGACAGCCGGGTGATCGAGTCGGGCAGGGAGTCCAGGACTTTCTTGTCCGGCAGCACCACACCGATCACGCCGGTGGAGGCGAGAAAGATTTCTTCCTGCGGGCAGCGCAGCAGTTCGGCCGCGCGATCGCGCACGCGCTTCGCCGCATCCATCCCCGGCTTCCCGGTCACCGCATTGGCGCAGCCGGCGTTCACCACCACCGCCTTGACGCGACCGCCGCTCTTCTTCAAGGCCTGCTTCGAGAGCGTCACCGGCGCCGCCTGAAACTGGTTGCGGGTGAATACCGCAGCAGCGTCGGCGCCGTCGGTGGCCACGATGAGCCCCAGGTCGGGGCGCTTCTTACGGATGCCGGCACGGATGCCGGAGGCCAGGAATCCCTTGGGCAGTTTCATGACGACGCCTGCTCCTGAGCCGCGAGGGGATCGGCGCTGGAGCCGTTCGAGGCCACGGAGGAGCGGGCCGAGGGTGTGTTCCGCAGCGCAGCGATGCGCAGCAGGGCCGCGCCTGCCGCCTGCTTCACACGAGCGGGAGAGGTTCCGCCGATGGCGCTGCGTTTCTCCAGTGCGCGGTCAACATCGAGCGCGTCCAGATCGCCCGCGGTGATCTTCCCTTCCGGCCCCAGCTCGCGCAGCGACTTGCCGCTGCGTACGGACTGACCAATCTGCGCGCTGACCAGCGAGTGCGCTTCGCGAAATGGAATCCCCCGCGCAGCCATGGCGTCGGCGACTTCGGTGGCCAGCAACAGATCGCGCGAGGCCATGGAGCGCATGCGTTCCCGATCGAGACTCAGTCCTTCGATCAGTCCGGCCAGTGCCGGCAGCACCGCCGCCAGCGTCGCCCGCATGCGGAAGAGCGGCTCCTTGTCGAGCTGCAGATCCTTGTCATACGCGAGGGGCAGAGCCTTCATGATCGCCAGCAGGCCGGCCAGCTCTCCGATGGCCCGGCCGGCGTGGCCGCGCACCAGCTCCAGCACATCAGGATTTTTCTTCTGCGGCATGCGCGAGGATCCGGTGGCCAGGGCGTCCGGCAGCTCGACGAACCCGACTTCATCGCTGCTCTGGAAAATCAGATCTTCCGCCAGCCGGGAGAGATGCGACAGCAGCAGCGACGCGCAGAAGAGGTACTCCACCGCGAAGTCGCGATCGGAGACTGCGTCCAGCGAGTTCGCGGTCGGGCGCACGAATCCGAGACTGCGCGCCAGCGCGTGGCGATCCACCGCCAGCGGAGTTCCGGAAAGCGCGCCCGATCCAAGGGGGCACTCGTCCCCGCGCTCCAGCGCCGATTGAAGACGTGAGGCGTCACGCAGCAGCATCTCCACGTACGCCAGGCACCAGTGGCCGAAGGTGATGGGCTCCGCCTGTTTCAGGTGGGTATAGCCGGGCATCGGCGTGGCCGCTTCCCTGCCGCCCAGCCGGGCCAGCACTTCGGCCACGCCGGTCACCAGATCGAGACACTCCTGCGAGGCGCGCTTGAGCCAGAGGCGGAGATCGGTGGCCACCTGATCGTTGCGCGAACGGCCGGTGTGCAGTTTGCCGGCGAGATCGCCCACCGCGCCGTACAGCTGCGACTCCACGAAGGAATGAACGTCCTCCGCTCCGGCGGAGTCTGCCGGAACAGACTTCCCGCCGATGGCCCGCAGTGCGTCGGCGATCGATGCGCTCTCGGCGGCGGTCAGCACGCCCGCTCCCTGCAGCGCCGCGGCCCAGCCAATCGAGCCTTCGACATCCTCGGAAAACAGTTCGCGGTCGAACGCAAATGAGTCGTTGAGCCGGCGGAGCAGGTCCGACGGCTCGGACTGGAATCGTCCGCCCCAGAGCTTTCCGGTCAACGCGAGGCCTTCCGCAGACGCCGGGCAGCGGCCAGCTCGTCGTTATCGCCGGCGATGGTCTCGTCGAAGGAAACCGGGTTGATGGGGCTGATGCGCTTCCGGCCGCGGGTCTGCAGACCGAAGAGCCGGATGAAGCCGGCCGAGTCGCGCGCGTCGTAGCCGGTCATGTTGAAGCTGGCCAGCGCCTCGGAGTACATCGAGTTGGGCGAGGTCCGGGACACCACCATCGCGCTCCCCTTGTACAACTTGAGGATCACCGCGCCGGTCACCGGCGCCGCGATGGCATCGACGAAGGCGTCGAATGCTTCGCGCAGAGGGGCAAACCACTGTCCGTTGTAGACCAGTTCCGCGTAGCGCGTGGCGATGCGCTCCTTCTCGTGCGAGCTCTCCCGGTCGAGGGTGATGGACTCCAGCGCCTTGAGCGCCGTGACCAGCATCGTGCCGCCGGGCGTTTCGTAGACCCCGCGCGACTTGATGCCGATCAGACGGTTCTCCACCAGATCCACCCGTCCCACTCCATGCCGCCCCCCGATGGCATTCAACGTTTCGATCAGCTCCGCAGGCGCGAGCGTCTCGCCGTTCACAGCGACGGGAATCCCGGAGAGGAACTCGATGGTGACTTTCTCCGGTGCGTCCGGCGCGACCATCGGATCGACAGTCAGCTTGAACATGGAAGCTTCCGGCTCGAATGCAGGATCTTCCAGCGGGCCGCCTTCGTGCGACAGATGCCACAGATTGCGATCGCGGGAGTACGGGTCCTTTTTGGTCACAGGGACGGAGATGCCACGCGAAGCGGCGTAGTCGATGGCGTCCTCGCGCGACACGATGGACCACTCACGCCATGGAGCGACCACCTCCAATTCCGGCGCGAGCGCCTGATAGGCCAGCTCGAAGCGGACCTGGTCGTTGCCCTTCCCGGTACAGCCGTGAGCGACCGCGTCGCATCCGGTGGCCAGAGCGATCTCCACCTGCTTACGCGCGATGATCGGGCGTGCGGTGGAGGTGCCCAGGAGGTAATCCTTCTCGTAGATCGCGCCGGACTTCAGGACGGGAAAGAGGTAGTCGCGCGCAAACTCCTCGCGCGCATCGACCAGATGGAACTCGCACGCGCCCGTCTGCAGCGCCTTCTCCGCCAGCCCGGCAGTCTCCTCGGCCTGGCCGACGTCGACCGCCACGGCCACGACTTCGCAGCCGTAGTTCTCCTTCAACCAGGGAATGATGATCGAGGTGTCCAGACCCCCTGAATAGGCCAGCGCCGCTTTCTTGATCGGTTTCATTTCGAGACTGCTCCTTGTCGGTTGGATGCTTCGTTCGCCGGCGCCTGCCACCCTGCTTGCGCCGCCATGGCCGGCGCAGTCATGGTCGGCGCAGTCATGGCCGGCGCAGTCAAGCCGGGCTGGGCGGCCAGGATCGACTCGAGCGCTACGAGAAACTCGGTGAATGCTTTCTTCGGAGTGACGTAGGGCGGCAGAAGGCGGAGCACGTTGTCGCGTGCCGTGCCCACGATGAAGCCCTTGTCCATCAGAGCCATAGCCACAGGCTTCGCAGTGCGGTCCAGCTCGATGCCCCACATGAATCCCGTTCCGCGCACGTCCACGATTGCGGAGGTCTTCGCCTGCAGCTGACGAAGCTGGCGGCCGAACCATTCGCCGTACGCATCGACGCGTGCGAGCAATGCTGATTTTTCGATCTCATCCAGAACCGCCAGGCCGAGACGGCAGGCCACCGGATTCCCCCCGAAGGTCGTGCCGTGATGCCCCGGCTTGACCAGACCTTCGATGGCCTCACCGGTGAGGACGGCACCGAGAGGCAGACCGCCTCCCAATGGCTTGGCCATGGTGACGATGTCGGGGATGACGCCGCTGGACTGGAAAGCGAAGAGCGTTCCGGTGCGGCCGAAACCACACTGGATCTCGTCGAAGATGAGGATCGCTCCGGTGCGATCGGCCAGCTTGCGCGCTCCGGCCAGGAACTCGACCGTCAGCGGGATGATCCCTCCCTCGCCCATGATCGGCTCGAGCACGATGGCCGAGGTTTTCTCGCTGACAGCCGCCTCGAGCGCGGGGAGATCGTTGGGTTCCACGAACCGGACTCCGGGCATCAACGGCTCAAACGGAGTGCGATAGGCCGCATGACCGGTCATGGAAAGCGACCCCACCGTTCTTCCGTGAAAGCTTTCGTTGAGCGCTACCACTTCGCTGCGGCCCGGATTGGCCAGCCGAGCAAACTTCAGGGCCGCTTCATTCGCCTCGGTTCCGCTGTTGCAGAAAAATGCGCGCAGCAGTCCTGAGGCCCGCACCAGCCGCTCTGCCAGCAGGCCCTGCGCTGGGTGGTAGTACAGATTGGAAACATGCAGCAACGAGGCGGACTGGTCGCGCAGCACCTTGATCAGCCGGGGGTGCCGGTGGCCGAGCACGTTGACGGCGATGCCGCCGAGCAGATCCCAGTACTCCCGTCCATGAGCATCCGTCAGCCGCGCACCCTTCCCGCTTCGGGGATGGAACTGCGTGCGGGCATACGTGCCCAGAATGAAGTTTCTTTCCCGCTCCTCCACGGCCGCAGGCGAATCGTCATGAACCAGCATGGGCGTTCCCTCCGTGGATGCCGTGGAGCGAGCGAGCAGTGAACTCACGCGGCGACGACATGGGTTCCTCCCGCTTCGCCGATGGCGATGGAGCGCACTCCGGACTGCAGCGCGTCGACGGCCGCCAGAAGCTTCGGACGCATCCCGCCGCTGACCAGACCCTTCTCGATCAGCGCCAGCGCATCGACGGCCGTCAAGCGCGGAACGACGTTGCCGTCGGCATCGAGGAGGCCGGCCACGTCAGTGATGAACTGCAGCGACTCCGCTTCCAGGGCCACGGCGATCGCTGCAGCCGCGGTGTCGGCGTTGACATTGAGAAGGGATCCTCCCGGTCCCTGGGCCACGGAAGAAATCACCGGCAGGATCCCCCGGTCGAGCATGGCGTGGACCAGCGCGCCGCTGGCGTTCGATACCCGCCCGACGTGGCCGAGGTCGATGCCGTCGATGGGCTCGTGACGAGTGGCGGTCAACGTTCCGGCATCCGCACCGGAGATGCCTGCGGCAGGGATTCCGATGGCGGTGAGCTCGGAGACCAGCATCTTGTTGACGGTGCCGGCGAGGACGGACACCACCACCGGAAGGGTCTCGTCGTCCGTGATGCGCAGCCCGGCGTGCGTCCGTTTCGGAATCCCCAGGCGCGCCAGCTGCGCGTCGACATGCTTGCCGCCTCCGTGAACGAGAACGATGCGCTCGCCGTTCCGCCAGGCTGCGGCGATGGTCAGCAGCGCACCGTCACGCCGCCGCTGATCGTCCAGAAGGCTGCCACCGAGTTTGATCACATTCATCGACGTTTCTCCGATTCCAGCGGCGTTCACAACAGCGCCTGCGTTTCTGCGAATCCGCACATCCGGTTGAAATTCTGGACGGCCTGCGACGCCGCACCCTTCAGCAGGTTGTCGATGACCGAGACGATCACGGCGCGCCGGCCACCCTGCAGCAACTGAAACCCGATCTCCGCCCGCGGCGTGTTCACCACGTTCTTCAGCTCCGGCAGCTGACCCGCCGGCAACACTTTCACGAAGGGCGCGTGGTCGTAGGCCCGGCCATAGGCTTCGGTAACCTGCTGCTCGGTCATCGGATTGGTGAAGCCGACGTGGATGGTCGACAGCAGACCGCGAACGGTCGGCAGCAGGTGCGGCACGAAGACCAGCGCGGCGCGGTCGCCGAGATGGAGCTGCTGGCGGATCTCCGGCTCGTGCCGGTGGGTGCCCACGCCGTACGCTTTGAAATTGCCAAACAGCTCGGCGAATGACCAGGAGAGATCGGACTTCTTTCCCGCGCCGGAGACGCCGCTCTTGGAGTCGCAGATCACCGGCTGCTCGCGATCGATGGCGTAGGTCAGAGGCCGCAGGGCCAGCACGATGGAGGTCGGATAGCAACCGGGGTTGGCAACCAGCCGCGCTTTTTTCAGCTCTCCATTGCACCACTCGGTGAGTCCGTACACCGCCTCCTGCAGCAGCGCGGGGCGCTGATGAGTGAAGCCATACCAGGAAGGGTAGAGCGTGGGATCGCCGAGACGGAAGGCTCCCGACAGATCGATGACCTGCATATCCAGGTCGAGCAGCCGGGGCGCCAGCACCGCGGAGACTTCGTTCGGAGTGGCCAGAAACACAATCTCCGGCTGCGCCGCGACGAGCGTCTCAAAAACGAAAGGCTCCGCCATGAGCTCGGGGAACGCCGGCGTGATCTGGGAGCGCTGCCCGCCCGAGGACGAATAGAGTCCGACCAGTTCCACCTCGCTGTGGCGAGCCAGGATCGCGGTCAGCTCTGCTCCCGCGTATCCCGTCGCACCGATGATGGCCACCCGCTTCATGCGCTGGCCACCTCCACGGTGTCCAGGGTGCGGCAGTCGAGCGTTGCGGCCCCGAGGGCCGCGGATCGAAAAGCGAGAGTCAGAAATTGTTCGTTCATGGGTCCCTCCGAGAGTGCAGCGGTGGATTCAGCGCGCCTGATGGTCCGCCCGCTTGATGCCGGCGATGTCCTGAAGGCGTCGGGCCAGAGCGCTGGCGGCGGATGGAGTGCGCAGCGCCACGAAAATCGTGTCGTCGCCTCCGATGGTGCCGAGAACGTCATCGAGGGAACTGGCATCGAGCGCGCTGGCAACAGGCTGGGCAGCGGCAGCGGGCGTGCGGACGATCACGAGATTGCCGGCGGCCACGGCGGAGAGCACCGAATCCCGGACCAGTTGCTCGAGGCGTCCCACCCGGACTTCGCGCGGGGTGAAAGCGATGATCGGAGCCATGGCCGCGAGATCGCCCGGCGCAACGTAGCCGTTGGGCGTCTTGGCCAGGCCGAGCTCGCGCAGATCGCGGGAGAGCGTCGGCTGGGTCACCCGGACGTTCCGCTTCCGCAGGAGGGCCTGCAGCTCATCCTGCGAATGGACGGTCTGGGACCGGACGATCCGGAGGATTTCCTCCCGCCTGCGCAGGAC
>JBKJQB010000291.1:0-5828 GCA_046594105.1 Thermoanaerobaculia bacterium
TCTGGTTTCTGGTTTCTGGTTTCTGGTTTGTAATTTCCTGGTTTGTAACTTCCTGTTTGCATCGGTCCTCTGATGGACCGGCAACTCGATGCCGTGGTGGTCGGCGCCGGACCGAACGGTCTCGCTGCGGCGATCGTCCTCGCCCGGCAGGGGCTCTCCGTCGAGATTCTCGAAGCGAACGAAACCATCGGCGGGGGAGCGCGCACCGCGGAGCTGACCCTGCCGGGATTTCGTCATGACATCTGCTCGGCCATCCATCCCATGGCCATGGTCTCGCCGTTTTTCAGGAGTCTCCCTCTGGCTGAGTACGGGCTGCAGTGGCTGGAGTCGCCGAACGCGATCGCCCATCCGCTCGATGACGGGCGCGCCGCGGTGCTGGAGCTTTCCATCGACAAGACCGCCGACAGTCTGGGCGGCGATGGGGATGCCTATCGCAAGCTGATGGCACCGTTGGCCCGGAATGCCGCCGCGCTTTTCGAGGAGATTCTTCGTCCCATCCGCCTCGTTCCGCGGCATCCCTTCGTGCTCGCGCGGTTCGGGCTGGACGGATTGCGCTCCGCGCGTTCGCTGGCCCGTTCCAGCTTCGAAGGAGATCTGGCGCGTTCGCTGTTTTCCGGGTGTGCGGCGCATTCCTTCGTGCCCCTGGACTGGGCAGGTTCGGCCTCCTTCGGTCTCGTCCTCGCTTTGGCCGGACATGCCACCGGCTGGCCAGTGGCTCGAGGCGGATCGGAATCGATCATCGATGCCATGGCCGGATATGTTCGTTTCCTTGGCGGGTCGATCATCACCTCGCGCCGGGTGAACAGCATGCGCGACCTCCCGTCATCAAGGTGCGTGCTTTTCGATGTGACGCCGCGGCAACTGGCAGCCATCGCCGAGGACGAACTGCCGGCCGGCTACGTCAAGAGGCTGCGACACTTTCGATACGGCCCCGGTGTGTTCAAGGTGGACTGGGCGCTGGACGGCCCCATCCCCTGGCGCGCGGCGGAGTGTCATCGCTCGGCCACCGTGCATGTTGGCGGGACGGTCGACGAGATCGCCGCACACGAAGCGGCGGTGTGGGAGGGTCGGTCGACCGATCGCCCTTTCGTGCTGGTGGCGCAGCAGAGTCTGTTCGACGACACGCGCGCGCCCGCCGGGAAGCACACCGGATGGGCCTACTGTCACGTACCGCACGGATCGACCGAAGACATGACCGGCGCGATCGAGGCGCAGATCGAGCGATTCGCTCCTGGATTTCGCGACCGTATTCTGGCGCGGCACACCATGAACACAGCGCAGTTCGAGAGGCACGACGCGAACTTCATCGGCGGCGACATCGCCGGCGGCGCCAATACGCTGCTCCAGTTTCTGGCGCGTCCGTTTCCCTCGCTGAACCCCTACAGCACTCCCAACCCGCGGCTCTATCTCGCGTCGAGCTCGACGCCGCCCGGCGGCGGAGTGCACGGGATGTGCGGCTACTGGGCGGGGCAGGCGGCATTGAAACGGGTGTTTGGACGCTGAAGGCGGGCGCCGCTCCGTCGCAGGGTGCCGGGAAGCGATTACGGACGCTGCGGTACCGGCGGTCCCGCGTCCTCAGCGTCGTCACGTTTCCGCTGCTGCACCATCTCTTTTCGGCGCGCTTCCACCCTGGCCGCGGCCGCGTCATCCAGGGTCTCGGAAGTATTCTGAACGCCGGCGCTCGAGGTTCCCCCGCTGGCATCGACGACCCGCTGGACTACTTCTTTCCAGTTAGAGTCCTGCATCGGCTCACCGACGCTTTTCAGCGCGACAAAGTCGAGGGTGTTTGCCGCGCGGGTGAAGGTGTCCACCGCGAACCGGAGTCCACCCGGTTGATCGGCGGTGGTGAATTCGACGGTGCCGGCGAGCGGGTGGCCCTCCAGCGTGGCCAGCACAACGCGAGTGGGCTCGGCCGCTTCCACCCGCACCTGCACGTTGCCGCGCAGAGGGATCCTGGCGGTGAGCGTCGCACCCAGATCGAGACGCTGCGGCGTGCCCGGCTCGGTGTCGAATTCGATGGGCATCACGTCGGACGCGCGATCGCGAAACCACGTCATCAGGCTTTCTGCAGCGAAGCTTGATCCGGCGATCTCGGCGAAAAACGTCTTGTGCTGGAGCGCGCCGACTCCCTCTTCCGCCAGTTGTTCCGGCAGCGAATCGGCGAGCAGGCGCAGACCCTTGTCGAGAAGGGTGGAAGCGATCTTGAGTGTGTCGATGGCGTTTGGACGTCCCTCCACAATCACATTCTCTTCCTTCAGCATGGTCAGCCTCGATTGATCGATCGGAAGCGTCACCCCCACTGCCGATCCCAGAGCCGTTGCCACCGACGCCAGGAAATGCGGAATGGGAACGCGCGCCGGCTTGCGATCGGTGATCACTGCGAGCCGGTCCAGCACATCGCGCATGGAGGTGATCTCGTGCCCGGCAATCTCCAGGGTCTGACCCTTCAGATCGTCCCTCTCGAGGATCTTCGTGCAAGCCTTTGCAAGGTCTTCGTGCCACAGCGGCTGGAACGGTTGCTCGCCGCCATCGATCACGGGAACCACCGGCAGAGCCCGCACGGCCCGAAGCAGCAGGGAAATGACTTCGTCGCCGGGACCGTAGACATTGCCGGGACGGACGATGGTCCAGTGGAGCGTCGATTGCGCCACCAGCGACTCCGCTTTGCGCTTGCTGCGGTGGTACTCGGATTCGCCTTTCTCCGCTCCCAGTGAGGAGATGTAGATGAACCGGCCGACACCAGCGCGGAGTCCCTCGGCCAGCATGTTGGCGGTTCCTTCAACGTTGATACGCTCGAGTTCGGCCACGTCGTCCGATATCAGTCCGGCGATGTGCAGGAGGGCGTCGCAGCCCTCTGCAACTCCGGCCAGGGACGCGGCCTCCGAAACGTCCCCCTGAGCAGGCTCCACTCCGTTCCACTGCCTGGCGTCCTCTTCGGCGTGACGGGATAGAAGGCGCACCGTGTGCCCGCTCCGAATGAGCTCGCTGATGGTCTCTGTGCCGACGACACCGGTTCCGCCTGTGACCAGGATCCTCATCGAGGCGCTCCAACGCAGCACTAGTGCCAGTCTGATTCGTTCAGGCAACCGCTTCGGATTTCAGGTGCGAGAGTTTGCCTCCATACCCGCGGCACAGCACTTGCTCAAAATGCTGTGCTACCTACTTGAAGAGGAGGACCCATCATGCACTCGGTCACAACAAATGCACGGCATTCGGCACTGGGGCACGTTGGAATCCTGGCGCTCGCTCTGACCACATTCACCGTCGGATGCACGACCAACCACACTCCGGGAAGTGGCGAGCCATCGATGTCGACGCCGGCCGGGGCGAGGTCGACCTCGTCGACTCCAGGCGCTTCGTCGGGCGCCACCACAACCCCTGCCGTTGTCGAGGCTGCGACCTCTCCAGTTGCATCGTCATCGACGAAACCGGTAAGCCGCGCCGACGCTGCCGCGGCCGTTCTGGCTGGTCATGAAGGGAAGGGCGGCAAGGTTCTCGGTAAGGCCAGTCCGGGCCGCTCCCCATCCGCAACGAAGGGTGCGGTGGCGGCGCCCATCACCGGGCAATACATCCCGCCGTCGCTGACGGCCAATCCTCAGGCCACGGTCAACTCGTCCATCAGTTCCGCGCCGACGCCGGTTGTGACCGGCGGCGCCAGTGGCGGCGGGGGAGCGATCGGTTTCGCGGTCGCAGGAACCGCCGGGTCGACGGGAGGCTCGGTCGGCGCGGCAGGGTCAGGATCCAACCCGACGATCTCGTCCGGATCCGCTCCGAGCAGCGCGACGACGAACACCACGGCCTCTCCCGCCACCTCGGGCGTTGGTGTGACTCCCACGACGCAGGGTCTCACCACCACTCCAGCCACCGCAGGTGTGCCGGCCGGCGTCAGTCCAACCACCGCCGGCATCGGGACGAATCCCACCACCACCGGATCGACCGTCACTCCGACCACCACCGGGGTCTCCCCGGTCGTCCCGACGGCCGTAAACCCGACGGTGACAGCGTCTTCGCTCAGCTCCGGACCGGGAATCAATCAGGCGGTGGTGCCGGCGGCTTCCTCGACGCAGACCGGCGGTTCGAGCACTCAGGGCAACACCAGCAGCCAGCCCTTCCGGGTTGGTTCGGACGGGACGGGGACGGTCACCACATCCTCGGCGCCCGTGTTCAGCAGCAGCGTGAGCACACCGGCGGCCGCGCCCACGTCCGCCACCCCCGGCCAGTTCGCCGCCAGTCCCAGCGTGGTCACTCAGGGCTCGCCCACACGAACGAATCCCACAGGCATCACCACAGGTTCCTCCGGCACGCCGATCATCAGCAACGCCGTCCTCGATCCGGGGACGGTCAACGCGACGGGCACGACCGCCTCAGTCTCGACGAGTCCGACCAGCAGCAAGACCGTGACTGGAAAATCGGTCTCCACCACTCGCAAGAAGAGCACGAAGAAGAAAACGACGACCACCCGCAACACGCCGGTCGCGGCACCGAAGGTCCAGGTGACCACCGACGCCAACGGGAATCCGGTCGTGACCAACGTCAAGCCAGCCACCACCAGCTCCAATCCTCCGAAACCTTGACCGCACAGCCGGCTGGCATTGCGTAGCCGGTTCAGAGGGAGAAGGAAACAAAACGGCGGACCCGAGGGTCCGCCGTTTCTTGTTTCGCAGGATGCTGTTCAGCGCTTCCGGCCGCCGCCGAAGATCTGGAGCATGAACAGGAAGATGTTGATGAAATCGAGGTACAGGGCCAGAGCGCCCATCACGCCGAGGTTCTCGCGCAGGGGACCGTCGACCATGGCCATGGTGCGCAGCTTCTGGGTGTCGTAGGCAGTGAGCCCGACGAAGACGAACACACCGATGATCGACACCACGAAGGTCAGGGCATTCGACTTGAGGAAGATGTTGACGACGCTGGCAATCACGATCCCGATCAGGCCCATGAAGAAGAAGGAGCCCCAGGAGGTCAGGTCACGTTTGGTCACCGTGCCGTAGACGCTCATGGCGGCGAACATTCCTGCCGAGGCCACGAAGGCCTGGACAATGGAGCCGCCGGAGTACGCCCAGAAAATGACGCTTAATGTCAGGCCATTGAGGAAGGAGTAGACGAGGAATGCGCCCGCAGCGGTCCCCGCGGACATGTGCCGGATCCGGAACGAGAGGAAGAGCACGACGCCGACCTCGGCGATCATCAGGCCCACCCGCACCATCGAGTTGCCGAGGACCAGCGCCTGCATCGCCGGGGACATCACCACCCAGAGCGAGGCGAACGCGGTCAGAAGCAGTCCACCAAACATCCATCCATAGACCGACCGCACGAAGGCGCGGGTGCGCATCTCCATCTCGGCCGTCGACGCGTTGATCCATGCAGGTTGCTGCTGTGAAGTGTTCGGAAGCATTCGAGTTCCTCCCAGTCGGCGGATGATAACGCGACGAACCCGATGCGCATTGCGTGCGCGAAAAGCACCAGAAGAATCTTCGTTGTTGCGCTTCGATCGAGTCCGCGAAGCGCGAGCATCGCGTCCGTCAGGCAGCCTTCGGAACGCCGGCATCCCTGCCGGCGGGCGCTCGCGGTGATGTCGGTCGGCTGTCATCCCTTCTCCCAGAAATTTGGAATATCACAACGATGCGCTCAGGTTTGCATGCGTGTTGCAAGTTGACTATGACGCGCTCAGATTCGCGTAAGTTCAAGAAGGAGAACAACAAATGGGAAAAATCATCGGCATTGACCTCGGAACCACCAACTCCGTCGTCGCCGTCATGGAAGGCAACGAGCCGAAGGTCATCGTCAACGCCGAGGGCAGCCGGATCACCCCTTCGGTCGTCGGTTTCGCC
>JBKJQB010000308.1:0-9984 GCA_046594105.1 Thermoanaerobaculia bacterium
GTCCTGAAGCGTAATCCTGGCGGAGCCTTGGGCAACCAGCGCCGCCGGCCGTGCCGGCCTTCACGCCGCGGTAGAGGTAGGCGATGCCGAAGGTCAGCCTCTCGAAATCGACGGATCGGAAATCTCCGCTGGCCTGCATCATGGTTACGAATTCCTCGCCGCACGGGAAGCGTGCCGCTGACGACTCGAGGTAGTCGTAGGCCGAACGCTCTCCGGTGACGCTGCCGCCGAGGCGAGGGAGCAGGTGTTTGCGGTAGGCATCGTAGAACCAGCGGAAGAGGCGATTGGGAGGCTGGCCGAACTCCAGCACCACCACACTCCCGCCCGGTTTCACCACGCGGCACATCTCGGCGATTCCCCGCTGCGGGTCGCCGACGTTGCGAATGCCGAACGAGATGCTGGCGATGTCGAACGACGCGTCCCCGAACCGAAGCGCGGTCACGTCGGCCACCTCGAACTCGATGTGCGGATCTTTGAGACGGGCAAGCGCGATCATCTCCGGCGTGAAGTCGGTCCCCACCACCCGCCCGCCCGGCTCCACCGCCTTGCGGAAAGCGATGGCCAGATCGCCGGTGCCGGTGGCGCAATCGAGGACCTGATCTCCCCGCTTCGCGCCCGACGCACGAACGCACCGCTTGCGCCAGAGGTGATGAACGCCGCCCGACAGAATGGTGTTGGCGCGGTCGTAACGTCCGGAGATCGCGCCAAACATCGACCGGATCTTCGCCGGCTCTGGTCCGGTGTAACGCGACGGTGCGGCAGGCGGCGGTTCCAAGCGGGTGATCCTAACCCGCATTTGTCACACCCATCCTGCTGCGGACGCGGAAAGTGGCTCCTCGCGACGGAGGGGTGTGAGAAATGCGAGGTAGGAGCCTGCGCGGCAGAACTTCCTGGAGCGTGATCTTGGCGGAGCCTTGGGCGACCAGCGCCGCCGGCCGTGCCGGCCTAACCCGAATGACCTGGGTGCAAAGGGCGGAACGTTCCCCTTCCCCAGCCACTACAATCCTCTGCCGTGCATCAGGACTTTGCCTTCATCCAGAGTGCGCCCGGCCGGGTCTTCGTCGGCTGGGGGCCCTTCGAGCAGTCTCCCTTCCGCTTTCCCGAGCGCCCGGCGTTTTTCATCACCGACTTTTTTCTCGATGATCCTCATCCCTGGCGCCATCCCGCGGCGTGGGAAGACTTGAGCATCGAAGAGCTGGCAGAGCGATTCGAAGACCTCGGGCCTCCAGTCATCCACTGGACTCCGATGGATGCCGAGCCGTTCCAGCGATTTTTCGATTCGGCTCAGAAGGCCATCCGCCAGAGCGAATTCGAGAAGATTGTGCCGGTGGTCTTCGAAACGGGTCGCCTCGATCCGCGGGGCGACCGCTGGCGATGGTTGCTGATGCGGATGTCCATGCTCCCGCCCGGACTGTGGGGCTACGGCTACTCCTACCAGAGCCACGGCCTGATCGGGGCCACGCCGGAGCTGCTCTTCCAGGGCAGCACCATCGGGTATCGAACGATGGCGCTGGCGGGAACCAAGCCGCTGGCGCAACGGGCGCAGCTCCTCAGCGATCCGAAAGAGTTGCGCGAGCATCGCCTGGTGATCGACGACATCGTCCGCCGCCTGAGCCCCTTCGGCAACGTGGAGATCGGACCGCTGGGGACGTTGCAGCTTCCCCGCATCGCCCACCTGGTCACGCCGATTTTCTTCAAGGAAAATGGTGCCGAGAAGATGTCCTTCGTTGAGATGATCCGCCGGCTGCATCCCACCGCCGCCCTGGGCGTTTCGCCACGGACCGAAGCGGGAGAACGATGGCTTCGGGAAGCCGACCGCGGCGTGAAACGACGGGCGTTCGGAGCGCCCTTTGGCCTGGAGCGCGAGGATCGATCGGGACTGGCACTGGTGGGAATCCGCAATGTGCAGTGGACCGCGGACCGGGTGCGGGTCGGATCAGGTGCCGGGCTGCTCTCCGACAGCAGGATCGACCGGGAGCTCGAGGAGTTGCACGACAAACGCGAACAGGTCAAAGCGCTCTTTGGTCTCAACGCCGGAGCGGAGCGAGCGCGGATCGTCTCGTGAGCACCAACCTTTCTGCCGCCCGCAGCATCATCGATTCCATTCGCGGTCTCGGCGTCAGCGACTTCTGCCTCTGCTCCGGATCGCGCAACGCGCCGCTGCTGGCAGTGCTGGCGAGCATTCCAGACGTCCGGCTCCACACGTTTGTCGACGAGCGGGGAGCGGCATTCTTCGCGGTCGGCGCCGCGCGGCGGCTCAATCGGCCGGTCTGCGTGGTCACCACCTCCGGCACCGCCGTCGCTGAGTTACTGCCGGCGGCCATCGAAGCCTGGTACTCGGGAACACCAGTCATTCTGCTGACAGCCGATCGGCCGGCGCGATATCGGGGCACCGGCGCGCCGCAATCGATCGAACAGGAGTCGATCTTCGGCGGTTACGCAGCGCGGTCGGTGGAGACATGGAACGGCGCCTCACCTCTGCATCTGAATATTGAGTTTGACGAGCCGCTGATCGATGAGGGGGTCGGAGTTCCGGCCGAGGGTGCACAGGCAGGAGTGTCTGGGCCACACCAGTTTCGCCAGACGTCTGCATCGCGCTCCCAGGTTCCGGCTTCGGCCATCCCGTTTCGGCGGCCTTTGGTGCTGATCGGATGCTTGCGCGAGGACCATCGCGATCGTGTTCTTCGATTTGCCACGAAGCTCAACGCGCCGGTGTACGCGGAGCCGCTCTCCGGGCTGCGTGAAGAGCGGGGACTGCACCCTCTCCTGATCCGCAACGAGCGCACTCTCGCGCGCGGCTCGTTCGACGGCGTGCTCCGCATCGGCGACATTCCTACGCTCCGTTTCTGGCGCGACCTGGAGGAGAAGAATCCACTGCCGGTCATCAGCTTCAGCCGGCTTCCCTTCGCCGGGCTGACCCGCGGCGAGGTGCATCCGATCGAGGCGCTGCCCGATGCGAGCGCGCGCGATCTCGATGGTTCGCTGCTGCGTGCGGACGCGCAGATGCACGATCGTTGGCAGGCCATCCTCGACGACGAGCCCCTCTCGGAGCTGGCGATGTTCCGCGCGATGTCCCTGCGTTTTCCGAATGGTTCACGCGTTTATCTCGGCAACAGCCTCCCCATCCGCGAATGGGATCTGGCGGCCACCCGCGAGCCGCGCGGATTCCGTTACGGAGCAAATCGTGGGGCGAATGGTATCGACGGCCAGCTCTCCACCTTCTTCGGCTGGTGCGAGGAGGGAGCCGACAATGTCGCGGTGGTGGGAGATCTAACTGCGCTCTACGACCTGAACGCGCCGTGGATCGTGCCGCAGCTGACTGCCAGCTTCCGCGTCGTGATCGTCAACAACGACGGTGGCCGCATCTTCGAGCGCGTACCCTCGTTGCGGACGTTGAGCGACGAGGTCCGCAATCGGGTGATCGAGAATTCGCATGGATTGCGCTTCGATTCCTGGAGTGCCATGTTCGGCATTGAGGATCGTGTCGAGGAACTGCGTCCCGACCTGGAGGCGTCCCGCCGAGTCTGGAAGCGCTACGATGAGCTCTGGTCATGATCACCTGTCTGCACGGATTCCTCGGTCTCCCCTCGGACTGGGACTTTCTGCGCGATGCAGGATTTGCCATCCGCGCCATCGATCTCTTCCGCGGCGAAACAGTCCCCGAAACTGGCGACACGCTCCTCGGCTACTCGATGGGAGGGCGGCTGGCGTTGACGGCACTGGCGAAGGGCGCAACGTATCAGCGCGCCGTGATCGTATCGGCCGGCTTGAACGTTTCGGAAGAAACGGAGCGCACCGAGCGGCGCGCCCACGATCAACGATGGGCGGAGCGATTCCAGTCGGAGCCCTGGGACGACTTGACGGCCGACTGGAACCGGCAGGCCGTGTTCGGCGGGCGTGCCGTCGACCGGGTGGAGGCGGATTTCGATCGCGTCGAACTCGCCAAGGCTTTGCGGAAGTGGTCGTCCGGAGTGCTTCCCCCTCTGGAGCCCCATCTGGAAACGATCGCCATTCCGGTGCTGTGGATCGCCGGCGAAACCGACGAACGCTACCTGGGCGCGGCGAAGCGTGCGATCGAGCTGCTGCCCCGAGGGGAGCTTGCTGTGGCTCCTGGCGCCGGTCATCGCGTGCCCTGGGAGCAGCCCGATTGGTTTGCAGAGCGCCTGCGGGAGTTCACGACGCGCACCGAGTGAACGACGGCCGGCACGGCCAACGGCGTTCGTTCGCACAGCGTCCGCCACGATTTCGTAGCGCCGGCATCCCTGCCGGCCGTGTCGCGGGCATCCTGCCCGCGGGAGCTCGCCAAGTAGCGCCGGCTGGAAGCCGACGCCACGTTCGCTTCGCGTGACTGTGCCTGCTCCGGCCACCCCCCGTCTCCCATCCTTGCGCCCTCTCCGACGCCCGCGGTAGTGTGCCGGGCGCTATGGCTGAGAAATGGAAGAAGCTGCACGACTTCGAAGACATCCGTTACGAGCGGACCGCCGACGGCGTCGCCAAAATCACCATCAACCGTCCGAAGGTGCGCAATGCCTTCCGGCCGAAGACCGTCAACGAGATGAAGCAGGCGCTGGACATGGCGCGCGACGACTCGGAGCTCGGCGTGATCGTTCTCACCGGCGAGGGGAACGAGGCGTTCTGCTCCGGCGGCGACCAGAGCGTGCGGGGCAAGGGCGGCTACATCGACCCCAAGGAAAAGATCCCGCGGCTCAACATCCTCGACGTGCAGAAGCAGATCCGCAGCATGCCCAAGCCGGTGGTGGCCATGGTGGCCGGCTACGCCATCGGCGGCGGCCATGTCCTGCATGTGGTGTGCGACCTGACCATCGCCGCCGACAACGCGAGATTCGGCCAGACCGGCCCGCGGGTCGGCTCGTTCGACGCCGGTCTGGGATCGTCATACCTCGCCAGGATCGTCGGACAGAAGAAGGCGCGAGAGATCTGGTTCCTCTGCCGGCAGTACGACGCGCAGCAGGCGCTGGAGATGGGGCTGGTCAACACGGTGGTGCCGCTCGATCAGCTGGAGACCGAGACCCTGAAGTGGTGCCGCGAAATGCTGGAGCTCTCCCCCACCGCGCTACGATTCCTCAAGGCGGCCATGAACGCCGACTGCGACGGGCAGATCGGCCTGCTCGATTTCGGGGGCGACGCCACGCTGCTCTATTACCAGTCGGAGGAAGCGCAGGAAGGACGCAACGCCTACGTGGAAAAGCGCAAGCCCGATTTCAAGAAGTTTCCGCGCTTCCCGTGATCAGGAGTGACGGCTCTGCGATTCACCACTGATCGAGCATGACCAATCCCTGGCTTCTCGCCGCACGGCCGAAGACACTCGCTGCCGCAGTGGTTCCGGTGCTGGTGGGCACCGCGCTGGCGAGGAACGCCGGGGCGCCCACGCAATGGCTGGTCTTCGCCTGCGCCCTGGCCGGCGCAGTATTCATCCAGATCGGTACGAATCTGGTCAACGATGCCATCGACTTCAAGAAAGGAACGGACACCGCCGAGCGCCTGGGACCGTTGCGCGTGAGCCAGGCCGGTCTGCTGCCGGCAGACGCTGTGCTGCGCGGCGCCTACCTCTGTTTTTTTCTCGCGTCATGCTGCGGGATCCCGCTCATCCTGCGTGGCGGACTGCCCATTCTGGCCATCGGAATCACTTCGATCTTCGCCGCCTGGGCCTACACCGGCGGCCCGTATCCACTGGCCTATCACGGGCTCGGCGAGCTCTTCGTGCTGGTGTTCTTCGGGTTCGTGGCGGTGGGTGGATCGTACTATCTGCAACGGCTGACCATCGACTCTCCGGCACTGCTGGCTGGATTCATCTGCGGCGCGCTGGCGGTGGTCCTGCTGGCCATCAACAACCTTCGCGATCTTCACAACGATCGAGCGAGCATGAAACTCACGCTTGCCGCGCGTCTCGGGGAAAGCTTCGCACGATCCGAGGTGAGGATGTCCGCTCTGGCTCCCTTTCTGGCGCTGATGTTTCTGGCGTGGATGCGAGACTGGCATCTTCTCGGCGCACTGGTTGCCCTGCCGCTGGCCATCGTGTTGATCCGCAAGGTCGACCGCAGCGAAGGAGCGGCCCTGAATCGATGCCTGGCCCTCGCCGGCATGCTGGAGTGGTCGTTCGGAATCGCCTTCGTCATCGCAGCGCTGCTCTAGCCGGCACGGCACGGCCGACGGCGCTGGCTGCCCAAGGCTCCTGGCCGGCACGGCCGGCGGCGCTGGTTGCCCAAGGCTCCGCCAAGGTCACGCTCGTCCGCGGCGGCATTTTTTAGCAATATCTCCTGGCGGCCCTTCGGGGTACGCTTCCTCCAGACACTCTCATTTCCTCACTCATGGTTTGATACATTGAGGAGTCCGCCCATGACCACTGATCCCATCACCTCGCGCCCCGACCCCATCGAACGCGCCGCCGCACGGAAAGCGCTCCAGCCCAAGGGAGAGAAAGACTGGGTCACCATCATCTTTCTGTCTCTGACTCCCGTCATCGGCATCCTGGGCACGGCGATCTACACCTGGCGGCACGGATTTCACTGGTGGATGGCAGCCCTCTTCGTGGCCATGTACCTGGCGGTGGGCATCTCCATCACCGCCGGCTATCACCGCTTCTTCTCCCACAAGACTTACGAGTGCTCGGCAGCCGTGCAGGTGTTCTACGCCATCTTCGGAGCGATGGCCGCGCAGAACTCGATTTTGTGGTGGTCGTCGAGCCATCGCGTTCATCACCAGTACGTCGACCGCGATTGGGACCCGTACAACATCCAGCGCGGATTCTGGTGGGCGCACATCGCCTGGATCTTCTACCGGCACGATGCTCCCGATGCTGAGTCCAACGCGGCGGACCTTCTGCGAAACCGGGTGGTCCTCTGGCAGGATCGCTGGTATCGCACACTGCTGCTCGTGGCCGGGTTCGGGATCCCCGCCGCGATCGGTGCGCTGTTCGGCGATCCGCTGGCCGGCCTGTTGTGGGGCGGGTTCCTGCGCCTGACGGTGATCCATCACACCACCTTCTTCGTCAATTCGCTGGCGCACTACGTCGGATCGCAGCGCTACAACGCGGAGGTCTCCGCGCGCGACAACTGGATGGTCGCGCTCCTCACCCTGGGCGAGGGATATCACAGCTTCCATCACCGCTTTCCATCCGACTTCCGCAACGGCATCCGCTGGTACGACTGGGATCCTGCCAAGTGGGTCATCAGAACCCTGCGCTCCGTCGGACTGGCGTCCAGCCTGCGCTCCGTCCCCCCTCCGCAGATCGCCAGCGCGCGCATGCAGGCCGAACTGCACGTGATCCGAACCCGCCTCGACTCCGTGGCAGGGCGAGCGGGCGACGAGGTGCGCAAACGAATCGAAACCGCGCGCGCACATCTCGAGTCGGCCACCGTTCTGTGGCGCCAGTCGCTGGAGGAGCGCACCTCGGCCCGTGCGGCAAAGTGGAGAATCACCAGACGGAATGCGCGAGCCCAGCTCCGACAGTCCAGCCGGGAATGGCGCATCGCCCTCGGCTTGATGCGGCGCCTGCCCCTCTCGTCGTGATGGGCAGCGCCACCCTATCTGCTGGCAGCCTTCCGCACCCGGAAGGTGCCGCTCACACCCGTCGCTGAGTCAGGGCCAATCCAGGCCCGGAGCTCTCCCGGCTCGACCCGCCAGCCGTCATCGATCCACGACTCGAGCTCTCGCGAGGTCAGCACAAACTCCACCCGCTTGCGCTCCCCCGGCGCGAGCGCGATGCGTGCAAATCCTTTGAGCTGCCGCACCGGCTGCGAAACCTGACTCACCGCGCGTGAAAGGTAGAGCTGTGCCACTTCATCGCCGGGCCGGTCACCGACGTTGCGGACCTCCGCCGATACCGTGATTTTCCCGTCCGCGCGAACCTGCGACGCGCTCACCGCCCACCCTCCGTATTCGAACTCGGTGTACGACAGTCCAAAGCCGAACGGGTACAACGGGCCGATGGGAACGTCGAGGTATTTGCTCGTGAATTTGTCCTCCCGCTTCCCCGGACGTCCGGTGGGAAGCTGGTCATAGGCGATGGGCACCTGGCCGGTGGCACGCGGCATGGTCACCGGAAGGCGGCCGCTCGGACTGACCACGCCCAGCAGCACGTCGGCAATCGCGTTGCCGCCTTCCGTCCCCAGGAACCAGGTGTGGAGGATCG
The DNA here is from genome assembly GCA_046594105.1 of Thermoanaerobaculia bacterium. Classification (GTDB taxonomy): domain Bacteria; phylum Acidobacteriota; class Thermoanaerobaculia; order Gp7-AA8; family Gp7-AA8; genus JBDSGC01. The sequence goes on from JBKJQB010000308.1 coordinate 8,153, forward strand.
CGGAAACATGTGCGGCGGCCCAGGGGATGGCCAACGGACGTCCCGCCATCAGCACCAGAACCACAGGCTTTCCCGCTCCGGCGACGGCTTTCAGCAGTTCCTCCTGCCGGCCGGGAAGATCGAGCGAAGCGCGGGAAGCCGCTTCGCCACTCATCTCCGCCGCTTCGCCGAGGACGGCGATCACCAGGTCGGATTCCCCGGCCACCTTCACTGCCTCGGCGATCGCGTCGTCACCACCATCGAGGATGCCGCTGCCGGCAGTGTGAACGATGCGCACTGTTGACCCTATGGTCGCCGCGCGCAGCCCCGCCAGAACGCTGGTCGTTTCTTCCGCCTTTCCCTGCGCCGCCCAGGGCCCCAGCATCTCGCGCTTCGCATCGGCCAGCGGTCCGATCACCGCAATCGTTTTCGGCGATGGCGACAACGGCAGGAGTGGCCCTTCGTTTTTCAGGAGCACGATGGAGCGCTGGGCGATGCGGCGGGCAACGGCGCGGCTCTCCGCGGTCAGCATCGCGGCAGCCATCTTCGAGTCGTCGGTAAAGGGATTCTCAAACAATCCCGCATCGAACTTCGCCCGCAGGACACGACGGACGGATTCGTCGACGATGGCAGACGACAACCTCCCCATCCGGACCTCAGGAGCGAGCTCTCCGTATGCGTGATCCCACATGTCCATATCCACGCCCGCCTTGATGGCCAGGAGCGCCGCGTCCTTTGGCGTCGCGGCGAGCCCGTGATCGATCAGCTGGGCGACGGCAGCCCAGTCGCTGACCACGAAGCCGCGAAACTTCCATTCGCTTCGAAGAATCTCGCGGAGCAGATGACCATTTGCCGTGGCAGGCACGCCATTGAGCGAGTTGAAGGCTGACATGAAAGAGGCCACACCAGCCTCGGCCGCCGCGCGGAACGGAGGGAGATACGTTTCGCGAAGACGGCGCTCCGACATGTCGGTTGTGTTGTAGTCGCGCCCTCCTTCCGCGGCGCCGTAGGCAGCGAAGTGTTTCGCGCAGGCCAGAAGGGAATCGGGACCGAGGGGACGATTCCCCTGGAATCCCTGAACGTACGCGCGAGCCATGGCCGACCCCAGGAAGGGATCCTCTCCCGCGCCCTCGGCGATGCGACCCCATCGCGGGTCACGGGCCACGTCCACCATCGGCGCAAAGGTCCAGCGGATCCCTGCGGCGCGCGCTTCCTTCGCCGCAATCTGCGCCGAGAGTGTCGCCAGTTCCGGCGACCACGAGGACGCCATGGCCAGCGGGATCGGAAAGATGGTCCGGTAACCGTGGATGACATCGTGCCCGATCAGGAGCGGGATGCGCAGCCGGGAGCCGGCCAGTGCGCGCCGCTGCACCTCGTTGACCTGCGCCGCGCCGCCAGAGTTCAGGATCGACCCGGCCAGCCCTTTCTCCATCGCTGGAATCCACTCCGGCTGATCGGGCACGTACTGACTGAGTTGCCCGAGCTTCTCTTCGATGGTCATCTTCGACAGAAGCGCTTCCACGCGAGCATCCCTTGGCAATGGTTGCGCGGCGAGGAAGAAAGGGAAAGAACATGCAAGGACGAAAAACGTGCGCGAGGCCATGACCGAAACGATATCGGAGCGCATCAGGGATAGGGAGAAATTCGCCAATGGCCGAGAGTCGTCGGCAGGCGTCGATGTTCTGAGCGAAGCGAACGTAGCGCGGGCCTCAGGGTTGCGAGCGCGCCCCCTCATGGAATCAAAGGGCAGGAACCTCAAATTTGTCCGTGATCAGCCCGCGTCAGCGGGCGCAAGAATGTAGCCCCCGGCGCCAGCCGGGGGATTGAGGACCCCAGTCAGAAGTGAGACCGAG
>JBKJQB010000026.1:0-2763 GCA_046594105.1 Thermoanaerobaculia bacterium
CGTCACCAGAACGACCGTTCGTGTCTTCTTGAGCTCGACGATGGCTTCTTCGATCGCGGCGGAGGACCTCGGATCGAGCGCCGAGGTTGGCTCGTCCATCAGGATGACCTCGGGATCGACCGCGAGCGTGCGCGCGATGGCCAGCCGCTGCTGCTGGCCCACCGAAAGCGTTGATGCCGGCTGCGCCAGCCGCTCGCGAACTTCGCTCCACAGTCCAGCCAGCGAAAGAGTCGATTCGAGGACCTCATCGCGATTCCTTCGGTTGACGAGACCGAGACGGTGGGCGGCGAACAGGACGTTCCGCTCGATGGAACCGGGGAACACCACCGGCTGCTGGAACACGATTCCGATCCTGCGACGCAACTCGTCGGGATCCACGCTCGGTGAACGTGTCTCCGTCCCCTCGAACACCACCCGGCCCGAGACTTCGAGGTCCCGGCCGAGGTCGACCAGCCGGTTCAGGCATTTCAGCAAGGTGGATTTGCCGGCACCGGAAGGGCCGATGATCGCGGTGACCATCCGTCGCGGAATCTCGAAGCTGACCTTCCGGAGAATGGTGGCTCCGCTGCGGGGCGCGCGCACGGTCAGGTCATGGATCGACAGCACCGGAGTGAGGAGTTCGTCAGCCACGCCGGGCCTCCTCGTGCAGTCGCAGGCGCAGCGGAAGCGCGATCAGGGACAGTGTGGTCACCACGATCAGCAGAACGATTGCGCTGCCCCAGAGGTTGCGCGTCACGGCCGGATCGAAGGAGTCCTGGGCCAGCACGAAGATGTGGTACGGCAGCGCCAGCACCGGGCTGTCGATCACTCCCTTCGGAATGGTTGCGCCGGCAAAGACGGCCGCGGTGAACATGATCGGCGCGGTCTCGCCGGCAGCGCGCGCGAGACCGAGGAGGATCCCGGTGAGCAAGCCGGCCGCACCTTGCGGCAGGAGGATCGACCGGGCCACCTGAGGGCGGCCAAGCCCGAGGCCGAACGCTGCCTCGAGCGTGGCCGCCGGAATCGCGCGCAGCTTCTCGATGAAGGCCACGGTCACCGTCGGCAGAATCATGATGGCCAGGAGGATCCCGCCGGCGAGCCACGACTTCCTCATCCCCAAACGTTGCACGAAGAAGGCGAGTCCGAAGAGTCCGAACACGATGGAGGGCACTCCGTTGAGCGCCTGCAGCAGCGCATCGATCGATCGACGGAGCCGGCCGGGCGAGAGATAGAGCTGATGAAACAACCCGATGCCCATGGCTACGGGCAGCGAAATGGCGGCCGCCGTCACCATCAGGATCAGCGTCCCCACCAGTTGGTAAAGGATTCCACCTTCGGCGCCGACCGAGCGCACCTGCTCCGTGAAGAAGTGCCACGAGAGTGCAGGGAATCCTCGGACGATCACCAGTCCGGCCACGGTGGCGATGATGCCCAGCGCCGCCACCGTTCCGATGATGGCCATCACCGCCAGCAGGCGATCGATCGTGCGCCTCACGCGATGGCTCCCATCCGCATGCGAGTCCGCAGCAGGCTGGCCAGAAGCGTGATGCTGATGACCGCAGCGAAAAGGGTCAACGCCAGGGCCAGCAGCGCGGAGGTGTGCAGCGGATCGCCGACGGCGATGTTGGTCTCGGCGCCGCCGAGCTTCGAGGTGATGGTCTGGCCGGCATCGACCAGCGAGTGGGCGATGGTTCCCAGCTTCGGCAGCCGGTTGTCGGCTCGGCCGACCACCAGGAACACGGCGATGGTTTCGCCCAGGGCCCGGCCGAGGGCGAGCAGCATCGCGCTGAGCAGGCCGGGCATCGCCTGCGGCAGCACAATGGAGCCGAGCGTCTCCGCGCGAGTGAGCCCCAGTCCGCGCGCGGCGTCGCGGTCGCGCGCGGCTACCGATCGAAAGGCATCGTCGAACAACGTCATCAGGGTCGGCAGGATCATCACGGCGAGCAGCACTCCGGCGGTGAGGAGCGTGTCGCCGGAATCGGCGTCCCAGCGCAGGCGCAGAAACAACGACGACATCCAGTTGCGCAGGAAGAGCACGCCGAGGAGTCCGTAGATCACGGAGGGGACACCGGCCAGCAACTCGATCAACAGTTTCAGGGCGAGACGCGGACGCTCGGACAGCATCTCCGCGCTGACCACTGCGGTAGCGAATGCCAGCGGAGTGGCCAGGACGATGGCCATCGATGACACCACCGCGGTGCCGTACAGCATTGCCGCTGCCTGAAACGCTTCTTTGCGGTAGTACCAGTGGTTCTTCGAGAAAAACGCCCAGCCTTCATGACGGAACACCGCCACACTCCCGGCGGCGAGGAACAGGACGATCCCCGCAACGGTGACCAGCGTCAGCAACGTGAGCGCGGTGGCCATCAGGCGCAGCAGGTCGATCCGTCGCGGTGATCTCATGGTCACGAGCAGGTCATTCCATCAATAGCTGATCAGCATCTTCAGTCCATACCGCGTGTCGAGGGGGCGGGTGGGAGCGAAGCCGTTCTGGCGGAGCTTGTCGTAATCCACCATCAGGGCTGCGGTGACCTTGTTGAGGTTTGGCAGCCAGTAGGCCACGCCGACGATGTCCCGCCTGCTCTTCTGACTGAAGTCTCTATTGGGCTTGAGGTCGTCGTGGCGCAGGAGGAGCTCCCACCCGGTGGTTCCGAAACGCGGGGTGGCCCAGACGGAGAAGCCGCTGGCGCTGGCTACCGGCTTGGTGGCCGATGACTGATCTTTGGCCCTGAACAGTTAGAGGCCGGCGTTGGCCATCGGATGTTCCCAGTTCACTTGACCGAA
>JBKJQB010000059.1:0-6654 GCA_046594105.1 Thermoanaerobaculia bacterium
CCTTCTCCCCGGGCACGGGGAGAAGGTGCCGAAGGCGGATGAGGGGAGCTCACTCGACCAGGCAGGACCCCTCATCCCCGCTTCGCGGACCTTCTCCCCGTGTGCGGGGAGAAGGACTCTCGATGGGGAGGCTCGCGTTTTCACCATCATTCAAAGGCGATCGAGTGACCGCGGACTGAGGCCAAAATCGCGGCGGACGCTTTGCGAACCAACGCCGCCGCCCGCAATGCCGGCGAATGACAACGTCCCTCGCTTGCGCTAACGTACGCGGTCCCGTGAATCCACAGACAAAAACTCTCATCGAAGAAGCGACTGTCGCACGCGAAAACGCCTCCGCGCCGTTCTCGAAGTTCAAGGTCGGTGCGGCGTTGCAGACCGCTGGGGGCAAGGTCTTCCACGGCTGCAACGTGGAGAACTGCACCTACGGATTGACGGTCTGCGCCGAACGGGTGGCCCTGCTTTCCGCCATCGCCGCCGGCGAGCGGAAGTTCACCGCCGTCGCCGTGGTCACCCAGTCCGACACGCCGGGCACTCCCTGCGGACCCTGCCGCCAGTTGCTCTGGGAGTACTGCGGCGACATCGACGTCACTCTGGCCAACCTCAAAGGGCAGCGCGTGGAGTACAAACTCTCCGCGCTCCTGCCGCACCCGTTCAGCTTCTCCCTGGAGGATTGACGTGCGCCGCTGCCTGATTGCTCTTCTGATCCTCACCGCAGTTCCCATGGCCTCGGCGAAGACTGTGGACATCGTCATCACCGGCGGCACCGTGCTGACCATGGCCGGACCGAATATCGAGCGTGGGGCGGTGGCCATCGACAAAGGCGCCATCGTCGCCGTGGGCACCGCTGCTGAGATCTCCCGCAAGTACACCGGCAGGCAGACGGTCAACGCGAAGGGGATGGCCATCCTGCCTGGGCTGGTGAACACGCACACCCACGCCGCCATGACGCTCTTCCGCGGCATCGCCGACGACCGCGACCTGATGGACTGGCTGCAGCACTTCATCTTCCCGGCCGAAGCGAAGAACGTCGATCGCGACTTCGTGCGATGGGGCACCCGACTGGCCGCGGCGGAGATGATCCGTTCCGGCACCACCACCTTCACAGACATGTATTACTTCGAGAGCGATGTGGCCGCGGAGGCCAAACGCGCCGGTCTGCGCGGAGTTCTCGGCGAGACGCTCATCGACTTTCCGGCGCCCGACAACAAGACCTGGGACGCGGCCATCGCCTACACCCGCGCCTTCATCAAACAGTGGCACGGCGATCCGATGATTACCCCTGCGCTCGCTCCGCACGCGCCGTTCACGGTGTCCCGCGAGCACCTGCTGCAGGTCCGCGCCCTGGCCACGGAGCTGCGCGCGCCCATCCTCATCCACGTCGCGGAGACCCAGAACGAAGTGAAGCAGGTCACCGAGAAGACCACCATGTCTCCCATGGCCTACCTCGACTCGCTCAACTTCCTGGGGCGCGATGTGATCGCCGCGCACGGCATCTGGCTGACCGACGACGAGATCAGGACGGCCGCGGCGAAACATGTCGGCATCGCCCACAATCCGGAGAGCAACATGATGCTGGCCTCCGGAATCGCTCCGGTGGTGGCCATGCGCATCGCCGGCGTCAACGTCGGACTGGGAACGGACGGACCGGCCGGATCGAACAACAATCTGGACATGCTGGAGGAAGCGGCCAGCGCCGCGCGATTGCAGAAGATCAGTCGCATGGATCCGAAGGCCCTCAGCGCGCGCGACGTGCTGGAGATGGCCACCATCGGCGGCGCGCGCGTCCTCGGACTGGACGACAAGATCGGGACGCTGGAAGCGGGCAAGCGCGCCGACGTCATCGTGATCGACCTCGGCGACGTCAAATCGCAGCCGGTCTACGCCGCCGAGTCCGCGATCGTCTACGCCGCTTCGGGAAGCGCCGTGACCACCACCATCTGCGACGGCAAGTTCCTCATGCGCGACCGCAAGGTGCTGACCGTCGACGTGCCGGCCACGCTGGTCAAAGCACGCGAGTACCGGGACAAGGTACGCAAGAGTCTGCAGTAGGTCTCGGAGCGCCGGCATCCTGCCGGCGCCAGCTCGCCGAGTAGCGCCGACCGATGCCTCGGATGTCGAGCGGCGCGGCATCACCGCGACGCCCTCACCTACATCGTCGCGATCTTCTTCCGCAGCGATGCCAGCAATGCTTCGCTGCGCTGTTCCGCGGGAAGCGACTCGGCGTAGTGCAGAGCCTCCTCCATCGTCTTGCGGGCGGCATCCTTGTCGCCTTTGAGCGTGTAGAGATCGGAGCGGTTGCGCAGGATGCCGATCTTCCGCGGTCCGTAGGCCCGCTCCAGCGCGCGACCATTCGCCGCGAGCGCGTCGTCGTAGCGGCCCATGGCCTTGTACGCCGAGGCCAGTCGCGCCGGCGGGTTGTAGTCGGTGGGGAAATCCTTTTCGGACTGCTCCAGCATGGGAATCGCTTTCTCCGGCTGCTTGAGGGCGATGTAGGCGCCGAGGCGATGGGGATCGTAGACGGCGCGCTGTTCGGCGGTCTTTCCCTTCGCTGCCTCGGCCTCCAGGAACGTCGCCCATTCCTGGCGCAGAGTGGTGGCGCCCGCTTCGTCTTTCATCGATGCGCGGGTACTGATCAGCGACTCGTAGAGACCGGAACGGTCGTCACCCGAGAGCGGAATCTTCGCGTCATCCAGGGTCTCGCGGGAGGCTTTCTCCAGCGTGTCGAGAAGTGAGGCGCGATGAGGATCGTCTTCTTTCAGATCGCCGGCGCATCCCAATCCCGTGGCCGCAACATTGGCCGCCGAGTAGGTGCCCTTCACACGCGGATACAGCTCCGCGGCGCGGGCGGCACAGCGCGCCTGGTCATGGGCGAGCGCCAGCGCGAAAACGAGCGACTCCGCGGCGCGTCCGGAGCGCGACCAGTCCTTCGGGGCGGCAGCGAACGCCGCTTCGTACGCGGTGGCCGCTTCGGCGTGTTTCCCCGCGCTCTCCAGGATGTCCGCGCGGGACAGGGCTTCGTCGGCCGCGGACTGCTTTCCGTGCATCAGCTTCGTGCCGTCGGCCAGCAGCTTCTTCAACTGCGGAACCGTTGCTCCCCCTGAGTAACGAAGGGCCACCGATTCTTTCTTCGGGTCGACGATCAGCAGCGTGGGCCAGACGTTGATCGGGTACTTTTTCAGGAACGCTGCGTTGGTCCCGTTCTCCGTGTCAATGGCGAGCCAGACAAACTGTCCGGCATACCGCTCGAGAGCCTTGTCCGTAAAGACGAACGCCCTCATGGAGCGGCATGTGTGTCACCAGGGTGCCCAGGCATCCACAAACAGCGGGACGTTCTTCGTCCGCGCCATCTTCAATGCCTTCCCGTAGTCGTTGTCGATGAACGGCAGAACTTCTTTTGCCAGCGCGAGCGCAGGTGAGAGGGCCAGCAGCAGAGCGATTGCCAGTTTCTTCATGCCGGGAAATGTAGCACGCAGCATGCGCGGTGGGGAGCGCACATTCTATGGGTTTTCGCGCTGCCTCGTGTAATGCCGGTCACCGGAGCGACGATTCCGATTTCTGCCGTCAGAGAACCGCGGTCCTTGAACGCGCCGGAGGCGCGATCAGACGGTAGCCGGCGGCCAGCGGAACGCGCAGCCACCGGTCACGGTCGTGCCCGGGAAAACGTCGCCCCGGCGGGGCGGCAGATGGACGACGACGGTCTGCATCCTGCGCTCGCCGCCCGCGGGGGCGGCTTTCCGATCACGCGTCTGTACCGGTGGCTGCGCGCTTCGCGCTCGCCGACCGTCTACCCTCGGATCGCGCCTCCGGCGCTCGCCTTCGGCCGTCGGCATCGTCTGTTTTACCTCCGGCGCGAACGGCGACGCTCCTTCTTCCATCGCCCTTCTTCATCACCCTTCTTCCATCGCCCTTCTCCCGTCCTCCTTGCCCGATCCTCCCCTCCCGTCTACCATCGCGAACGGTCCCTCTCCCATGCAACGAATCGTCATCCTGCTCGCTTTGCTCGGCCTGGCCTCCTCGGCGATGGCCCAGCCGGAGCCTCGACCGGGCACCTCACGGAAGGCGATCGCGTCGGCGGCTACCTGCGCGAGCGCGACGCTCGACCTCACCGAGGTCGACCCCTCGATCGAGTTCGGGCAGTACGGCACCCTGTTCCTCGAGAGCGGCCTTCCCCAATGCCGGCAGGCCGCTCACGACACGCTGTTGCGCAAGCTGCAGCTCGCTCTGGCGCAACCCCGTCACCTCGACCCTTTGCTCAACCGATCAGTCGGTGGCTTCGGGGAATGGCTCGCCGGTGGAAACCTCGGGCTGGCCATTCCCGCCGCCATGAGGCTTGGCGGTGCAGGATTCCTCGATGGTCCGCTGCACCTCGCGCTGCGATCTGCCATCAATGCCTACCAGTTCCATCTCGATCCGACCTGCGGACTCAATTACGCCAATGGATGCATGGACGACTACACCCAGGCGGCCGTGGCCTATGCCTGGATCGCCGCCTACGCGCGCAAGAGCGGACAGGGAGTGACCGCGACGCGCGCAGCAGATCAGGCGCGCAACCTCATCGGACTGGCGCTGTCCCTCGATGTTCACATGTGCAAGGTCGCCGGCGATGACAGCCTTCCCTCGGTCTGCCGAGGACTGCCCGGCATCGAACAGGGCCTCGCTTCCGGCTACCACGAACTGATCAGCTTCAATCACGGATTCGAGGATGTGGCCTACGGCATCGGCCTCATCACCTCCATCTCCAGCGCCGCGGTGGCATTGGAGGAAGCGGGCACGCCGTTCGAGGCCTCATCGAACGAGACGCTGGTGGCCTGGGCGCTCTTCCGGGAAGGCCAGCGCGCGTCGCTTCCGGACGGAAGCAACTTCCGCTCGAATTGCTACCGCGTGTCGGACTACTCGCTGGTGCGCACCTCGGAATGCGCCGACGCCTGGCACCTGCGCGATCCGTCTGATCCGCTGTACAACCCCTGGATCTTCTATCTGCCGCGCATGTTCCCGGTGCGCACCGCCTATCGCCAGCTGTTCCACGGCACGCCGAACGGGCAACCGTTCCAGTTCGACGTGTTCGATCCGTCGCTCTTCAACGGCCCGTTTCTCAACGATGGCCGCAAGGCGGTCTACGGAAGCCTCGGCTACGCCTGGTGGAACGACGGATCGACCGCCGAGGTGCGCCCACTGCTCGACGGCTACCACGGAGCGGATCCACGTCAGCGCGCCGCGAAACCGTAAAATCGGCGCATCCTCCGTGGTTCTGAGCGAAGCGAACGTAGCGCCGGCATCCTTGCCGGCCGTGGCGTCGGCTTCCAGCCGGCGCGACTCGGCGAGCTCCCGCGGGCAGGATGCCCGCGGCACGGCCGGCAGGGATGCCGGCGCTACGAAAGGCAGACATTTCCCCAGCATGGCGACAGAGGTTCATTAGAAGCTGAGGAACGGCGCGCTGTGAGAGGGTGATGAACGTGCGCTTCGTGGTTCTTCTGAGCGGAGCGAACGGAGCGCCGGCAGGATGCCGGCGCTCCGAAGGCGGCAAGCCCTCCCGAGAGTGGCGGGCGGGAAGCGAAGGATCCGCAATCACGAGGATGCTGCCCGAACGACATCCGCGACGTTGCAGATCCTTCGCCGTCTGCGCGGCTTCAGGATGACGGTTGTGGGGTTGTTCCAGAGCCTCAGGAAACCCTTCCTCGAACTTCTGTATCCCTCCGCCACCGCATGCCCTATCCTTCGCCCTGATTTGATCGTCCGCTTCCTCCTCGCGCTCGCCTCCGGCGTCCTCTTCGCCCTCTCCTTCCCGAATTTCGCGATCGGCTGGCTGATGTTCGTGGCCCTGCTGCCGCTGTTCGTGGCCCTGGCCGATGCGAAGGGGCCGTGGGAGTCGTTTTTCCTCGGCTGGTTCTCGCACATGGTGGCCTGGCTGATCATGGTCCCGTGGGTCATCCGCGTGATGTCCCATTACGGCGGCCTCCCGCTCCCGGTCGGCATCGCCATCTTCGTGGCCATGGCCATCTACCTCGGCGTGTATGGCGGCATCTTCGGCTTCCTGTTCTGGCGCCTGAATCCCGGCATTCTCTTCCGCCGCTGGCTGCTGGTGGCCGTCGCCTGGGTGGCTGTCGAATTCTTCCGGGGCTTCGCGCTGATGGGCGGCTTTCCCTGGAATCTCATCGCCACGGCGCTGATCGATTACACGCCCTTCGTCCAGTTCGATCGCGTGGCCGGGCCGTATGCACTCGGCGTGCTGTTGCTGCTTCCGTCGATCACGCTGGCATGGCTGATCGTGGCCCGGCCTCGCGGAATCGAGCGGATCATCGTGACCGGTCTGGTGGTGATCGTGGTGGTGGTGTGGTGGTCGACCGGACTGATCGCTGCGAAGCTGCTGATGCGCCCGAACGGCGCGCCGATGGAGCATGCCGCCCTGCTGCAGCCGAACATCTCGCAGGAGATGCGCTGGGACCGATCGAATCTCTCCACGCTGTTCGACAAGATGATGGCCATGACCGACGTGGCGGCGCGCGGCGGTGCGGCGGTGGTGATCTGGCCGGAGTCGACCATCCCGCTCTCGTATGCGGTCACCGACTTTTACAAAGAGGCCATCGAGTCGCTTTCTCGCACCCGCGGCGTGGACATCATCCTCGGCTCCGTCGCCGAGGAGGGGACCAGTCCGCG
>JBKJQB010000173.1:0-13934 GCA_046594105.1 Thermoanaerobaculia bacterium
ACCCACACCCTCGCCGCGGGAGCAGAATCGTTTCACGAGGAACGGATCTTCAATGCCCACACGTCGTCGAGTGACTACTCCATCGAGAACGCGCGATTCCGAACCACCGGGCAGCGCGCCTACCCGATTTTTGACGATCTGACGGTCATCACCTGGGCGCCCGTGCGTTTGCCCTCACCCGGCACGGACTTCAACACGCGCAGCATCTTCCTGAATGACCGCTGGGATGTCACTCCACGCGTGCACTTCAGCATCGGTGCTCGCTATGACCGCAACGACGCGCGCGACACCGACAGGAGTGTCGTTTCCAAGGAGAGTGAGCTCAGTCCGCGCGTGAGCGTCACACTCGATGCTCGCGGCGACGGGGCGCATCGCTTGACTGCCAGCTACGGCCGGTATGTCTCCAGGATTCCGGAGCTGCCCGGTCTGGGATCCGCCGCACAGCGCGCCGGCAACCCTCACGTTTATTCGTGGCGTTACGCAGGACCGGGGATCAATGGCTTCGGCACGCCGCAGGATGGATTTCTAGGTTCCGGCGCCGCTCTTGCGCAGCTGTTCGCCTGGTTCGATTCAGTGGGCGGCGTCAACAACCGTCAGTTCCTGACCGGTCTCTCGATCCCGGGGCTGTCTACTCTCATCCCCCAGTCGTTGAGCTCACCCATGGTCGATGAAATGACTCTCAGTTATGCCCTGCGGCTCGGCCGCCAAGGCTCCCTGAGGGTCGACGCGACGACACGCCAGTGGGGCGGCTTCTATGCTGCGCGTCTCGACTCCACCACCGGAAAACAAGTCGATCCGGAAGGGACACCGATTGATGTCAACTGGATCGTCAATGATGACTCGGCAACGTCCCGTACGTATCGTGCGGTGCAGTTGCAGGGCAACTGGCAGGTTCGTTCGGTTCGGTTCGGTGGTGGATATACGTGGTCCCGCCTGCGTGGGAACACAGACGGCGAGAGTGATTTCCTCACTGGCCAGCCGGCTACGAACCGGCCGCTGCACCTCTGGTACCCGGAGCTGCTGGCGTATCCACAGCGCCGGCCAGTCGGTTATCTGAACGGTGACCAGACCGATCGCGCCCGAGTATGGGTCGGCTACGACGTCGCGTGGGGTCGAAACGCTCTCAACCTGTCGCTGCTTCAGACATACGACTCCGGGCGCGCGTACTCGGTCGTGGGACTCATCGATGCGAGCGGCACGATCACTCCGTACGCGGGGAGTCCTGGAAACCCTGGCTATTCGCTGACGCAACTGTCGCCGACCGGGTACCCGTATTATTTCAGCGAGCGGGGATCGCTGCGTACTGATTCGGTAGCCAGCACCGACATCGCCCTCAACTATGAACGTGCACTCGGGCGGACGCGCCTGTTTTTCCAGGGCGATGTGCTGAACGCGCTCGACCGGGCTGCCGTAACCGCTCCGAGCACCGAGGTTTCAACGCTCCTGCGCTCGGGGCGCACGTCGGGCCTCACCGCGTTCAACCCCTTCACCACGAAGCCAATCGAGGGGGTGCACTACCGCCTCGCGCTTGACTTCGGAAAGCCGACTGGGCCGTCGTCGTATCAGACTCCTCGCACGTACCGGTTCTCAATCGGAGCCAGGTTCTGACGACGCGTTCATGCGCTGCAGGTGACCACCAGGGGAGATGAACCGAGGCACCGACAGCCTTGACGCACTGAAGGTGAGCGGCCAGACTCTCCTCGGGAAACGTTTCCTTGTCGCTGGTACCCGGCACCCTCTTCTCACGTTTTCAAGTCGTCTCGCTCCTCGGCTCCGGAGGGATGGGGGAGGTCTATAGCGCGTGGGACCCCTCGCTGAAACGTCACGTCGCCCTCAAGATTCTTTCGCCGGAGACGATTGCCTCCGAGGAGAGGCGGGGGCGCCTGACCCGAGAAGCCCGGGCGGCGTCGGCTCTCAATCATCCAAACATCGTCACGGTGTATGAAATCGGTCAGGCCATGGTGGATCAGGCCCCGGTCGATTTCATCGCCATGGAGCTGATCGAGGGGGAGACGCTTCGATCGCTTCTCTCACGTCGTGTGGACATGACCAAGGCGCTCCATTACCTGGCCCAGACGGCCGACGGGCTGGCCAAAGCGCATGCCGCCGGGATCCTTCATCGCGATCTGAAGCCCGCGAACATCATGCTCACGCCGGACGGATTCGCAAAGATTCTCGATTTCGGGCTGGCCAGGAACTCCGGGCTCGAAGACGGTGATGATGCTGCCGGCGCCGCGGTCGTCGACACCATCACCCGCCCGGGCGTGATGATGGGTACGGTCGGCTACATGTCGCCCGAACAGGTGCGCGGACTTCCACTCGATCAGCGATCGGATATCTTCTCGTTCGGCTGCATTCTTTACGAGGTCCTGACCCGGCGCCGCCCCTTTCAGGGCAGCTCGCAGGTGGACACGTTGCACAAAACCGCGTACGAGCCACCGCCGCAGATCGGCGACGTCGATCCCCCGGTGCCGGATGCATTGCGCCGCGTTGCGCTGAAGTGCCTGGCGAAAGATCCGGAGGCGCGATACCAATCGGCGAAAGAGATCGCCATCGACCTGCGGGAGATCAAGCGCGACTACGAATCCAACCTGCACTCGTCGAATGCGCTTTTCCCACGAACACCGCCCGGCCCGGGAATGCGGAGAGGGTTGTGGCTGATCGTTGCGATCACGGTGCTGATTGCTGCAACCGGCGCCTGGCTGTGGAGTCAGCGAGAGCAACCCCAGTCACACTCGCGCACCGGCAGTCTCCAATCGATGCGGATCGAGCGGTTGCCCGCCACCTCGAAAGTTCGCGCCGTGGCCATCTCGCCGGACGGACGGTACATCGCCCATGTGGAGTCGACCCCCGGAGGCGACGTGCTCATGGTGAGGCAGGTCACCACCGGCAGTGAGATCGAAGCTGCACCCGCCGTCGGCAAGAATTACGAAGAACTGAGTTTCTCCCCCGACGGTGAATACATCCGCTACGTCCACGACGGCGCTTTACGACAGAGTCCTGTGCTGGGAGGATCGGGAAAGATCCTGATCGACAACTTCTCCTATCCCGTTTCCTTCTCGCCGGACGGGAAGCGTTGTGCATTCGTGCGTGATCAACTGCTCTTCGTCGTGAACAGCGACGGCACCGGGGAACGACAGATCAGCGGCGCAACGAACGGCCCCCTGGTGGGTTATGTCCGTCCGTCCTGGTCGCCGCGCGGCGACCTCATCGCCTGCACGCGCAGAAGCCCGCGACGCACCGACAAGGGGAACATGTGGGTGGAGATCGTCAAACCGCCCATTGGTAACGCCGCACCAGGCCTTCCAGTGACCCTCGGCGACGGGTGGTACGAGATCACCTCGATCAGTTGGTTGCCTGGGGCGGACGGCATCGCCGTGAGCGCAAAACACCAGTCGCTGATCGAAAGGCAACTGTACGAGATCACCTATCCCGGCGGGGAAACGAAACGGCAGACCAATGACCTCTTCGAGTATGACGGGGTGGGCGTAACGCGCGATGGCAAGGTACTGGTCTCCCGTCAGGCCGACCGGCGTTCCAGCATCTGGTTGATTCCTGTTGGCAATCCGAAAGCAGCGACGAGAATCATCGAGGGAGTGGGATTGATCCGGCACCTCGTCGCGCTCGCGAACGGGGATGTCATCTACGGCGCCTCGTCAGGAGGCAACTCCGACATCTGGCGGACGACGCTGGACGGAACGCGACGCAAACGACTCACCGACGATCCCGGTGCCGATCTGATGCCCGACGTTTCACCCGACGGCCGGACAGTGGCGTTCATGTCCGACCGTTCAGGGCAGGTGACGATCTGGATGATGGACGCCGATGGGGCTCACCAGAGGCAACTGACTTCGCACGGCCGGGATTCGCGGCCGCGCTTCTCCGCCGATGGCAAGTCGCTGGTGTACAACTCCCAGGACGGGCCGCAGTCGCTTCTTTACAAGATGTCCCTCCCGGGCGGCAAACGTGCGAGGATTCCGACGCCGTATACGCGCCTTCCCGTTTTCTCGCCGGACGGCCGCTTCATCGCTGCCGTCAACGGAGAATCGAGGAAACTCGCGGTGATCTCAGCGGCGGACGGTTCGCTGGTCCGATCGTTTGACGAGCAAAGCACTCATGGGCTTCGATGGACGAAAGACTCCAGCGCCATCGCCCTGGCGCGCGATGGCGCTGTCTACCTGCAGCGCCTCAGTGGAGGGAAGGCTGAGAAGATTGCCGATGTCAGCCCAGACGAGATCCTGTCATTCGACTGGACACCCGATGAGAAATCACTGCTCGTGGCGCGCGTGTCCAATCAGTGGAGCGCGGTGATGCTGAAGGACTTTCGCTGAGCCGGCAGCTCAGCGGTTCGACATCGTCTCGGTCGGTCCAGCCGGGACACAACAACGGTACAGCACCTCGACCGAGCCGAACCTCAGGATCGTACCGTCCGCGACCGGTGCCTCGTCACGCAACGGTTCTGTTCCGATGAACGTCCCGTTCTTGCTCGCAAGGTCGACGAGAGTTGCGGAATCGCCGGCTACGTTCATGATCGCGTGACGTCTGGAGACGCTCGCTGAGGCAAGAACGAGCCGCGCGGTTGGTTCTCTGCCGATCAGGTTCTGTCCTTGATCGAGGCGGTATTCGCGATCGCCGTAGAGGAGCGCGTGAACGATGCCGGCCGGCTCATTCTCGTTCCCGCGGCTCGCCGCGCCGTGGTCATGAACGGCGATGGCCACGGAGTAGCCGGTGCCGTGCACCGTTCGGATGATCTGGTGTTCCTTGTCCGCAAGCGCTCCCCGAATCTCGCTGATCAGGACGGGCAGATTGCCATCCACCACGAACGTCGCCGGCCATAACTGGTCGTACAGCTCTCCCTTCGGGACGACGCGGTGGGCATTGCTCAGAAGGATGGCCAGCAGGTCCATCGCTTTCGGCGAAAGATGGAGAACACACTCTCCACGCTTGAGCTGCCGCGCCTTCATGTCGAGAGTCAGATCGGCAAAGTCGTATCGCATTCGCGTTCGCCCATTCTAATCCCGCCCCATGCGGTCGCCGCCGCGCACGCGATGCCAGGCGCAGTTCTTAGAAGATTCCTAGAACTCAGGCCGACTTCACAAAGAACTCCACCGGACGCGCAACCTACGTTGCGTTCACGTCCCGACGATGGACGTGACCCGGCAGTCCGGCTGGCCTCAGCGATCGCCAGTCGAGAAGGAGAATCCTGTGAAACGACTCATTGCATGCGCACTACTTTCGCTGCTGTTCACGACGGCCTCGGATGCGGCAAATCGCCTGGCGGTTCGCACATGGCAAAACACTGGGCCGTCCTATCCGGAAGATTCCAAAGAGACCGGGACCTGGAGCAACATCGGGCCAGGCGCGCCCGGCGTGTGGGCCCGGGTCGCGATCGATCCCGCCGGCAGTGGTGTGATGTATGTCGCGTCGGTTGGCGGGGGAGTGCGCAGGTCGACCGACAACGGTGCAACATGGTCAACGGCCAGTTCCGGCCTGAACGGGACAGCCGTGTACTCGCTGGCCATGGACGCTTCAGGCCCCGACACGCTCTATGCCGGTGTGTTCAACACGACATCCGCGGCACCTGGCGGTGTGTTCAAGACGACCGACGGTGGATCGACGTGGATACTCCTCTCACAGACAGCGAAGACCATTCCAATTTCCATGACCGCAGACCCTCACCAGCCCGGCGTTGTCTTCTTCGGCGGCCTCGGAGGAGAGATCATGAAAAGCAGCGATGGAGGTCAGAACTGGGCCGCGGCTGTGAAAGGGACCTCGCCGGTCACGTCGATCGTCGTCGACCCGTTCGATCCGGCAATCGTCTACGCGTCGACGCTCGCCGGCGCGCTCAAGAGTACGGATGGCGGCCTGAGTTGGGCTGCGATGCCGGCGTTGACTCCGAAAGCTGTGTGGGGGCTGGCGATCGATCCGGCAAATGCAAACCTTCTCTACGCCGCGACCGCGAGCAACGGCGTGTGGCGGAGTGCCGACGCCGGGCGTTCGTGGCAGGCTGCCGGTACGCTCTCGGCGGTCCCCTATTCGATTGTGGTGAGCCCTTCGACGGCATCGATTTTTGCCGCGACCACGGGAGGGGTGTGGGAAAGCTCCGACCTCGGCTCGACGTGGCATCCGACCGGGCTCGCCGACAGACTCTCGGTATCGATCGTAATTGGGCCGCAGGAGATTTTGTACGCGGGAACCACGACAGGTCTGGCAAGGTCGCGCGATCACGGAACGACGTGGAGTGAGCTGGACCGGTTCGCCGGAGACGCTCAGGCGTTCGCGTATGGCGTGACGGTCGATCCGCAATCCGGCCGGAAGCTCTTCGCCAGTACGCTGGGTTCTACCGCGATGGTCTCCGACAACGGAGGTGACAGCTGGGCGCCACTGGGCCAGACGTTCACGCCGCGCGAGAGTCGAAGAATCACGGTCGACCCGACGAACTCGGACCGCCTCTACTCCGGATCGCTCTACTCAGGCCTGTTCAAGAGCGTTGATGGCGGCGCCAGGTGGTCGAGGCGGAGTGTCGGCTCCAACACGGCTTACGTGTGGCTCGCCGTGGTCGACGCCGCATCGCCGAACATCGTCTATGCAGGAACCGTCAGAGAGGGGCTGTTCAAGAGCGAGGATTCGGGCGACACCTGGTCATCGGTTCCCGGCCTGCCCACCACAGTTCAGGGGATCACCGTCCACCCGAGCGACCACAATGAGATCTTCGCGTCCACCAGCGGCGGCATCTTCCGTTCACGAGATGCCGGAAAGACATGGGTCAACGTACTGAATGCGCCGGCGTGGAACGTGACGATTGCCTCGGACAACAGCGCGGTCGTCTACGCCGCTACGAAAACTGCAGGTGTATTCAAGAGCCTGGACGGCGGAAGCACATGGTCCGCCATCAACAACGGCATCACGAACCTCGTCATCGGGCGCACCGCGCCGGTCATCATCGACCCACACCGCTCGCACGTTCTCTATGTCGGCAGCGAGGGTGGCGGCGTGTTCATGAGCACGGATGGCGGCGATCGCTGGTTCGCCATGAACGAAGGACTCACCGACACCACCGTGTTCGGCCTGGCAGCGGACCCACACCGCTCCGGCGTCCTTTACGCGGCCGGACCGCATGGCATCTTTGCTTTGACCATTCCGCCGTGCGGAGTGACGACGCGAGAATGCCTGAACGAGAGAAGTCCGGGGCGTTGACATGCATTGCACCTCCAAAGACGGAGAGACGCCCAATGGGTGGCCTCCTCGCGGCACTGACTCCCACGGCGATCCTGAGCTCGCATCTCCGGTCGCCTCTTCACCCATTCGAATCCCGCTCCTTGCGGCCGTCTGCCGCGAACGCGCTGCCTATATTTTCCTAGGAGACGCCAAGGACTTCCGCTGCCCGGGAGCCGATCCTGAATCATCTGCCTCACGCGGGGACGCCGAGAGGCACCGGAGGACTCATGCAACTCACAGCGAAACGGACAATCTGGGCAGTGCGGCGACGACGGGTATCGATGGTGGCAGCAGTTTGTGTTGTTGCCTTGATGACGGCCGCCTCGTCGTGGGCCGGCATCAATCGATGGACCGCTGGAGGACCGGACGGGGTAGCGGTGGGCGCGCTTCGTGTCGACCCATCGGACGGCGCCACGGCGTATGCCGGGACGGCGAACGGAGTCTTCAAAACTGCCGACGGCGGCATTCATTGGAGTGCAGCAAGCGACGGATTACTCGACCGCTCCGTTTCCGCGTTGGAAATCCGCCCTGGATCGAACGCCTTCTACGTGGCCACAAGCAGT
Organism: Thermoanaerobaculia bacterium; assembly: GCA_046594105.1. GTDB lineage: Bacteria > Acidobacteriota > Thermoanaerobaculia > Gp7-AA8 > Gp7-AA8 > JBDSGC01. The sequence continues at coordinate 7,782 of JBKJQB010000173.1, forward strand.
GGACGGGTATTCACCATGGGCGGAGCGAACGAGCGCTGGAGCGAGCTCGCCCGTCCCACGGAGAAACCCATTCACGCGCTCGGCTTTGACCAGGCAGCTGGGTTGATCTATGTCGCTACTGACAAATTGGTCTTTCGCAGCGCGGATGACGGAGCGACCTGGAGTTCCTCTGCGCCTACTACTGAGAGGCTCCTTGTGCGGTCCATGGCAGTAGCGCCTAACGGTCATGTATTCGTGAGCGGAGGAGGCGGCGTGTATCGCAGCACGGATGAGGCAAGTACGTTTCATTTAGCGACCGACCTTCCCACGTCTTTTTCGTATGCGGTTATGTTCGATCGACTCACGGGAAAATTGTACGCCGCGAGTCGTGAAAACGTGTTCAGAAGCGTCGACAGTGGCCAGTCATGGCGGCCACTTCCACTTCTCAAACCAGTGATGGATCCCAACAACAATCGCAACTATTGCGATTGCTCCGAGGTGATTAGCCTCGTGTCGACGCCTGGCGGATTGATGGTCACGTCATACGGCGGTGTCGTCGAATACATCGAGAGTGCCGGTGAGTGGAAGCGGCTCGGTAACTATGCGCACCAGGTTTCCGCTGTCGTCGTTCTCGATGGCTCTCCGCGACGGGTCCTGGCGGGGACGCGCTCAGGCGTCATCGTCAAGATAGATGAGGCGAGCGCGTGGGTGTACAGCAACGCTGGCCTTGCGGGCGCCGAGATCGTTGATCTAGCGGCCGATCCGACCGACGGCAAGAAGATGACCGCAGCAGGATCCGGCAGGATTTTTCTCACCGATGACGGCGGCGATACGTGGCGCGCAGCGCGTGACCTCAGCTACGGTGAATGGGGGTTCAGGGCAGTGGCGATCGCCCCGCTGCAGCCGCAGACCATGTTCGCGGCTACGGACCGTCAAATTCACAAGACGGTCGACGGAGGGCTTACCTGGAACTCCGTCCCACCGCTGCAGGACCTGTTCCCAGGACTGGCCCTCGCCCCGTCGGATCCGGCCACCCTGTATGTGGCGATGTCGTCCAGCATGAAGAGGAGCACGGATGGCGGCGTCACGTTCACATCGCTGCAAGGCGGCCTTCCCCTGAGCTACTACAACTTCGATGTGCAGGCCGTGGCCGTCGATCCGGTGAGATCGACGACAGTCACCGCCGGCACGACGAGCGGGATCTACAGGACGGGCGATGGCGGCGAGAGGTGGAGCCTCGTATCGCCGGCGCGGGTCTACGTGCTGGCGGCGGATCCGTCTAACTCGTCCGTCATCTATGGCGCGCAGGTGGGCGGCGGCATTTTGAAGAGCATCGACGATGGCAACACATGGCTGCCGAGTGGCCTGGAACAGGAGAAGGTCAGCACGATCGCCATTGACCCCGCGAATCCATCGACCGTTTACGCCGGCACGAACTCAGGGAGGGTTTTCAGAAGCGCCAATGGCGGCCGCACCTGGGTCGCACTCGACCTGGGTCTGGAAGGGTCGCCGGTGCGCAAGCTTGTGATCGATCCGACAGGGTTGCGTCTTTCAGCAGCAACTCCACGAGGGGTGTACCGGTATGAGCACGACCGCACCTACCTGCAGAGTGCAGTGAGGTACTCGATTTCGCTGCGCACCTACTCCGACAACTTCGTCTCCGCGGCAGACTGCGGTGACGGGGCGGTCAACGCGAACGCAGCCACCGCAGGAACGTGTGAGACTTTCACGCTCTACGACATCAACGGAGGCGCGTTGAGGGAGGGGGACACGCTGTATTTGCAGGCCGCCAGTGGGAGTTTCCTGGCCGCGGAGAACGGCGGTGGAGGCTCGGTCAACGCCAATCGCGTCGTGGCGTCGGATTGGGAGACGTTCACCATTCACAGCATGACCGGCGCGCAACAAATCACCAACGGCGCCGCAATCAGTCTGCAGTCCAGCCAAGGCTCTTTCGTGGCAGCGGAGAAAGGTGGCGCACGTGACTGCGCCTGCGATAGTGCGGTCAACGCGAACCGCACGTCGGCACGCCAGTGGGAGACGTTCGCTCTGATCCTTCACTGATCAAACGTTGGGCGGGAGGGCCTGGCGCTCCGCGCGCCAGGCCCACTGGATCATCAGTAGTCATGCATACAGGCCGTCGTTGTGCCGGTCCCTTCGCTGTTCGACGAAACCCAAGAACCCGTCGTCCACAATCAACATCTAGCACCTCGGAGGCATTCATGAGACCGATCGTCATTGCTGTGATCTTGCTGCTGTGCTCATTTCCAAGCGAGGCGGCGAGGCAACGCGCTGTCTCGCCCGAGAAGCGGTCCTGTGTCACGTCAGGGGGCGGCATCCCATGCCTGGCGTTCGTCTCGGAGCGCGACGGCAATCCCGAGATCTATGTCATGAATGTGGACAGGACGGGACTTCTGCGGCTGACGGACCACGCCGGATACGATGGGGAGCCGGCCTGGTCACCTGACGGAAGCCGAATGGCGTTCGTGAGCGATCGCGCCGGCGGCCAGGACATTTACGTGATGGATGCGGACGGCTCGAATGTCGTTCGGCGAACAGATGACGGACTGAACGCCGCGCCAGCCTGGTCGCCGGACGGGAAGACGATCGTGTTCTCGAGTCTGCGCGGCGGACAGTTCCGCCTCTACCTGATGAGCGTGGACGGAGACTGGGCCCATCCCACGCCCGTCGGCTACGATCGGGGATGGAACACTCATCCTGCCTGGTCACCCGACGGCGCACGGATCGCCTTCGTGAGTGACTCGCGGGCGTTCGATATTCTCTACGATGTTTACGTCATGAAGGCCGACGGCTCCCAGATCACCACGCTGTTCGAGGGGCCGTTCTTCTTCGTCGATGGGCCCATTTTCTATTTCCAACCCGCATGGTCGCCTGATCGCGGAAAGCTCGCGGTCGTGGTCTGCCCCCGCGCGTGGGATGACTGTTACCCGAACAGTTCCATCGGGATCGCCAACGCCGATGGATCGGGCCTCCACACCCTTGTGCAGACCAGCGGATTTGCGCGGCCCACCTGGTCACCTGACGGCAGCACGATCGCGTACTCCTCGCAGGCATGTCGCACGTGTGTGGCCGAGCTGCGGTATGTGAGTGCGGATGGCAGGACGAGCGGCGTCCTCTTCTCCAACGGCCATGACCCGTCGTGGCGGCCTTAGATCAACCCCGCTCGAACCGCATCGCTGCAGGCGCTGTGAGCAGCTCTCCGCGTGTGATGCACTGCGCCACGAACGCAGGAAGATCTAAAGGTCCCCTTCTCTTCGGGGGCGACGATGAGAGCGTGAGCATCATGTGGGGCCATACCTTCGTTTTTTCGCAACGCACAACTGATGGATGCGAAAGCACTTGCGAACGCAACCTTTTGATCCTGCGATGAGTCGGCGTGATCTGACGTATCTCGCTGCGGTGAGCGTGGGCTGGCCCCGGGTGAGACTGCCGGTACGAAGGCGCGCGCGTCTCCCTGGTCACCAACGCCCTCCAGACCGCACAACGCTGACGTCGTCAAAATGCAAAAACGGCCCTCGGGGAGGGCCGTTTGCGGATCCGTGCTTGCGCTGTCGATCGGTCAGACCGCGACTTGCGGGCGGTAGGGTGCAGGGGCTTGCGGCTGGTAGGTCGCGTCGCCCCATGCCAGGATCGGATAGAAGATGAAGGGCAGGAACATCATGCCGATGGCGAACCCGGTTCCCTTGCCGAAATTGCGGGCCATGGCGGCGATGATCAGGATGCCCACCACGAAATTCACGAAGGGAATGAGCATCAGGACGATCCACCACAACGGTTTGCCGGCGATCTTGATCATGACGATGAAGTTGTAAATCGGAATGATGGCCGCCCATCCCGGCTCTCCTGCTTTGACGAAGATCTTCCACAGCGCAGCGATCACCAACACCATGATCGCGAGCCACACGACGGTCATCCCCGCGCCCATGGCCAGGGCCAGGGGATTGGCGGTGGTGGTGGAATCCTGCTGGAGCAGCATGGCAAGCAACGTGGTCATCACAGAGTCTCCTTCTTCGTCCTCAATCCACGGACCTGGCATCGCCGGCTGGCACACAGCGGCTGATCCGCGGTGAGGACAGTCGGTTTCGAATCGGTTGTGGAAGGGACTGGGATTACGGTACACCCGCTCCGGGCAGGCCGCAAACGGACGAGGTCGTAACGCCACGCGCGCGGGTAGAAGGGCAACAAACAAACGACACCGTCTACCGCGACGGGCTTGGCTGAGCGAATGGCTGAAAGCGAAAATTGTGGCGGGCGCTTTGCGAACCAACGCCGCCGGCCGTGCCGGCCGTGTAGAATCTGCGCTCCGGAACCCTTTCCATGTCCCGTTCGATCCGCGCAATCGTCGTGTCGCTGCTCCTGCTGGGGGCGGCCACTCTCCACGCCCAGTCCATCGTCACGGTGGCCGGGGGTGGGAGCGATGACGGCTTGCCGGCGACTCAGATCGGGCTTTACGGGGTGGCCGGTCTCGCCTTCGATCGTGCCGGCAACCTCTATGTTGTGGAGCGCGACGCGAATCTGGTGCGCCGCATCGACACCGACGGGACGATCCGGACGATCGCCGGCACCGGTGGCGGCGGATTCGCCGGCGACGGCTCCGCTGCTGTGCGCGCCACGCTGAAGCAGCCGACCGGAATCGCGGTCGACGCCAGCGGAAACGTGTACATCGCCGACAGCGGCAACGATCGCATCCGAAAGATCGACGCCGCTACCGGCATCATCAACACCATCGCCGGAGGAAATCCCGACCGCGCTGACCGGACCATCGACGGGGCGGCCATCGACGCGGTGCTGAAGGTCCCCGTGGGGCTCTGGCTGGACGGCACCAACCTTTACCTCACGGAGTACGGCTACGACGGCAACCGCGTCCGTCTTATCGATCTGGTGGCGAAAACGATCGTCACCATCGCCGGAGCGCTCGATGGCACCAGCGGCAACAGCGGCGATGGCGGCCTGGCCACAGCGGCCCTCCTGGGCGGACCAATCGCGGTCGCTGTCGACGCCTCTGGGAACGTGTTTGTCGCATCAGTGACTACGCCTCAGGTCGTGCGGCGCATCGACGGTGCGACGAAAAAGATCGAGACGTACGCCGGCGGCGGCACCCTGCGTGACGGCGATGGCGACGGTGGCCTGGCAACCACTGTCTTGTTTGAGTACCTCGGCGCGCTGGCGTTCGACGGTGGAGGAGATCTCCTCATCAGCCAGGCCGGTCGCGTGCGCCGCGTCGACAAAGCCAGCAAAAAAATCAGCACCGTGGCAACGGGCACTTCGATCAGTTACGGCATGGCCGTGAAGAATGGGGAGATCTTCGTGGGAAGCGACGACGGCACCGTCAAGCGCTTCGCTCCCAACTCCCTCGAGCCCACCGTCTTCGCTGGCGGCGGCAATTACCTCGGCAACGGGTTGCTGGCCACCGCAGCGGTCTTGCGCAATCCGACCGGGCTGGCCGTCGCTCCTGACGGTTCGATCTACATCGCAGATTCCGTGAATACCGTGGTGCGGCGCGTCGATCCGAACGGGATCATCACCACCGTGGCCGGCGTCGCCGGGCGTTTCTACGGCGACAACGAAGAGGGCAAACCGGCCACCGAGGCGGCCGTTGGCGCAGTCGCGGACATCGCGCTCGATGCCGCCGGCAACCTCTATATCGTCGATCCGAACAACCAGCGCATCCATAAGGTCGACGCCAAGACGCAGCTCATCACCACAGTGGCCGGCGGCGGCAATCCTCCCGGGGGCAACAACGAGGGAATCGCCGCGAAGTCGGCGCGTCTGGCCGGCCCCCGAGGAGTGTCAGTGGACGCGGCGGGGAACCTGTACATCGCAGATTCGGACGTCAACAAGATCTATCGAGTGGACGCGGCCACCGGCATCATCCGCACGTTTGCCGGTGATGGCAGCCGCGGCTTCGGCGGCGATGGCAGCCCAGCAACGACAGCGGCCCTGGCAGCGCCCACGCGAGCAGTCACGGACCCGGCGGGCAATGTGATCATTTCCGACAGCGACAACGCGGCACTCCGCAAGGTCACACCGGACGGGAAAATCTCCACCATTCTGCGGGGAGAGAACCCGAATCCGCCCGATTTCGGCGATGGTGGGCCGGCCTCCGCTGCCTACGCGGAGCCGGCGCATTTCGCCATCGATCCGCGCAACGGGGAC
>JBKJQB010000262.1:0-3307 GCA_046594105.1 Thermoanaerobaculia bacterium
CGGGTGAGTAGAGATGGCTGGCCAGGGTGATGGCGGTGAGCGTTCCGCGCCCCGAAGCCAGCGCCTTTTCGTACAGGAACGCGGCCGCCGCAAGATCCTCGATGGCCAGGCCAAGCGACTTGAAGACCGTGATCTCGGCGGCGGAGCTTCGTCCGCGCGCCGAACCAGTGAGGATTTCGCCGATCTCTGCGCGAATGGCATCGTCGCCGATGGCACCTTCTTTTTTCGCGAGCAGAAAATCGCCGGCCTCGTTGAAGCACGATTCGCGGCGATCGACGAACAACGATGCCGCTGCCATCGTCGCCGAGTCGAGCTCGCGGGCTGAGGCAATACTCGATCCCACAGCGTTGATGTGCGCTCCATCCGCGAGCCATTCGCGACGGATGATCGGATCGCGCGAACTGGTCACGGTGGTTACGACATCGGCATCGCGGATCGCCGCTTCGATGGTGTCGGCCACCCCGACGCGCATCCCGGAAGTACGAAAGGAATGAGCCAGCTTCTCCGCTTTCTCCGGTGTGCGACTGCAGATCCGCACTTCGCGAAAGTCCCGAACAAGAGCGAGCGCGCGCAGATGGGTTTCTGCCTGCACTCCCGCACCGATGATGGCCATGCTCACCGCGTTCTCGCGCGCCAGCAGCCGCGTGGCCACCGCCGTGACGGCGGCGGTGCGGATCGCGGTGATCGCCGATGCATTCATCACTGCGAGCAACTCGCCTGTATCGCCGCTATGGAGGAGCACCGCTCCGAGGTGTGTGTCCAGGCCTCGGGCCGGATTCCCTGGAAACACGCAGACCTCTTTCAAGCCGAATAGAGGCTTGTCTCCGCGACGGTACGCGGGCATCAGACCGAGGATGCCTGCTGCGCCCTCCGGCCGGGTCATCGTGCGCAACGGCTGATGGGCCTCGCCGCGAGCGAGTGCGGAGAGGGCCTCCTCCATCACCGCGATGCACTCCGCCATGGTCAGCAACTCTTCGACATCGGCATGGTTCAACACGAGCAGTTTCATGGAATGTGGCCCTCCGCTGTCATCGGCCCGAGGTGCAGTGGCTGGTACAGCCAGTAGCGCTCGTCCCGCTTTTCGAAGACCGGGATCTGGTTTGCGTAAAGCAGCCGATAGCCCTGCGTTTCCGGAGCGGGCATCTCCACGTTCAGCAGCAGCGTCCATCGCTTCCCGCGGAAATGCTCCCGGGCCCGCGCCTCGGCGACCGGATACGGCACATCCAGCGCACGCTCCATGGCCGCGTCCCATTTCAGGTAGGTGCCATTTTCTCGAAGCCCCGCGTACCAGAACTTGCGTCCCGGAAGATAGGGCAGCAAGGCCTCGCACTGCGTCAGATTGTGCGCGGCGATCGGATCGCGATCGATGTGATGCGATCGAATGAAGCCGGCCATCTCCTTCGCCCCGGAGAATGCTGCTTTCGTGTCGGCGATCGAGAAGCGAATCCCCGCGGCGGTCGCAAAGAGGAGCGAGGCGTTCAACAATAGGGCCGCGATCGCAATCGCAGCGTTTCCTGACACACGCTCTCCACTTCCGGCAGCCGCGGTGCGGGCCGGCGGAGAGGAATGCGAAAGTACGGTCGAATGGCCAGCGCGCCTGAACGAGTCCAGGGCAACCCACATCGCCAGGAGCGTCACAACCATGAAGAATCCCGCGTGACGGAGCCCGCCGACCCAGACCCAGCTGTGCAGAAGTCCGAGTGTGGCGACGGGAAACCAGAGCAGGAAGACTGCTTCCCGGGAATGGCGGATTGCCAACGTCACCGCGAGCAGGATCACCATTCCGCCGGCGAACGCGAACAGCAGATTGCTCGCGCCCGGAAACCACGCGTTGCCCACCACCAACGGGAACGCGGTTCGGTTGAACACATGCGTGGCGCCCGTACGGGCTGGGTCCAGAGGTGTCCGCACCTGCCACCAGGAAAGCAGCGCTCCGCCCAGCATCGTCACCACGGCGACCGCATTCCGGCCACGCATCGCTCTTGCCGAAAAGCACTCCAAAGCAAAGAGCACTGCGAAGGCCCCAGCGATGAAAAACCCTTGCGCGTTCGTATTGAAGAGAAGAACGAGGAGGGATGCCATGGCCATCGGCCGCTCCCGTCGCCACGGCCAGAGTGCGGTGACTGTGAATGCGAGCAGGATCGTCAGTGCATAGCTCCGGACGATGACCGAGTACTCATACGAGAAGAAATAGGAGCTGGCGATGAGCACGCGGGTGAGTCGCGTAAAGGGAGCAACCGCAAGCAGGATGGCCACCGCAGCCGCGGCGATCAGCAGATGCAGAAGTTGCTGGCTCACTGCCGGGAGACCGACCCGGGCCAGCGGGGCCACGAGAAAGTACCAGAGGGTTGGAGTGCCGGCGTGACGCGACCAGTCGACGATCCGCGCGAAGTCTCCGTCCCGGGCGAACAGCCAGCCGTCAGCCTCGTCGCGCCACATCTCGTGGTGCATGGCCACGAAGCCTGTGATCAACAGGTAAACGCCGACACCGGCAGCGACGAAGCGGCGGCTCGTCGGGGAAAACGCGGTCAGCCGGCGCGGATCCCAATCGGCGAGCATCAGGCGTCGCGGTGCACGGTGCCGGGCGAAAAGGCCGGAAGGCATACCGCGATGTACTCCGCCCCCTCCGGTCCCGGTGTGGAGTACTGAACCCACTCCCCGCCCTGAATGATCACCGCCTGACCGGCAGCGACGTCGATCGATCCCTCTCTCGTGGTCACCCGCAGCGCGCCACGCAGCACGACGGTGTACTCATCGAACTGTGGCGTCTGTCCCGGCTCGACCCACCCGGCAGGACTGCGCATGCGCGCGATACTCAGAGCGTCCGTTTTCGAATTCACCCGGCCGACGAACTCTTCGATGACCTTTGGCAGATTTCCCACCGCAGCGACAACCGTAGGGGCAGTGATGTGCTTTGCCATGATCAGAGAGTCTATCGGGAGCAGTGAGCGCTGAACAGAGTAAGGCCATCCCCACCTCTCAGTACGCGGCAAGCGCCCGCCGGCAGGGATGTCCGCGACCCGGCCGATAAGGATGCGGGGGTTCCGGAAAGCAAAGCGCTCGGCTTCCAATGACACACCCCACGACGCCTCTCACGATCGAGTTCCTTCTCCCCGCCGCAGCGGGGGGTTCTGACCGGAGACATCGAGGACATAAACCGGAGACATCGAGGACACCAGATGCAACCCTACAGCCCTGGAGGGTGTGGGATGCCTTGGAGGAACCCGATGAGTGCGAAGGAATCGTTGATCTTCGATGTGAATGACGGGATGAGTGTGAGTGAGGCGGCCGACGAGCATGGAGTGGC
>JBKJQB010000200.1:0-20883 GCA_046594105.1 Thermoanaerobaculia bacterium
TCTGCGCCTCCGGCGATTCAGGATGACAGCGCGGGATTTCTTCATAGCCTCTGAGCCGCGAAGAGCCCGCCGTCATCCTGAGTCGCGAAGACGGCGAAGGATCTCAAGATACGAAGAAGCGACTTTGAATCTTCCCACATTCAGGCAACTGGAGATCCTTCGCTTCCCGCCCGGCCGCCCGCGCCGCTCAGGATGACAGGGCGGGCGGATCAGCGACATCGCGGCCTACTGTGGATTGATCCTGCGGTACGTCGACGCGAGCATGACCACATGCTTCACATACGTGCGCGTCTCGCGGAACGGAATGGCCTCCACGAACTCGTCCATCGGACGGCCCGGCGCGGCGCGGCGCCACTGCATGATCCTGCCCTGACCGGCGTTGTAGGAGGCGATGGCCAGGTCGGTATTCCCCCTGAAGAGGTTCATGAGCATCTTGAAGTGCGCGGTCCCCAGTTTGATGTTGGTGATGGGATCTTCCAGGTTCGTGGAGGTGTGGAGCCGTCGGGCCAGTTCTTTCCCGGTAGCGGGCATGAGTTGCATCAGGCCGGTGGCGCCCACGACCGACTTCGACTTCGGATTGAAGTAGCTCTCCTGATGGATCAATCCCATCACGATGAAGGGGTCCACCCCGTTCTTCTCCGAGTACTTCCGGATGTCGCTCTGGTAATGCGCGGGGTAGTACATCCTCAGAAAATAGGGAGGGACCGCGTCCTGCTCCACCGTGGCCAGCTGCGGGAAGGCCCGCTTGAGCGTCAACATCATCAGCGTGGTGTCGCCCGTGCTGCTGTAAAGCTCGGAGAGCAACGCGTCGGCAAACTGCTGGTTGGCTCCGGAACGATTCATTTTCAGCTCGGCCAGCGCGTCGCGCGTATCGGAGAGCGCGGTCAGTTCGTACGCAAGCCGCAGCTCCTTGGGCATGCTCCGCTCGGCGATTTCGCGCCAATCCTCACGGTGACCGGCAAAAGGGTTGCCTTTCGCCGGTGGCCGCACGGCGCCACGCCGCTCCGACTCGAGGGCATAGAGATCGTCGTACGGAGCTGTGGCCAGCTGGGCATACACAGCCTTCGCCCCTTCCTTGTCTCCCAGTTTCTCGGCACAGCGGGCGTGCCAGTAGCCGGCCTGGCGCTTCAGATTCGGACTGCGGTAGGTGTCCCGGAGAAATGCCAGAACGCTCTGCGCGCCGCCAAAATCGCCGCGGCTGTACAGGCCCCACGCCTTGTCCCAGAAGTGCTGCAGGCCCGGATCCTGGCCCGGATCGACCTCCACCAGTTGCCGGATCAGGGTCTGTTCATACTCGTCCTGGTTCTTCGGCTCGGCCATGGCGATGAGCGTGTTGAGAACCTCCACCCGGATCTCTTTCGACAGCGGCAGAGAAAGCAGGTCTTTCAGGCGCTCCGCGGAAAGACGTTCGTAAGAATCCTTCTTTGTTTTCTTCGCCAGATCCACGAGCTGGACGTTTTTCTTCACATTCGCGAACTTTGGCTTCAGCACGAACTTCTTCTTTCCTTTCGCGCCCTTCACCCGGACTTTGACCGTGCCCACCTGCTGCTTCACCACCACGCTTTTGATGACCATCGGGTTGATCGCAGTGGAAAGAGCGCGATAGTTTTTCGATGCTGTGTAGATCGCAGGGACAGCGACGCGATAGGAACCGGACGTCAGCCGCTCCAGCACGCGGTTGGAGTCCTCGTAGCGACGCAGTTGGTTGAGTGCGAGACCGAGGTTGAGCGCCACCGGGCCCTTGAGATCCTCGCGCTCCACGACGGCCTGGAGAGCCTGCAGCTCCCTTGCGGCCGACTGCGGATCCCCGTCGCGCAAGAGTGCCACCGCGCGCTCCAGCCGCTCCGCTTCCGTCATCGCAATGGGCGCGGGCTCCGGCACCCCGGTCACGGAACGCACGATGGCCACTGCGCCGGCTGCCTGCCGGCTGCGAGGGTTCTTGATCAGGATGCTGCGGCTGAGGAGGAGGACGGCTCCGAGGTCGCCCTCCACGAAGCGCGACTCCAGCGCGCTCCATCGCGCATTCGCCGCCACGTTCGATTCCGTCGCCCGCGCTGCCAGCTCCTCGCTCACCTCAGCAACGTGTCTCCAGTCTCCGAGCAAACGGTAATGAGCGGACAGGCTGCGTCCCGCATCGGGCCAATACACCAGCGCAGGTCTGCGCGACCACAGCTGCGCGAGCGTCACGCGCGCTCGAGGCAGATTCTTCTCCAGGTCATACGACGTGGCCAGATGGAACAGCCGATATTCTTCAACTGCGCGCTTCCTGAAGCTGAACGCCGAGAACTGGTGGACGGCTCCCGGCCCGTCGCCGCGCCGCATCGCCTCCAACGCCGCCGCGTATTGACCTCGGAGCTTCTCCAGATCAGGGGGAGCTTCAGGTTTCGGAGCGATCACCACTTCGCGGCGGACCTGTTCCCTTCGGAAAAACCACACGCCACCAGCGATCGCGCCGAGAAGCAGGAGGACGCCGCCAGCAATCAGGAACCATCGTTTTCGCGATGCCATGCGGATGGCCTCGCTGCGAAAACCGCGCCGCTGACCGTGCCGGCGTTACAGACCCAGCGTCTCGGCGTTGCCGTCTGCGAGGATTCGAACCAGCTCGTCGTAGAAATAGTTCGAGGTCTTGCGCACGTCTTCCGCAATCCGGTCGTCGTACATCTGACGGCTGCGATCGATGTCTTCCTTGAGGCGCTCGTAGAGATTCTTGCCCTTGCGCCCCGCGTCGACCTTGGTCTCGTTGTACAGCTTGATCTCCGAAACCAGCAACCGGGCGAAACGGCGCGCTTCATCGTGCTTCTTCGAATCCTCCGGCTGATCGGCCCGGGAGGCTCCGCCACGAATGCCGGAGGGAGGAACGTACTGCGTGCTCGGCCGATCCTCGGCGTGCGACGGCGCGGGCGGTGTGGCCCGCGGCATCTCCAGGGCAGGCATGGCCGTGGTCGCGAGCGATGGAGCTGGAGCTCGAGGCGCCGGGGCTGAAGCCGGAGCACCGAATTCGTTCGGACCGGGCACGTTGAATCCGGGACGTGCGGGGGGCGGAGTCATCATCTCGCGCATCTGCGCCGAGGAGATGGCTACCGTCGCTTCTGACTGCGGCGACGCGGCGGCGGGGCGCGCAGCGGGAGCAGCCGCCCCGGGCGGACGTGACGTCGCTGGCGCTGCCTCCCCTTCTTCGGTCAGGCTGGGAGAAGGGATCTTCTTGCGGATGGCCAGGGTGTCGATCAGCAGACCGGTGGTGAAAACGAGGATCTCCAGCGACGCTGCATCAAGCTTCGCAAGGTCTCCCTCGACGGCATCGACGTAGACCGCCGCGGACACCTTGTCCTTGATGACCATGGGGATGAGGATCGCGCGCACGGAGGCGGAGACCCCCAGACGGGTGGAGAGATTGGCTCCGTCCCAGATGACCACCTGTTCGTCCCGCAGCACCCGATCGAGCTCCGGGATGAGGCTGGGGGCGGCGTTGAACCGCTTGACCATCTCGTCGTTGCCGCCGTGTGCGGAAAAGCCCATGCCCTTCCACCCGCTGAAGGTTTCGCCCCTCAGGATCAGCAGAGCTGCACGCGATCCGAATTCGACAGCCTGTTCGAGCAGGGCATTGAGGACATCGACCTGCGACTTCCCCTTTTCGACATGCTGGATGGCCTGTTTGACGCGGTTGGCGTCGGCCCCTCCGGAGACAGCGGGGCGTTCCGCGTTGACGCTCTCTTCGAGCTCGGCGATCGTTTTCTGGATGTGCGGGAGGAAGGAGAGGGAATTGACGTCGGCCTGCGCGCTCTGGAGGGCCGCCTTCAGCTGCTGGTCGACGAACTCGCGAACGTCCTCGACCGAGGAGCGGATCTCGCCGACCATTCTTCCGATCGCTTCGCGCACGTGCACGTCGATCGAGCTCGCGACTTCGTCGCCCCTCACGGCCATCAATCCTCCAAGTGCCCTCAGCTGAAGCGGTTCTGCAGAATCCGCGGGATTATAGCAGCCATCTCTGTGCTACTTTGGGGCCCGATGCGACGCGCCTTGCTGCTCCTCGTCCTCGCCGCTTCCGCCTGTGGAGCGCAGCAGCAGGCTTCCGACCATGTATCCGGCTGGCTCCGCGTCCTCCACCACAAGCGGGCAGCGGTGGCACAGGATGCTTCCACCAACCAGAAGCAGGTCTACGCGGACTCCCTCGGCGCCTTTGTCCAGCGACATCCTGGCCATGGCCGGGCCAGGCAGGTGTACCAGCGGGTCCAGCTCGACTTCGCTGGCGAGCTGTCGGCTCTGGGCCGGCATCAGGACGCCATTCGCTTCTACCGGGCGGTTCTGGCCCAGGACCCCCGCAACGAAGCGGCAATGCGCGGCTTCGCCAGCGAGGCGGACCGTCTTTCCGTGTCGCGCGAAAAGCTCCTCAAACTTCAGAAGGGGATGTCGCAACACGAGGTCGCCCGGATCCTGGGGAAACCGATTCCCGGCTGGTCCCAGCGGATCGAACGCCACGACTCGGTGGTGGACGCCTGGTATTACCGGCGCACCGACGGCAACGTCGCCGGTGTCTACTTCCGCGATGGCCAGCTGTTCGCCGCGGAGGAAAACTCGCAGGCCCGGCTCGTCCCGTTGATGCAGCAGACCCGTTAGAGACTGATCCGCTCTTCCTCCACCCTCGAGATCCCCCGGCAATCTTCCCGGGCGCCCTGACCGAAAGCGCGGAATCGACGTCTGTCCCATTGCTGTTGCGCGGTGTGAGAGAAGGACCGGGTATGCCACTGTACGAATACCAATGCACCGCCTGCGGGGATCGTGTCGAGATCCTGCAGAAGATGAATGATCCGCCGCACGCCATCTGCGAGCGGTGTGGCGCTGCCATGAAGAAGCAGTTCTCCTCGCCGGCCATCCAGTTCAAGGGGTCGGGCTTCTACAAGACCGATTACCCCGCCGCCGCCGGATCACCGGCCAGCGCCAGGAGCGACACCGGCAGCTCGGATTCGAAATCGGAATCCAAGTCAGATTCCAAGTCAGATTCCAAGTCAGATTCCAAGTCGGAGTCGAAGTCTGACTCAAAGCCGGAGTCGAAATCGGAGTCCAGGGGCGACACGAAATCTGAATCGAAGTCGGAATCGAAAGCGGAATCGAAAGCGGAATCGAAATCCGACACGAGTTCGTCGACGAAGGTGGTCGGAAAGGCCTCGGACTGACATGGCCACGCGGGTCCGGGAGCTGAAGCGGCGCGCCGACTCGATGCTCGAGGAGGTCTTCCGTTCGTTGTTCGAGGAGATCGATACCGAGAAGATTCGCCGCGATGTCGAAGCGTTGCAGGATGCCGCTCCCGAGTTTCATCCGGCCGACCATGCGCGCACGCTCATCCGTCGCACGGCTCTGCGCTGCGCCGCAGCGGGAGCCATCACCGGACTTCCCAGCGGTCTGCTGGCCATCGGAACTCTCGGAGCGGACCTGGCGTACCTGGTGTTCCAGCAGTTCCGTTTGATTCTGGGAATCGCCACGATCTATGGCCACGAGCCTTCCCATCGCGAGCGATTCAACGAGGCTTTGTCATGCCTGGCCTTCACCTCCGGCGTCGGAATCGGGAAGCAGGGCATTGCCACGGTGCTCGACGCCGCAACGCTGGAGGGCGGCGTGGTGGCCGAGCGCATCGGTTCCCGCTTCGCGAAAGAGCGCTTGAGCAAATTCATTCCGATCTTCGGTGCGGTCTCCGGTGGCGCGCTGAACTACCTCTCGGTGCGCGGCGTGGGCCGTGCGGCAATCCGCTACTACGAGTCGCGGGTGGAGCCCGGTCTAGCCGATGAGATCTGGATTGACGGCGACCGCGAGCATGCATGACAGAGTGCTTTCGCGCCCCTTCAGGAATGCAGCGCCGGGGGCCATCGTTTGAGCGCGTTACCTGAGTATGAGTAAATTTCAAATCGACCCGACGACGGAAGTTCGCCCTTCGTACTTTGAACAGCGCCGCTTCCGGCGCATCCGGATGATCGTCGATCTCACCCTCAATCTCATCGGCAGCGACAGCACGGTGACTCACCGCGAAGCGCGCTGCCTGGTGAAGTGCGCGCGCAAGGCCATCCTGGAGCTCCACCCGGAGTTCGAGTCGCGCTACGAGCGGATCATCCGTCCGCATTTCGAATGCGTCCTCGCCGAACGCTGGCGGAACGAGCAGGCCCTCGACGAAAACGCGTTCGACCTGGTCAATTAGCCAGATTCAGCGAGCGCCTTTTTCCATTGCCGCCAGCACCGCGGACGGGCCGATCTCCCTGCGGGCGCGAACCATCTCCGAACGTGCCGCCTCAAGAATCTGCGGACTGGCATAACCGATGGCAGGATCGTCGGGAACCAGATAGCGATACTCGCGCCCCGCCAGAAGTGCGGGCGGGAATGCGGACCGCCGCGCGAAGATCATCGCCGCGTCATCGAATGCCAGCAACGCCCAGTCGCGGCGCCGGTACCGCACCAACGACGCTGGAAGCGCGCGTCGCTCGCCGCTGGCTACATCCATCACTTCGATCCTTTCCCGTTGATACTCGTCCACAGCCAGAGCCACCGAGTAACGATCCAGCAGGGCGCGCCACGCCCGGCTGTCGCCACGAGCCCGCGCGTCCTCGGCGATGAACTCGCGAAAGAGCTCGTTCCTCCCGTCGGTCAGCGCGCGCCGCTCGGGGTAGAAGGTCCACTCCAGCAGACCTCCGAACTGATCGGCGTTGTAGATGTTTCCCGGCAGATGCAACGCCGCCAGGGTCCGCACCGCCGCGACGGGAAACCGGCTCGCATCGATTCCCCGCTGAAGAGTGTCCTGCCGAAAAACCCAGATCAGGGGGATGAGGGCACACGCTGCGAAAACAGCCGCCAGCCTTTCCTCGCGAAGATTCCATCGCGGAAGCAGCAGGGGAAGCGCTCCGAAATACAATCCCTGATTGCGCACCGACCGGATGGCCAGCGCGGCCAGCACCACAAAGATCGCGATGCGCCAGAGACTCTCGCGGTGCCGGTCGCTCACCAGGAACCAGAGCGCGGCGATGGCAATCGTCAGATAGAACAGCGGAAAGATGGCGGGAGGACTGGGAAGCCACTCGGCATTGACGAATTCCTGGCTGCGGATCAGCGCGGTCAACCGGATGGGAGCGGCCACCCCCCTCCACCCGAAAGGGTTGATCAGCAACGCGGCGGCGCTGGCCAGCGCAACCCAGATCCGTTTGCGATCGATGGTGACGGTTGCCAACGCGAGCATCGGCGCAAGAATCGCGGAGGGATGCATGTTGATCCAAAGCATGCTCACAAAGGCGTAATCGATGAGAAGCCATCGCAGGGTCAGACGGCTACGCAGGCATCCCAGCGCCATCACCATCAACATCGCTGCCGCGGTGGAGGGACGGACACCGAGCCGGTCGAATGCACCGGCAAACGCGACGGCCGCGATCAGGAGGGATGCGCCGAGTTCTGCGGGCGTCCACTGGTGGGAACCATCATCTCCACCCGGCAAACGATTTCGAAACCAGAAACCCGCCGTGAAGATTGACGCCACCAGCAACGCGTTGACGAGGGAAATCCCGGGATCTCCCACCGATCGCTGGATGGCCTGCAAAGCCACCTCGTACAGCCACTCGCCATTGATCCACGGATCTTTCGCGCTGGCAACGGCGAGCGGATCCAGGCGCGGAAGCGCATGGTGGTCGGCGATCCAGCGACCGGCGGCCAGGTGCCAGAAGTAATCGTAGCTGCGGATGGGCGCGACTGCCGCCACGCTCACGGCCAGAAAAAAAAGAACCGCCGCAATCCGCCTCAGCATCGTCGCGAGTATAGCGGCGGTGCCTGGGCCGGCACGGCCGGCGGCGCTGGTTGCCCAGGCTCCGCCAAGATCACGCTCCAAGAAGTTCTGCCGCGCAGGCTCCTACGTGAGAGTGGCGGGGAAAGGGATCTCGATTGATGACTTTGAAAGCGCTTCGAGATTGAGCTGACGGCGCCGTTGCAGCAAGTGGCGAGAACCCTCGATCTACGTTACCGGAGGAGGATCGGGCCGTGCCGGAGGCGCGGGAGGGGCCGGGATCGCGGAAGGGGCAGAAGGCGCGAGCGGTGCCGGTGGTGCCTGGAGCGCCGGTGCTTCCCCGCCGTTCTCGATCCGGATATCGCCGTTCACGGTGGTGATCCGGAGCGCATACTTTCCGCCGTTCACTTCGCCGGATACCCGCCGGCTTCCGGGATGGGAGCGGATGTTCAAGGGGAACGCGGCTTCCACATCGCCGTTGACCTGGGAGAAATCGCCGGCAAACGATGCGCTGGCCGGCAACACCAGATTCACGCCCCCGTTGACGGTCTTCAGCGATGCTCCGTGAAACTCCTTCAGGAAACGCGCTTCGATCCGGCCGTTGACCGCTTTGGCCTCGACCTCTGACGATCCTGGTGTCTCGATGTCGACCACACCATTGACGGTGGTGGCGCGGGTTTCACCGGCCACTCCGTGCGTGGTGATCCGTCCGGTGACGGTATGGAGATCGACTTCCACGTTTGCCGGTACATGCAGCGCGTAGTCGACGCGGGTATCGTTGCCGCCCCCGAAACCGAAAATGAAGGTGTTGTGCTCTCGCCGGCGTCCGATGACCAGGGTGTCGCCTTCGATCCGGGTCAGAAAAAAGCCCTGATTCTCCGCCTTCGCCGCGGGCTCTTTGCGGCTGCGCACCTGGGCGTTGAGGCTGATGGAGTTCGCCGATCCCGCGTCGACCGTGATCGCACCGTCGATCTCTCGGACCTCGATCCGCCGGATGGTCTGCGCCGGCCACTGGCGCTCGATCCGGACGGTCCTCCGCTCCATCTGGCTCCCGCATGAAGTGGCCAGGAGGATGGCGGCGAGCGAATAGACTGCTTGGCGGCGGCTGTTCATAGGAACCCTGAACCTGTTGGTACGGGAACGGAACGAAAGGGTTTCCACATGGATGGCTCGCAGACCACGCTCCTCAGGATCGCCGCCTTTCTGGTGGACGCTCTCTCCCTTTCGGTCCTCCTCATTCTGCCAGCGTCGGTGATCAGTTACAGCCTCGCCTGGATCGGCGGGGCCATCAAAGCCATCCAGATCGTCTGGCTGGTGGCGCTGGTCATCGTGATGACCGGGATGCTGGTCCGCGACGGTCACAAGGGCCGTTCCCTCGGAAAACGCATTCTCGGGTTGCGACTGATCACTCCGGTCGGCGAAGGTTGCGGCTACGGCCGATCCATCGTTCGCAACGTCCCTTTGCTCGTACCCGGTTGGAACCTCATCGAGCTCATCCTGGTGGTGGCGGGGAAGGCCAGGACGGGAGATCGCATCGCGCGAACGAGCGTCACCGAGGAGTAGGCCGGCACGGCCGGCGGCGCTGGTTGCCCAAGGCTCCGCCAAGATCACGCTCCAAGCCATTCTGCCGCGCGCAGGCTACTGGCCCGCATTTCTCTCACCCGTCCGAGTGAGAAATGCGGGCTAAAATGAAATCGATGCAGTATCGCGAGCTCGGGCGGACAGGCATCCGTGTCTCCGCCATCGGTTTCGGCGCGTGGGCCATCGGCGGTCCCGTCGAGATCGCCGGCACCCCGGTCGGTTGGGGGAAAACCTCCGACGACGAGTCTCTCTCGGCGATCCGCCGCGCCCGTGACCTGGGAGTCACTTTCTTCGACACCGCAGACAGCTACGGCTTCGGCCGCAGCGAATCCCTTCTGGGCATCGTGCTGTCGCGCCGCCGTCAGGATGTGGTGATCGCCACGAAGGTCGGCGTGGTGCGCACCTCGTCCGGCGATCTCAAGAAGGACTTCAGCAAGCAGCACATCTTTCACGCCGTCGATGGCTCACTCAAACGGCTCCGCACCGACTACATCGATCTTTATCAGATGCACAATCCCACCATCGAGCAGCTCGCGCGTGAGGAGATTCAGGACGCCATGGAGCGTCTTCAGGACGCGGGAAAAATCCGCTTCTGGGGAGTCTCCGTTTCCAACCCCGAGGAAGGGATTGAGATCGTGAACCGCGGCTGGGGACACACCCTGCAGGTTCTCTACAACATCCTGAACCAGGCGCCGTCGACGGATCTCTTTCCCCTGGCGAAGCAGAAAGGCTACGGGATCATTGCCCGCGTCCCGCTGGCTTCCGGGCTGCTCACCGGCAAGTTCCGGATCGACTCGGTGCTGCCGACTGACGATGTGCGCCAGAACTTCCTGACCGTCCGCCGGCTGCAGGAGGCCCTCCAGCGCGTCGACGAGGCGAAGTCCATCGTCGGCGGTGCCGCCCGCACTCTGGCCGAGGCGGCGCTCCGCTTCGTCCTGGCCAGCAGCGCGGTCAGCACCACGATCCCGGGAGCGAGAAACGCCCGGCAGGTCGAGATCAATGCCGCTGCCGGCGAAGACACCCTTCCCGTAGAGGTGGTCGAGAAATTGAGATCGCGCCTGAGCGATTACAATTTTTACCAGCGGCACTCCATCCGGATCTGAGGGGAACGGTGTCGTCGCTCGTGTGGCGCGGCCGTCCCGGCCGCACCCTGGTACTGCCGTCGCGGCCGCACCACCGCATTTGAGTAGCGGCCGAGGACGGCCGCTCCACACCGGCAGTGTGGAATCAGGAACACACCCGACATCTGGCCTGTTCTCCATACGAATGCCCACTCGGACAATTTCCATTCGCGGCGCCCGGACCCACAATCTTAAGAACGTTTCGGTGGACATCCCCCAGCGCCAGCTGACTGTGTTGACGGGGCCGTCGGGATCGGGGAAGTCGTCGCTGGCGTTCAACACGCTGTACGCCGAGGGGCAGCGCCGGTTCGTGGAGTCGATGTCGACCTACGTGCGGCAGTTCCTGGAGCGCATCGACCGGCCGGACGTCGACGAGATCGAAGGCATTCTTCCGGCCATCGCCATCGAGCAGAAAAACTCGGTCAAGAATGCTCGGTCGACGGTGGCCACGGCGACGGAGCTGGCCGATCACATCCGCCTGTTCATGACGTATTGCGGCGAGACGATCTGTCCTGACTGCGATGTCGTGGTGCGCAAGGAAACGCCGGAGTCGATCACCAAAGAGATCGCTTCCTCGCTCAATGGAAAGCGCCTGGTCATCCTCGCGCCGATCTTCTTCGAGGCGGAGAACCGGGGAGAAGTGCTCCGCCAACTGATGAAGGCCGGCTACTACCGCGCCTGGATTGATGGCCAGGTCGCCGACCTCAAGGAGATCGACACGGAGGGATTCACCGCACTGGAGCTGGTGATCAACCGGATCCGGGTCAACGGCGAAGAGCTGACGAAGATCACGGAGGCCATCGAGCAGGCATTCGAGATCGCCAAGGGAAACGTCAACGTTCTCGAAGAATCGAAGGAGGGCTGGATCAGCCACCGTTTCACCTCCCGCTTCGCGTGCAATCGCTGCGGAAACGAGTTCATCGAGCCCACCCCGCCACTCTTCTCCTTCAACTCGCCCCTGGGCGCCTGCACGCAATGCCAGGGCTATGGGCGGATCATCGGAATCGATTTGGCGAAAGTCATTCCCAATCGTTCGCTGCGGCTCGATGAATTGCCCATCGCTCCCTGGAACTCGCCTGGCTACGAGGACTGCTACGACGATCTGAAGAAAGCTGCCGCCAAGTACAAGCTTCGTCTCGACGTTCCCATCGACCAGCTCACGCCGGAAGAATGGACGCTGCTGCACGACGGGCGCAGCAAGTGGTATGGCATCAAGGGCTTCTTCGAATGGCTGGAGACCAAAAAGTACAAGATCCATGTGCGGGTGAAGCTGTCGAAATACCGCAGCTATGAGCCCTGCCCGCAGTGCCACGGGTCGCGGCTGAAGACCGCCGCGTCAAACGTTTACTTTCGGGAGATGACCATCGCCGAGCTGTTTGCGATGAACGTGCGGACCGCGCGGCGCTTCTGGGAGCTCCTGCCGATGTCGAAGGAGGAACAGGCCATGGCCGGCCATCTTCGCCGCGAGATCGTCAACCGTCTGGTTTATCTCGATGAGGTCGGCCTGTCGTATCTCACGCTGGAGCGGCAGACGCGCACTCTCTCCGGCGGCGAATCGCAGCGCATCAACCTCGCCGCGGCTCTGGGAAGCTCCCTGACCGAGACCATGTACGTGATCGACGAGCCGACCGTGGGTCTGCACGCGCGCGACAGCGAACGGCTGCTTGCGGTACTTCGCCGCCTGAAGAACGCCGGAAACACCGTCATTGTGGTGGAGCACGATCCCACCATCATCGGCGGCGCCGATCAGACCATCGAGCTGGGACCGGGAGCGGGCGAACTGGGAGGCGAAGTTCTGTACGTCGGTCCGCCGCGCCTCTCCCAAATCCAGTCACCCGAACCAGTGCTGGAGCTTCCGCGCGATCTCTCCAATGCCGGCGCCATCATCATCCGCGGCGCGCGCGAGCACAACCTGCGAGGAGTGGATGTCTCCATCCCGCTGGGTCGATTTGTCGCCGTCACCGGCGTCTCCGGCTCCGGCAAATCGACGCTCATCCGCAACTGTCTGTTCAACCGCTACCAGCGCGACGTGCGCGGCGCCAGCGGTCTGGAGGTTGGCGCCGTGACTTCGCTCGAGGGGGTCGAACAGATCTACGACATGCAGTTCATTGATCAGTCGCCCATCGGCCGCTCCTCGCGCTCCAACCCTGCAACCTACGTCAAGGCCTGGGACGAGATCCGCAAAGTGCTCTCGGAAACCACGGGCGCCAAACTGAATGGAGTCACTCCCGGCATGTTTTCCTTCAATACCGTCGGAGGACGCTGCGACTCCTGCGAGGGCGCGGGGACGGTGACCATCGACATGCAGTTCCTCGCCGACGTCGAAGTGGTCTGCGACAAATGCGGCGGCAAGCGGTTCAACGAACAGGTCATGAAGGTGACCTACAAGAATCGCAATGTGAATGACATTCTGAAGATGACGGTCGACGAGGCCATGAAGTTCTTTGTCGACAAGCGCGCGCTCCTCAAGCGGCTCTCCACGCTCCGCGCCGTGGGACTGGGATACCTCCGCCTGGGACAATCGACAGCATCCCTGTCCGGTGGCGAGGCCCAGCGGCTCAAGCTCGCCTCGTTCCTGGCGGAGAACGCCAAAAGCGATGCCAAGCGCCTGTTCCTGTTCGATGAGCCCACCACCGGTCTTCACTGGAGCGACGTCGAGCAACTGCTCAGGACCTTCCGGGAGTTGATCGACCGCGGCAACTCGGTGCTGGTCATCGAGCACAACATCCAGCTGATCGAGGCGTCCGACTACGTCATCGACCTCGGACCGGATGGGGGCGACGGCGGCGGCGAAATCGTGGCGGTCGGAACTCCGGAAGAGGTCGCCGCAAATCCTCGCAGCATCACCGGACGCTACCTGCTGCGGTCGCGGATGCAGGAGCAGGCCACCGCCTGAGTGTGACCCTGCCGTGACCTTGAAACCGCCTACAATGCCGCCATCCGAGCTGCACGTGAATGAGGCCGTCGAGCGGCCCATCCAGGAGAACTGAATGACCACAACCGCGCAGGACTTCCCTGACATCGTCGGGGCCAGGCCGGATCACCCCGTCGTCGCGTCGTTCGAACCGTATATCCCGCCCGAGACGGAGATCCGCGAGCTGACCGTCCTGCCGCTCATCGTGGGCACGATCCTGGGGATGATCTTCGGCGCCTCCTCGCTCTACCTGGTGCTCAAGGTGGGCCTCACCGTCAGCGCCTCCATTCCCGTAGCCGTCATCTCCATCACGCTCTTCCGGATCCTTTCCAAGCTGGGGCTCAAAGACGCCACGATCCTGGAAAACAACATCGTGCAGACCGCCGGCTCCGCAGGCGAGTCGATCGCGTTCGGCGTCGGCGTGACCATGCCCGCGATCATGATCCTGGGCTTCGATCTCGAAATCACGCGCGTGATGCTGGTGGCCATCCTCGGCGGACTGCTGGGGATCCTGATGATGATCCCGCTACGCCGCGCGCTGATCGTCCAGCAGCACGGCATCCTCAAGTACCCCGAAGGCACCGCCTGCGCCGAAGTGCTGAAGGCAGGAGCCTCCGAGGAGTCGCAGGCTGCAGCCTCCGAAAGCGCGAAACGGGAGATGGCTGCGATGGGTGGCGCCACCACCAGCGCCAAGACGATCTTCAGCGGCTTCGGCATCGGCCTTCTCTACAAAGCGGCGAACGTCGCCTTCCGAGGATGGAAGGACACGCCGGAGAAGGTGTTCGGACCTCCCTTCGCGGCGGGTTCTGTCTCGGCAGAGATCTCGCCCGAACTGCTCGGTGTCGGTTACATCATCGGACCGCGGATCGCCTCGATCATGTGCGCCGGCGGCGTGCTCGCGTACCTCGTGTTGATCCCCGCCATCAAGTTCTTTGGTTCCGGCCTGCTGGAACCGCTCGCACCGGCGACCACCAAATTGATCCGCGACATGTCGCCGGGTCAGATCCGCAACGCCTACATCCTTTATATCGGAGCGGGCGCGGTCGCCGCCGGCGGCATCGTCAGCCTGCTGCGTTCCCTGCCCACCATCTGGCACGGCATGAAGGAAGGGCTGAAGGATCTGAAGGGCGGCGCGTCGGCCCGAGCGGCGATGATCCGCACCGATCGCGATCTCTCGATGAAACTGGTGCTGATCGGCAGCCTGGTTCTCATCGGCGCCATCTGGGCCGCTCCCGGCCTGCACATGAACGTCCTCGGCGCGCTTCTCATCGTCATCCTCGGATTTCTCTTCGTCACCGTCTCGTCCCGGCTCACCGGTGAGATCGGTTCCTCCTCCAATCCCATCTCCGGCATGACCGTGGCCACACTTCTGATCACCTGCCTGGTGTTCCTGGTGATCGGCTGGACCGGTCCTGGCTACTACGTCACGGCGCTGTCGGTCGGAGCGATCGTCTGCATCGCCTCCTCCAATGGCGGCACCACCTCACAGGATCTGAAGACGGGGTACCTGATCGGAGCAACCCCGCGCAACCAGCAGATTGCCATCCTCATCGGTGCTCTGGCCTCGGCACTCGTGCTCGGACCGATTCTTCTCGCGCTGAACAACGCGGCCACCGTCTATGTCCCTCGCGTCAGTCAGGAACCGTCCACCAACGAGGCCGGGCAGTCTTCCATGAAAGCGACCGAAAACTGGCCAATGGGACTGCACGTCGATCCCTCCACACTGACTGCCAAAGAGAGCTATCAGGGCACGGAGTACTTTGTGTGGCACCAGATCGCCACCGAGGGGACTGCGGCCACCAAGTACCTGGTCGACAGCAGTGGCAACCCTGCTTTCCTGGTCGATCCCGGCATCAACGGCACGCACAAGTTCAGCGCGGATGGACAGCACGAGGTCAAAAAGTTCGACGCGCCGAAGGCAACGCTGATGTCCTACATCATCAAGGGCATCCTCAGCCGCAAGCTGCCCTGGGGGCTGGTGCTGCTGGGCGTGATGATCGCCCTGGTGCTGGAGATGGCGGGCATTCCGTCGCTGGCCTTCGCAGTCGGCGTCTACCTGCCGCTGTCCTCTTCCAGCCCGATCTTCATCGGCGGCGCGATCCGCTGGCTGGCTGATCGCCACATCCGTCGCAAATACGAAGGCAAGAACATGACCGAGGATGAGCTCATCGCGGAAGGCGACAAGAGCCCCGGTGTGCTGATGGCTTCCGGGTACATCGCCGGCGGCGCCATTGCCGGCATCCTCATCGCCTTCATGGCAGGCGTTCCTTTCATGGCGAACTTCAACAAGGGGCTGGACAGTTTCGCCGAGAAGAATCCCTTTGTGAGTGGCGCCAGCGCCGACCTGCTCTCCTGCATCCCGTTCGTGATTCTGGTCGGGTTGCTCTACCTGGTCGGACGCGATGTACTTCTCGCTCCAAAGAAAGTAGTCCGGCCGGAAACGCCCGTTTAACGACTCACCGACAGGTCGCAGAAAAGGCCCGCTTCGGCGGGCCTTTTTGTTTCCGTACCCCGCCCTGGCTTTCGGATCAGCGGTTCCGCTTCCTACGGAACCGGGAACGTTCCACCGGACTCCACGTGGACGCCAGACGGCGCGCTCGCCAGCGCGGGATCGAGCGGCTGAGCCAGATGTAAATGACCAGCGCGAGGTTCACTCCCAGGAGGAGCAGCAACGACTCTTTCCGATCGAGAAACGGCACTCGCGCGCGGGGCCAGGAAAGGAAAAACGCATCGACCAGGCCGAGCAGAATCGCATCGCGCACGTCATGAATCACTTTCCGGCGACGGGCCTCCCGGACAATGTTCTTCGAGGCAAAGACGACAGGCGGAGGAGCGCCCGCTTCGTCCACTCCGGGGAGCAATGCACCTGATGATCGTTTTTCCATGGGGGAGATCCAGGAGCCGGCGCGGCAGAAACGTCTTGGAGCGTGATCTTGGCGGAGCCTTGGGCAACCAGCGCCGCCGGCCGTGCCAGCCTAGGCTCGTTCCGGGGCGTGAAGCGAACAAACATCCGTTCTCACTCTTTCCTGATCATCCCATGAAAAAAAGCGGGCGCCTGAACCCCCAGGGCTGTGAAAGCTCGAATGTTGCCTTGAACGCAACTGATGCGAAAATCGTGGCGGACGCTTTGCGAACCAACGCCGCCGGCCGTGCCGGCTCAGCGGACGCGAATCGTCTGGGCGATGTAGTTGCCATCGGCGTCGCGGTAAGCCTTGACCACAACGGAGTCGTTCGCTTTCAGCCGGTCCGCAGTGCTGTAGGTCCCGGCCTTCGTGCGATAGGCAAAGTCCTCCAGCAGGTAGATGCGAACGGTTCGATTGCCATTCTGACTGTCGCGGATGACCAGTTGCGGCGAGTTGTCCAGCGATTGCACGACCGTGCCGTAGATGGTGACTACGCCGAGGTCTGTCACGTTCATGGTGGAATCAGTCCGCGGCCGGTTGGGCGTATTCGAAGGCCGTGGTGTTGTGCTGGCATCACCGAAGCCAACTGTGGAGGCCACAAACAGATCACCGTTGTAGGTACCGCTCAGCGAGACCCGGTCGCCTACCTGAAGATCACGACCGCGCACAGCCCGTCCTGATGAGTCGCTCGCGCTGGAGAGATCCACCCGCACTTCGCCACGCCCTGAATCGACCAGCACGACGTCGCTGTTCCGGTCGACACGAGTGACGCGGCCGGCCAGGGATCCGACCTGACGGTTTGTGGTGCCTCCCGAATCCTGAACGCTCGCCAGGACGTCGATGACATGCGCTCGAATCTCCGAACCGCTGGTGCCCGTGCTTCCGGTCTCCGGTTCAATCCGGATGCGGTCTCCGATCTCGAGATTGTTCAACCGGTAGGTGTCCCCTTTGTAATAGACCGGCGTTGATGAAGTGGCGCGAACCGTTCGGATCTCACGGCGGTCGGTCTCGATGACGATGCGTCCCTCATCTGCGTTCACCTGCCGGATGGTTCCCTCGATGCGTCCCAGGCGATCGGGAGAGGTGGAGGATGACCTTCCCCCAGCTGTCGGTGTGGAGACCGAACCAGGAGAGCGCGTCTGCCCGACACCGGTCTGCGGCGACGCGAGCGCGCGACCGAGCAACGTGATGCGATCGGCGCGAAGAAGCCCGTTCCCGCTGCCCGCACCGCGCACTTCGAGCCGGTCGCCGCTCCGCACGTTCGAGAACCCGGTCGAGCCAACAAAGATCTCCGGCGAGCCGTTGATGGTTCCGCCGAAACCGTTGTATTGCGTCGAAACCGAGTCGGTGTCGATGGTGACCTGATCATACGAATCGTTGTCCGGCTTGAGGATGATGCGGCTACTGCCGGTCAGGACGTCGGCCACCGTGCCGACGATCGTTCCCCGAGTTCCTTCCTGAACGTCCGCGCTTGTCCGCCAGAGGCTACGATCCTGGGCAAATCCGGCGACGGAAACCATCGCCGCGAACATGAAGATCGCTTTGGTTTTTCTCATTTCGAGTCTCCTGAGCCTGCTGAAGGCGCAAGAGACGGGCCAGTGCCGGCACCGTCGTCAGGCGCGTGAGATCTCGCGGTCGCGGACCACTCGACCGGCAATCACAGCCTGACGGACCGCCCGGTCGTCTCCCATGAAGATGAGCCCGGCTAAGAGGTCTTCGATCGAGGACGCCCGCTCGCTTCGAAGCGAGATCAGCGGTGTTGCTTTGAGATCCAGCACCAGGAAGTCGGCGGATTTGCCGGCTTCCAGGCTCCCGCACTCCGCGTCCATCGACAGAGTCCGCGCTCCGCCGAGCGTCGCCAGATACCAGAGCTGGAAAGGGCTGAGCGATACGCCCTGCACCTGCTGCACTTTGTACGCGTCCGCCATCGCGGTAAACATCGACGGCGTGGTGCCGGCGCCGATATCGGTGCCCAGCCCGACCAGAACTCCGGCGCGGAGCACGCGGTGCAACGGGAACAGCCCGCTTCCGAGAAACAGATTGGAGTTGGGACAATGCGCGATCCGCGACGATCGGCGAGCCAGCAGATCCAGCTCCTCCTCGCTCAGGTGAACGCCGTGCGCAAGGATGGTGCGGTCGCCCAGCAATCCGTATCGGTCGTACACATCCGCGTACTCCGCCTCGGCGAAGAGCTCGTGCACCCACGCGACCTCCGTCTTGTTCTCCGAGATGTGCGTATGCACGTAGACATCGGGAAACTCCCTCTTGAGCCGCCCTGCCTGCTCCAGAAGTTCCGGAGTGGAGGTCGGTGCGAAACGGGGCGTTACGGCATAACGAAGCAAGCCCCGCTTGTGCCACTTGACGATCAGCGCGCGGCTCTGCTCGTACGATTGCGCAGGCGTCTCCAGCAGTCCCGCCGGCGCATTGCGATCCATCATCGCCTTGCCGATGATGCCCCGGAAGCCTCGCCGCTCCGCCTCCGCAAAGAAGATGTCAGTGGCCTCCTGGTGAACCGTCGAGAAGATGAGAGCTGTCAGCGTCCCGTTCCCCAGCAACTCGTCGAAGAAGGATGTGGCGATCAGCCGGGCGTATTCGGGATCGCTGAATTTCGCTTCCGTTGGGAATGTGTAGCGATTCAGCCATTCCAGCAGATGCCCTCCATACGACCCGATCATCTCCAGTTGAGGAGCGTGCAGATGCGTATCAATGAATCCCGGAGTCAGCAGAGCATCCCGGCCGAGGTCGAAAATCTGATGATCCCCTTGTGGGGCTGAGGACCAGTCTCCAACCGCGGCAATCACAGAGCCCTCGACCGCCACAAACCCGTCGTGGCGATAGACGTGGGTCTCTGCGGCACCGGCCGCGAAGGGGTCGCCTGTGGGCGTGAACACCCGGCCTCGGTAGAGCTTCACCGGCGCATTGTAGCGGTCAGGTAAGAGGGATTTCGTCTTCGCCGTCTTCCGTCTTGATCAGTTTCTCGAAAACGATCGCCTGCGCCGAGCCAGCGACGATCGCCGTCGGCGGTTCTTCTTCCGGCGAGTCGAGGGACTGGCAGAGGGTCAAAGACGACTGCGTCACCGACTCGATGAAGGAGCTCTCGCTGCTCGGAGCGGCGAGCGAGGCGACTTCCGGCGGCCGGCGCGATCGGGCGTCGCGCTCGTTCGCATCGCGGAACTCGCGATTGAACACCAGCAGGGTCGAGGCGATTTTCTCGTACAACTCCGCGGTGGCCCGAACGTCGTCGAGACAGTAGTCGGCAATCTCACGATGCCGGCCGGCGCGATACCAGGTCTCCACCGAACGGCCGTCCAGTCCCTCGCCTTTCGATGTTTCCACTCCAAACAGCTTGCACGCCAGATCGAGGTTGAACTTGAACTGCCGCGAGTTCGTGGTGCCGAAAAAATTCAAGGCCTCCCGCAGATCGCAGTTCGGATGAAAGCCGTATCGATAGCCGACCAGGTCGCGTTTCGGAACCAACCCGTTGACCGCCGAACGGATCATGAGGAAAGGCCCGTCGAACTGCCGACCGTTGAAGGTGATGAAGCGGGCGTCGCCCTCGAAGAAGTCCCAGAACTTCTGCAGGATCTGTTTCTCGGTGCCGGAGATGTAGGTGCGCTGCCCGGCCTTCTCCACCGTGAGCTCGGTCTGACCGGGAACCTCGTACAGCGCGCAGGAACGCCCGTCCTCGATGTTGATCACACCGATGGCGATGACCTTTCCTCGGAAGGGGGAGAGCCCGCCGGCGCGACGAGTCTCTTCGGCGTCCCCGTCGTTCAGACCCTTGATCAGGTATTCACGAACGTAAGAATCGAGCTCTTCCCATGGAATGCCAACGGTCTCGATGTCGATGACGAGTTTTTTCATGCAAGTGCTCTCAATGAGGAGGCCATGATCGCGGCGCTCAAGAGCCTAGTCCCAAAAACAAGCGAAGACCAGAATTAAGAGGCCAAGTGGGGTCGCCGCCCCACTTGCCGCTCAACGACTGCAGACCGCGGGACTGAGGCCTAATCTCGCTGGTCGGCGCGGTTACGGCGCCGGGTTGTTCGCGTCCGCGGTAATGAGAAGAACCTGTTGTGTTTCGTTGTCGGTGACGCTGACCAAAGCCCAATACTCTCTGCCGGACTGCAAAGGCGTCACACGGACATCGAAGCGTTGATTCCCGGCCAGTTGAGGAAACGAAGCCGCCAGATCATAAATCGCCGCGACACCCGGCTCTCCGGAAGGACCACCATCGCCATACACGAGCGACATCACGGTTTCGGCGAGCACCTTGTTCTGCCCGTCGAGAACTTCCACCCGAGCGGCCAGACCGGAACGCCGTCGCGGATCGTACAGTCGCAACGCAATCCGCGAATTTGACGAGTTAGGAACACCGATGAACCGGCGCGGCGTGGCGAAGAACTTGTCCTCACGAACAACAGGAACCTCCACTCCCACCGGCTGCGCGTGCTTCGATTGTTCAAACAAACGGTTGCTCAGTGTGATCGACGGCGCAACAATATTTGAGGGCAGATCGTAGACAAGAGAATTCACTCGATTGCTGATCTCTGATCCAAATGCCCGCTCCGTCACTCCCGGCATGTGTAAGGGACATCCTTCCTCCGTGATTAAGAAGCC
>JBKJQB010000283.1:0-17253 GCA_046594105.1 Thermoanaerobaculia bacterium
GATCGAGTACGGGTTGATTGGTTGGTTGCCGCTGTCTCAAACTTTGTCTACAGCTCCCGGAGGGATTTCAGCGTTTTGGCGATGTCAAGGTTGAAGCGGAACCCATCCGCGAAACGGAGATCAAAGGCCTGGCCCCACAAATCTCCACAGGATGACCGGCGGATGACAGGCCTCACCGCCGTTTCTGCTTCACCAGCTCCTGCCAGTTGACGATCACGCCCGTCGGTTCCTCTTCCCGTTGGCCCAGAGGCGCGACGACCAGGAAGCGGCCGTCGGGGGCCACGTCGAACTCGTTGGGGGAGAAGGGGAAGGCGATCAGCTGGCGTGGGTCGGCGGCGCTGAAGAGTCCTCCCTCGGTCTTCACTTCTGCGACCATCAGCGATCGGTTGTTGAGAAAGTAGATCCGCTTTCCGTCGGCGCTCCATCGGCCACGACTCTCCGAGCCGTCGATCGAGACCTGCACCGTGGGACCGCTTCCGCCGAGCGGGCGGACGTAGATCTGATTCTTCCCCGACTGAAGCGAGAAGAACGAGAGCCATCGACCGTCCGGCGAGGTCATCGGCCACCCTTCCGAAAACGGAGTCTGCATCAGCGCCGCAGGCGCATGTTTCCCGCTGACTTCCACCGACCATGCGTCGGACTTCGTAGCAGGTGCGTAGGCGTCGTAGAAAATTCGGCTTCCATCGGGATGCCACTGAACGATGTCGATCCATTGTCCCCGAGCGAGCGTTTCGTCGGGACCGGTGGCGTCGAGGTGGTGAATCCGGATCGTGCCATTGCGGGCCATGCTCGCGTCGTCCGCGCCATAGGCGATGCTCTTCCCGTCGGGCGACCACACCGGAGTGGTCTCGTTGCCTGCATCCGACGTGATGTGCTCGGCGGTCGGCTTGTCCACCCCGTAGACCCAGATGTCCTGCGTCTCCCGTTCCGGATCGCGGACGCTGAGCGCTACCTGCTTGCCATCCGGCGAGATCTGAGGGTTGGAGAAGTCGCCGACGCCGCCAACCGATCCGACCGACCGACCGCTCTGATCGAACCAGAGCAGCCGGATCTGATCGGTCCTGATCCGCCAGGTCAGCAGGCCCGACTCGGTGACGTTGAAGGCGGACCAACCTCGCTCCAGGTTCGTGTTCACGCGCTCCGCCAGCACCACGCCGTTGCCGGAGATTGTTCCGCGACGCACATCGAACGGAAACGCCATCAGCTTCTTGTTCCGGGTCAGGAAAAGATAGCCATCGGCATACAGGCCTCGGAGAAGCGTGTCGGCCACGGCGATCCGTTCCGTGGAATCGATCGAGGCCATGGTGAGCACTCCCGGACGCGGAGCCTCCGCTTCGGCACGGGCGAGGTAGAGGAAGTGCCTCCCGTCCGGCAGGAACGATGGCCAGCGATGGCTGATCTCTCTGGCGGAACGATCGAGGTGCGTGATGTTGCGGACGGCACCGTCTCGACCGCGCATGCGGATTCCGTCAGCGACCGGATACAGAATCGTTCCCTCATCATTGATCGTGCCTCCGAAGGCGTCGGGAGACTCGCAAATGGTCTCGACGGTGGTGGCATCGAGGTCGAGTTTCTTCAAGTGTCCGCCCGCATAGAAAAGGACGCTCTTCGATTCCGTGCCGAACAGCGGCACGCTGTCCAAGCCCTCGGTCCCCCGGATCGGCTCTGCCTCCAGCCCGTCGACGGTTCGCTGGAATAGTTGCTGGGCTCCTTCGCGGTTCACCGCTCCAAAGACGAGGCGGTTTCCATCAGGAGAGGGAGCGGCCAGCCAGGCGCCTCGATAGAGACCCTCTGTCGTGGGAATCGTGAACCGCACCACACGCGCTTTGCTCTTGAAGAACCATCGCCCCCCGGCGACGCCTGCAGCGAGAGCGAGCAAGGCCATGGCGATGGCAACCGGCCAGATGCCGCGCGCACGCCGAGGCGCAGTCGTCGCCGCGCTCTGTGTCCCGATCCACTTCAGCTCTTCGGCGACGTCATGCGCATTCTGCCAGCGCGCCTCGGGATCCTTTTCCAGGCATTGGGCGATGACGTGTTCCAGTCCCGCGGGAGAGAGCGGCTGGATCTGCGAGAGCGGCCGCGGCTCGCCGCTGACGATGGCGGCGATCAGGCTGGTTCTCGTTTTCCCTTCGAAGGCGCGCCGGCCGGCGGCCATCTCGTACAGAAGCGTGCCGAAGGCGAAGAGGTCGGTGCGCGCGTCCGCCTCCATCCCCTCCAGTTGCTCCGGAGCCATGTACTGGAACGTGCCGAGGATGGTGCCTTCCTGGGTGAGGGGCTTCTGCTGCGTGGCGTCGTCGGCCTGGAAGACGGCCGACGCGTTCCTGGCCAGCCCGAAGTCGAGCAGCTTCGCGCCCGACTTCGTGATCATGATATTGCCCGGCTTCAGATCGCGATGGACGATCCCCGCGCGATGCGCCTTGTCCAGCGCCTCGGCGATCTGCACGCCGTAGCGAACGACCTCCGCCAGCGGTAGCGGACCTTTCTCCAGACGGCCGGCCAGGGTCTGCCCCTCGAGCAACTCCATCACCAGATAGCCGTCGCCCACGTCGTACAGCGCGCAGATGTTGGGATGCGACAGCTGTGAGATGGTCTTCGCCTCGCGCTCGATGCGCTGGCGGAATTGCGCGTTCTGCGCGAGCTCGGCGGGGAGCACCTTGATGGCCACGCGCCGGTCCAGCCGCGTATCGCGCGCCTCGAAGACCTCCCCCATCCCGCCTGCGCCGATGAGCGAGACGATCTCGTAGGGTCCAAGCCTGGTGCCTGCAGCGAGACTCATGATGCGGTTGTGGGGACATCGCCATTATGACGGTTTGCGTGCGGATTCCTGTCATCCTGAATCGCCGGATGTGCGGCAGCGGCGGAGGGTGATGAAGGGAGCAACGCGGTCAGGCTTTCGTTACTCGTTTTTTGCTTTAGCCACTCCACGTACGACTCCCCTACCGCCGCCCCGTGACCCGGCCGGTCTGCACGGTGAAGGTCCAGGCGCCGAAGGGAAGCGTCGGGTTGCCGGCACGATCTTCCGCCTCCAGCCGCACCTTGTGCGTGCCCTCCAGCAGCGGAGCGGCCGGCACCGCACGCACCCGTCCCGTTGCTGGATCGAATGTGGCGGAGACTTGCGCCCCGTCGATGAACAGCCGGATCGACTCAGGGGCCACTCCCACTCCCTCCGCGTCATCGACCACCCGTCCACCGATCTCCGGACGCGAGGTGAAGACGCGCTGCCCCGGTTCCGGCAGGAGCTCGCGCACCTCGGGGCCGGTGAGATCCTCACGGGCATTGGTGTAGACGGCACGCAGGTCGTCCAGGAAGAGCGCGGAGGCATCGTCGCAGAGGTCCACTGTCTCCACGACGTAGATGCGCTCCCACTTCAGCGGCAGCGCGGCATCCGCCGGGATGCTGGCCTGGACATACTTCCAGCCGGTCCAGTTGATTCCGTTGCCGCGCTCTCTGCAATCGGCTTTCGTAACCGGCACCGGCGTGGGCGCAGCCGTGAAGTCGATGGTCTTCTGCACGTTCGCGCCGTCGCGATAATTGCCTCGCAGCCAATGACGGCTGTTGTCGCCGTAAACCCATACGCCCATGCGCAACGGCCGGTCGCTGATTGGCTTGACCGGATCATGGGCAGCGTAGGCGGCGGAGACACCGGCGGTCTGGTTGGTGAAGTCGTAGCTCAACCAGCCGGACCGCGTGCCGTTGCGAACGGGGTTGGGGCGCATGGCGAAGGTGAAGGTCGCGGTGGCGCGCGCGGTCTGCACCCGCATGTCGTCGACATCCTCGAAGTCCTCGATGATCTCTGCCACACGGCCGACATCGACCGCTGCCGTGGCGCTGGCTCCTTCGACGCTGGCTCGCACGCTGCCGGTTCCGCGGGGCGATGCCGTAAGGACACCGGAGGAACTGATCGTCCCGATCGGGCCCGACACCGACCAGGTGGCGACGTTGTTGTCGACGATCACCGCGTCGCCAGCCGGCGTGCGTCCGCTGAGCGCGAAGGTCTGCTGGGTGCTGGGCGTCACGATCGCGGGATTCGGTCGGATCTCCAAGGCGGCAAGCGTGCTCACCACCCTGGCGGCAGTCGACCCGCTCACCGCGCCGATCGCTGCCCGTACCTCGGTCGAGCCGTTCGCGGTTGTGGCCAGCCGGCCAGCGGAGTCGATGGAGCCCACACTCGGGTTGCTGATCGACCAGCTCACACTCGACGGATCGATGGTGACCTTGTTGTACGTAGCATCCTGACCTTTGACCAGATAGCCGACGCTGCTGCCAGGGAAGATCGCAGCGTTCGATGGGAGGACGTTGGCGATGGCCAGCGGACCGGTTGGCGCGGCACTGAAGAGCACCAGGCTGTTGCTGACGGAGCGCTCAAAACCATCGGACCCACGATTGACCTGAGTCACGCCGTCCTCGCCCGGGAGGCGCACGGCGAGCGTGCTGGAGCCACCACCATCCATGTTGATCGCGGTGACCACGCCGCGAGCGAGCATCAGCTCCGCCAGCTCGTCGAGCCGCACGCCGACGCTGTAGCCCGGCTGTCGCCCATCCACAACAGCCATGACCAGCTTCCCGGATGCGGTGAGTCCAAGAGCGGTGCGGGGATGCGTCACATCGGCGAAGCCGGGAGTATCCGGCTCAATGCTGATCGCTTCACTGCGAACGATGAAGTGCCCGCCGCCGATCGCGTGCACGACGTTCTCCCAGCCGGCAGTAATCGACGTCGTCAACGAAACGCTCTGACCGACCGTCATCGCGCCGAGAAACGTCGCCGCGCTGCCGGAGCCGGAGAGGACGAGGTCATTGGCGTTGATCGGCGTGTCCCCGGCATTGATGCGTACCTGGCTGACCGTCCCGCGGAACGTGCCACTGGCCCGGAGGGGGAGCACGACGCCGGTGAGCACGACTTCGGTCCCGGTGGCGTCGGTGCCGGTGGCCGGTCCGAAGCGGGTGGTGTACACGACGAAGTCCCCGCTGGCGCGGGACTGGTTCACTTCGCGCGCGGTCATGCTCAGGCCATCCGCGCGCGTCACGCGGGTATTGACGTCGGCCAGTGCGATCATCAGATCGCGCGCCGGCTTCACTCCGAAGGTAGGACGCGCCGAGCTGCCGTCAGAAATCAGCTCGCCGAACTCGATGTGCATGCCACTGGGCGCCTCCCGCGATCCCCAGAAGTCAGCGTTCGAAGCGGCGACGGCCCGATGTCCTTCTCGATTCTTCCGGTTCGACTGCGCCGTGGTGGTCTCCAGTCCCGCCACGCGATCGTTCGACAGTGACGCCTCGAACGAGAGCAACAATTCGAGGGAATTGACCTCGACGAAGTAGGCGGCCTGTTTGCCCGCCGTGGTCGTGACGAACGTCCCGTGGTCGTAAAACGTCCCCGGCGCAATGGGGATGCGTCCTTCCGATACGTATGGCGTGCTGACCGATGCAGCAGCAGAGGTCGCGGCGAGAAGGACTACGAGCAGCGTACGCATGCGAATATTCTAGCCGCCGCGAAGGCTGCCTTGCGCCCGAAGCGTCACGGCAGATTGACGGCGACAGTCTCCCCCGACTGCATGGAGAGCAACGACCGATTCAGGTCGCTCGTAATCGTTCCGCAAGAGTGGCATGACCGCGCTCGATGGCGATGTCCGCCGCGGTCTTGCCGTCGTCGGTGACCAGCGATCGATCGGCGCCAGCGGCCAGCAGCAATTCGATCATCGGCGCATCACCCCGGCTTGCCGCTCCATGAAGCGGAGTGAAGCCGCCCTGCTGGCGCGCGTTGACCTTCGCTCCCCGCTCCAGAAGCAGAGCGGCGGTCGCGTGGTCGCCCACCGCGACGGCGGCGTGGAGGGGAGCAACGCGCTGCGCGTTCTTGGCATGGGCGTGTACGTCCGCGCCACACTCGATCAGCTGTTTCGCCAGCTGCGGATGCCGGAAAAACACCGCCAGCCCGAGGGGCGGAAACCCATCGGGCGTGAACTCATTGAGCAGTGAGGGATCGCCGTCCAGAAGTTCGCGGGCCCTGATCTCGTCCCCGGTGGCACAGGCTTCGGCGAAGCTGGGCGGTGGGCCTCCCTCAAGCAGGGTGGGCGCCAGACTGGCGTGCCCGGTGTAGCAGGCGTAAAGGATGGGAGACACGCCGCCGGAGGCCGCGTTCCGGAGGTCAGGATCTTCGTCGAGCAGGCGGCGAATCGTCGCTTCGTCACCATTTCGGATGGCATCGAACAGCTCGTCCTGTTTCATGGCACGAATGGTAGCAAGCGCGGTCTACCTCCTGAAGAACATTCCAGGGCTCCGTTCAGGAGCGGCGTGGCCCAACTGGTCCATTTCTCCACCAAATGAAGAGTTTTCCTTTCCTTGTCGCCGCAAGGCTCACAGTGGCGGCTCACCAAAAAACGGGCACCGATCTTGATTTAGTTGAGGCTTGTATGGCTGACCTGATGAGGAAGTGTGAAGTCTGTGGCCACTCGAAAGCGGCGCATGTCGACGGAATCCAGTGCGCTCTCTGTCGCTGTCATTCGGAGAGAACGGAGCTGGTTCAGGACGCTTTCGTGTTCCGTTCGGCGTTGACCCCTCGATCGGGTGGCGCGGGCCGGAAACGCTGACGTTTCCTGATCGTGGATTACCTGGGCTCGCTGCTCCGTTGGAATCTGCATGAGTGAGAAGGCCACAAGAGCTCCGAAGATGGTCACCGTGACCGAGCGCAACCTCCAGACTGCGGCGCTCCGCCTCTTTCCGAAGAGCAACAAGCTGGTCTCCCCCGAAGTCGATTACCTTCGCCGGGTGCTTGGCGACCGGGCCACGCAGAATGACATCGACGAGAAAGTGCTCGCCGTACGCAAACTCCCCTGGGCCGACATCGTTCGGGAGTGAGCGGGATCGCTGCCGCCTTCCTGCGGGTCAGCTTGTGAGTGAGCAGCGGACGCCC
Source organism: Thermoanaerobaculia bacterium (assembly GCA_046594105.1). Classification (GTDB taxonomy): domain Bacteria; phylum Acidobacteriota; class Thermoanaerobaculia; order Gp7-AA8; family Gp7-AA8; genus JBDSGC01. Next base: position 6,905 of record JBKJQB010000283.1, read on the forward strand.
GATCCGCAGAGTCTGTGTGGACAGGAGCTGCGTGATCCGGTGACGGCGGGCGCGCAACCTCCCGCCTCCCCCGACCAACCCCTCCCCCGCTTCCGCCCCGCAAGCGAACCGACGTGTTGCGGGTCCGGCTGTGAAGACTGCCCCTTCTAGGCCGGGCCGGCACGGCCGGCGGCGCTGGTTGCCCAAGGCTCCGCCAGGATCACATCCAGGACGTTCTGTCGCGCAGGCTCCTAGTGATGCGGCTAAGGGCAAGGTCCCGGTCAGGAACGGCGTTCGATGCCCATCGCTTGCGCGTACAGATCATGGAAGTGGTGCACGCCGTTCTCGCGGGATGGAGAGTAACGCCCGCGGTGGTAGGTCGATGAGCGCAGCCCGCGCTGCACCGCTTCGCAGATGGCGATGTCCTCGAGCTGGATCTCATCGCTGAAAGCCACGGTTTCCTCCACCCGCTTTCTGACCCCCGGTTGCTGCGCATCCCGGAAATACCACTCGAAGATCGTCAGGGTCCTGGTGGGACTCAGAGGGACGATGAGGTTGGTGGAGAAGTTGTCGGGATACACGTTGAGCATGAGGTTCGGATAGATCCAGAAATACTGAGCCTCCGGATCACCGCCATCGACTCGGATGCGTTCCGGATTTCGCAGAGGTGCATGCTGGATCGAATAGTGCGCCCGCGTCTCGGTCCGGTAGTTCGGATAGTCGATCTCGCGGAACAGGCCGGGGTGCACGATGGGGATGTGGTAGCCCTCCAGATAGTTGTCGACGTAGACCTTCCAGTTGCACTGGAGCTCCCACTCTTTGCGCGCGGCCACGGTGAAGCCGGTGACATCGCGGGCCGGGAGATGTTCGCTCAGGTCGCCGAAGAACTCCGACAGGGAGGGGGCCGCGGGATCGAGCTGCACGAAGAGCAGGCCGTTCCACGACTCCACGCGGAACGATGGCAGCGACATCTCCTGCCGTTCGAAACACTCCACTCCCTCGAACTCGGGCGTTGTCAGGAGGCGGCCCTCCAGCGAGTACGTCCACCCGTGGTATCCGCACTGCAGGACGGGGCGTTTTCCTTCGCCCCGCGCGACCGGCCCGGCCCGGTGACGACAGACGTTCGATAGTGCCCGCAGCTCGCCGTCCGATCCACGGACGATCAGCAGAGGCTCATGACCCACGGTGGTGGTGAAGTACTGTCCCGGCGTTTCGACCTGATCGGCTCGACCGGCGAGCTGCCAGGTGCTGCCGAAGACCGCCCGCCTCTCCCGTTCGAGAACCGACGCCTGGAGATAGAACGACGATGGGATCGTTTCGGCAAAGGGGAGCCGCGGGTCGAATCGATCGCTCATCGCGCAACGGATGGTAGCCGCAAGCCATCCTCTGACGAAGCTCTCTCGCGCCGAAGGAAGGACTAGAGCCTGCGCAGCAGAAAGTCCTGGAGCGTGATCATGGCGGAGCCTTGGGCAACCAGCGCCGCCGGCCGTGCCGGCCCGGCCTAGGTCGCCGCCGTCGTCCGCGTTCGCCGGATCAACAGATAAATGGGGACGGACAGGATGAAGAGTGCCAGAGCCCACAGGCTGTTCCGGGTGTCGCTGATGATGGCTCCCACCAGAAAGACCAGCGAGGCCAGGAGAGCGAACACCGTGGTCACCGGATGGCCGATGGCACGCCAGGGGCGCTCTGCCAGAGGCTCTCTCTGTCGCATCACCAGCAGAGATGCGAAGGAGAGCGAGTAATTGGCCACGAAGAAAAATGCGAGCACGGCGATGACCTGATCGAACCGTCCGGAGATGACGAACAGCGCCGCCGTCATGGCGCTGAGGAGCAGGGCGACATCGGGCGTCCCTCCCGTGTTGACCTCCTGCGCTCCACGCCAGAACAGCCGGTCGCGGCTCATGGCAAAAAGCACTCGGGGAGCCATCAGCAGATTGGAATTCACCGCGCTCAGGAGTGCCAGCACCATGATGGCCCGCAGGATGGGATCGCCATACGACCCGAACAGATGCTGGGCCACCACGCCGGCGGCCATGCGCTGTCCGGCCAGCGATCCAATGGGCACCACGCGGAGAAAGGCGATGTTGATCAGCAGATAGATGACGATCACCGAGAGCACACCCCCGAACATCGACCGGGGGATGTTGCGGCCCGGCTGCCGCACTTCTTCCGAGAAATAGAGCACCGACGTCCATCCATCGTAGGTGTAGATCACCGCCTGGAGTGCCACGATGAAGGCCAGCAGCAGCGAGCCCTCGCGCTCCGGAACGATCGTGGCCGCGGCGGGGTTGCGCGAGCCAAAGGCAAAACAGGCCCCGATCAGAAAGAGGAAGGCCAGAGTCTTGAGCACGGTCGTGAGGTTCTGGGCCGCCCCGGCCAACCGCACTCCCAGCCACTGGATCAAGGTGAAGACGCCGATTGCGGCCAGGGCGATCACTTCGACCGCGCGCAGCTCCGGGGCCAGAACGATGGCGTATTCACCGACGACGATGGCCACCACCGCGGCGGCCCCGCAGGTGGAAATCCAGTCGCTCCAGCCGACCACAAAACCGGCGTAGTCGCCCAGCGCCTCGCGCACGAAGACGTACTGTCCGCCCGATCGAGGAAACATGGTTCCCAGTTCGGCCAGGGCATTGGCGCCCAGCAGCGCGTACAGTCCGCCGACGATCCAGACGGAGAGAAAGGGCCAGAACGTCGGCAGCCTCGACGCGATCTCGCCGGGCGTACGGAGAATGCCGGCGCCGATCATCTCGCCCACGGTCACCGCCAGGCCGAACGTCAGACCGAAGACGGTGAGTAGCTTCGAGCGCTGAGCCAATAGCGCAAGTGTAGCGAATCAGCAGCGGGAACGGGCGCAGCAGAAGGGACTGGGCACTGGGTTCCGGGGCCGAAGGAGAACGCTAGCAGGGTCGCGGGGATCACGCCGGTGAGGTTCGGTGGCCAGAGTCCGAACCTGCGGGCAGCGAGCGGAATGGGTCCGCCCGCTGCCATCAGGAGAGTGATTACTGAGTGATGACCAACTCGACGCGCCGGTTCTGCTGGCGGCCTGCTGCGGTCTTGTTGGTGGCGACCGGCTGCTCCGGACCTTTGCCCGAGGCGGTGATCCGCTCGGAGGCAAACCCGGCGTTGACCAGAAAATCGCGAACGGCCTGCGCCCGCTTGTCCGAGAGCTCCTGATTCTTCTCCACCGAACCGGTGCTGTCGGTGTGTCCTTCGACCGAGATCTTGATGCTGTCGTCGCCCTTCAGCTTCTCGGCGATCCTGCCGAGGGTCGCTTTGGCGCCTGACTTCAGCGCGGTCTTGCCGGTGTCGAAGAAGATCCCCGGCAGAGTCACGATGAAGCCGCGGGACTCTTTGCGGGTGGAGGCGATCCGCGCCAGATCCTGCTGCATTTTGAGCTGGCGGGCTTCCGCATCGCGCTGCGCGATTTCGGCATGGGCCTTGTCGAGCTGCGCTTGAGTCTGTGCTTCGCGCTCGGCGGTCTCCTTGCGCATCTGCTCCGTTTGAGCCTGCATGCGCGCGTCGCGCTCCGCAGTCTCCTTGCGGGTCTTCTCCAGCTCCGCCTGCACGCTCTGGGCGGTGGCCTGAGCCTGCTGCGCTGCCTGCGAAGCCTGCTGCGCCTGCTGTTGGGCAACGTGCGTCTGCTGCTGGGCCTCTTCGGCGCGCTGCCGTGCCTCCTCTGCCTCACGGCGAAGAGCCTGTTCCCGCGCTTCACGATCCTGGCGGGTGCGCTGCGCGGATTCCATGGCCGCCTGCTGCTGTTTGGCCATTTCGTTTCGCTTGTTGATGTCGTCCTGAACCTCGGCGCGGAGTTGTTCGAGCTGTTGCTGCCGGCTGATCAGAAGGGCTTGCCGTTCCGTCAGAACCTGTGGGGTCATCGAGTTAGCGCTGCGTGCAGCTTCCAGCTCTCTTCGCATGCGGTCTGCTTCGGAAGTCATCGACTCGAGCATGAGCCGCTCGCGATCCTGAGCAGCACGCAGAGCGAATTGCGCGTCTTCGGTTGCCCGCCGCGCGGTGTCGATGTCCGACGGGCTTGCAGTACCAGACACAGCGGATTCGTAACTGCGCATTGCCTCGTCGAGGCGGCGCTCGGCATCGAGACGGGCGGCGCGATCGGAGGCCCGCTGCTGGTCTGCGGCGCGACGGGTTGCGTCGATCTGCTCCCGCAGGCGGTTGAGCTCATCAGACTGCGCCTGGCGGTTGGCCTGCTCGGCGGCCAGCTGGCTCTGCAGCTCGGCGGCGCGCCGTTCGGCTTCCTGCCGCTGCGCCCGCTCCACCGCCGCCTGTCGTTCACTGGCATTCTGCGCGAGCCGGGTGCGCATGAGCTGGATGTCCGGAAGGCTGCGATTGGACTCGTTGAGCCGGGCCAGGTAATAGGCGCGGCGGGCGATCATCTCGGAGCGATAGGCCAGATCATCGCCCACCTCGCTCTGCGCGGTGGTCTTGCTGACCCGACGCGCGCTGTCCAGATACTTCTGGGCCATGGCCAGTTCGTTGTCGACCACCAGCTGCTCGGCACCGGCTGACCGCGCCTGATCGATGGCTGTCTGTGCGGTGACGATGCGGGCTTTGGTGTTCGTGCCGCGGCTGATCTCCAGACCGGGAGCCTCATCGCGCAGCATCACATCGGAGTGGCCTCCGAAACGGGTGATGTCTTCCTGCAGCGTGCGGATCGCGGCGTTGGTGCTCAGCCACCGGGCCTTGGCGCTGGCGGCGCGCGCCGCCACGATGGCTTCCACGGCGCGATATTGCGCCTGGTTGCTCATCTTGCCGTTCCAGTTGTCCTGGGCGAAACGCACCCGATACGCCGCCTCATCATAAAGAGCCTTGGCATACGTCGGCGCCCCCGCGGCCTCGGCCGCTGCAAGTGCCAAACGCGCCTGGTCGAGATCGGCGGTGTTGATGTTCCTGTTGGTGTCTCCATGAAGAACGACGGTCGCCAGCAACATGAGGGCCGCCAGACGGGTCGCTTTGAACGAGAACATGGCTTCTCCTTTCGTTTTCCGGATTGAATCCCAGAGGTTTTCACCGATTCCCTGCAAATGTGATGCGCAGAGGAAGGCGGGAGGGGGCGGAAGGGCCGGGGATGGCCCCCTTCGCCCGCCTCCGGCACGCGAAGCGCACGTAGCGCCGGCATCCTTGCCGGCCGTGGCGTCGGCTTCCAGCCGGCGCTAACTGGGCGACCTCCCGCGGGCAGGATGCCGGCGCTACAAAAACGCCTTCTGACCTGGCTTCACCCGCCGAGGTAGGCTTTTTTGATCCGGTCGGAGGCGAGCAAAGCTTTGGTGTCGTCGGTGAGAACGATGCGACCGGTTTCCATCACGTAACCGCGATGCGCGGTCACCAGCGCCATGTGGGCGTTCTGCTCGACCAGGAGAATGGTGGTTCCCTCGGCGTTGATTTCCTTGATGACCCGGAAGATGGTCTGCACCATCTGCGGCGCCAACCCGAGCGACGGCTCATCGAGCAGAAGCACCTGCGGCCTGGACATCAGGGCCCGTGAGATCGCCAGCATCTGCTGCTCGCCGCCCGACAGCGTTCCGGCACTCTGCTTGATGCGCTCCTTGAGCACCGGAAACAGCGTGAAGATTCTTTCGTACTCGCTCTGCTGGACTTTATCCTTACGCAGATACGCGCCCAGCTCGAGGTTGTCCGAAACGGTGAGGTTCGCGAAGATCCCCCGCCCTTCCGGCACGTGAGAGACGCCCATGGCAGTGACGATGTGCGGCTTGACGCCGGTGATCGTCTTTCCGTTGAAGGTCACTTCGCCAACCTTCGGTTTGAGCAAGCCGGAGATGGTGCGCAGGGTGGTGGTCTTCCCGGCGCCGTTTGCGCCGATGAGGGTCACGATCTCGCCTTGGGCCACTTCCAGGCTCACGCCGTGAAGCGCCGGAATGGTCCCGTAGGAGACTTCGATGTCGCGAACGCTGAGCAGGGGGGTCATGCTCCTGCTGCCTCCGCCGGTTCGCCGAGGTAGGCCTCGATGACCACGGGATTGGAGCGCACTTCCAGCGGAGTTCCCTGAGCGATCGTCTTGCCGAAACTGAGCACGACGATGCGCTCGCAGATGCCCATGACCAACTCCATGTTGTGCTCGATCAGAAGCACGGCGATCTGGAAGCGGTCGCGCACCTCGTGGATGGTCTGCATCAGATCGCGGGTCTCCCGATCGTTCAGCCCTGCCGCCGGCTCATCGAGCAGCAGGAGTTTCGGCCTGGCTGCCAGCCCTCGGGCGATTTCCAGGCGGCGCTGGTCGCCATACGGGAGGTTGCGCGCGTAGTCGTGCGCACGCCGCTCCAGGTTGAAGATGCGCAGCAGCTTGAACGCTTCCTCGTCGGCCACCTCCTCCACCTTGTGGAAGTGGTTCGTCTTCAGGACCGCCGTCGTCGCGGAGTACTTGTAGTGGATGTGCCCGCCGATCTTGACGTTGTCCAGAACCGTCAGCTCTTTGAACAGTCTGATGTTCTGGAACGTCCGGGCCAATCCCAGCGCGGTGATGTCGTAGGGCTTGAGGGCCGCGGTGGAGACGCCGCTGATGATGATGTCGCCCTCCGTCGGCTTGTACACGCCGGTGAGCATGTTGAAAATCGTGGTCTTGCCAGCGCCGTTCGGACCGATCAATCCGACCAGTTCGCCCGGCCGGATGGACAGGTTGAATTCAGACACCGCGGTCAGACCTCCGAAGCGGATGGTCACGTTGCGGGCGTCAAGCAGCGGAGCGTCGGAGTTCGTCATCACTGGATGGGAGGGGAGGAGTCGCGCTTGAGCTTGTCGTCGGGAGCCGCGTCATCGCGCGTTTCGGTGGGGATCCGGTCTCTCCGCTTGCCGAAAATCTGCCAGAGCTCCCGGCGGCCGAGCAGTCCCTGCGGACGGGTGAGCATGAGCCCGATGAGCATGATGGAGTAGATGACCATGCGGGGGTCCTTGGTGGTGTGAAGGACTTCCTTGGCCATGCGCAGCCCTTCGGGCAGGAAGGTCAGCAGAATGGCCGCGATGATCGACCCGGAGATCGATCCCAGTCCTCCCAGAACCACCATGGCCACCACTTCGAACGACCGCACGAACATGAACATCGTCGGGTTGAGATACATCATGTAGTGCGCGAACAGCCCGCCGGCAACACCGGCCAGAAACGACCCGATGACGAAGGCCTTCACCTTGTAGCGCGTGGTGTCGACGCCCATGGCTTCGGCGGCGATCTGGTCCTCGCGAACCGCCAGGAAGGCCCGGCCGACGGAGGATTGCACCAGCCGCCAGGAGATCAGGATCGTCAGTCCGCAGAAGAAGAAGACCCAGAAGAAATTGCTCCATTTGGGGATTCCGCTGAATCCGCGCGCGGCCCCGATCTTCTCGATATTCAGGATCAGCACCCGGATGATCTCGCCGAAACCGAGGGTGACGATGGCCAGGTAGTCACCGCGCAGGCGCAGCGAAGGAAGGCCGACCAGATATCCGGCCAGCGCCGCCAGCAGCCCGCCAGCGAGCACGGCGACGACCAGCAACCCGTTCTGCAGGATCCACTGATGCCGCCCTGCGGGAAACTTCTCCAGATAGGGCGCAAAGTAATAGAAGGATAGAAACGAGGAGAAGTAAGCGCCGACGGCCATGAAGCCCGCGTGTCCCAGCGAAAACTGACCAGCGTGGCCATTGATGATGTTCAGCGAGACGGCCATGGTGATGTTGATGCCCATCAACACCAGAATCCGGTTGTAGTAAGCGATGCCGGCGATGGGAATCGCTTCCAGGCCGTAGGAGAGTCCCACCAGCGCGGCCACAAAAACACCCAGCCACAGAAGATCGCGCAGCCACCAGATGCGCGGCATCAGCGGACCACCCGGGAAAGATCGCAGCCGATGAGCGAAGAGACGGCCGGGACCATCGCTAGACCTTCTCCGCCTGATACTTTCCGAACAGGCCGGAGGGACGGAAGAGCAGGATGGCGATCAGGATGACGAAGGCGATGGCGTCGCGGTAGCTCGACCACTGGCTGCCGCCGACGAAAGACTCGATGACCCCGATCAGCAGCCCGCCCACCACCGCACCCGGCACATTGCCGATTCCGCCGAGCACTGCCGCGATGAAGGCCTTCAACCCCGGCATGATCCCCATCAAAGGATCGATCTTTGGATACGACAGTCCATAAAGGATTCCGGCAACCGCGGCCAGCATGGACCCGATCACAAAGGTGAACGAGATGATGCGGTCCGTGGGAATCCCCATCAGCGACGCGGTCTCGAAGTTGAAGGAGACGGCGCGCATCGCTCGACCGAACTTGGTGCCGTACACGATGTACTGGAGCAGGCCCATGAAGGCCACCGCCACGACCAGGACGATGATCTGGTAATTCGTGGTGGTCACCCCGCCCAGGTGGATGAGGTGCTTCTCCACCAGGGTAGGAAAGAATTTCGGATCGGGGCCGAAGACGAACTGCCCCCCGTATTCGAGGAAGAACGAGACTCCGATGGCAGTGATGAGCGACGCGATGCGAGGCGCATTCCTCAGGCGCCGGTAGGCGATTCGTTCATTCAGGTAGCCGAACAGGCCGCAGACCAGCATCGAGAGCAGCATCACTCCGGCGGCCACTCCCCACCCCAGCGGCCGTCCCCCGAGATGCAGCGCGCGGGAGGCCCAGCCGCCGGCATAGAAGCCGACGAACGACCCGAGCATGAAGACGTCACCGTGGGCGAAGTTGATCAACTTCAGAATCCCGTAGACCATCGTGTAACCGAGAGCGATCAGCGCGTAGATCGCTCCCACGGCGATTCCATTGAGCAGATTCTGAAGGATTTCCTGCATCGGTTCAGCGGCCAGCAAAGGCCGCGCGAACGCTACCCGCGAGGCCCTTGGAAGTAAAGAGGAATGTAGCGGCGGAAGTCGCGCGTCACACCAGCGGACACGGGCGTGGATCACCAGATGCGAAATGCGGAGTCAAAAGGCAAGGCTGGCCGGAATCGCTCCGGCCAGCCTTGAATCAGTGAGTCGATGTTGGCGCGGTGGTCGAGGTCATCGTCGTGGTGGACGTCGTCGACCCCGCTTGGGTGCTGGACGCTGGCGGAGCTGCAGCGGCCCCAGCGGGATCCACCGAGGCCTTGAGCGTCAGCTGACCGTTGCGGATCTCCTCAATGACCAGCTTCTTGCCGATGGGGTTGCGATCCGGCCCCAGGGTGATGTTGCCGGTCACGCCGGAGAAGTTCTTCGTCGCGGCGATGGCGTCCCGAAGTGTCGGCCCATCGAGTTTCGGGGCGCGCTTCATGGCGTCGGCGAGCACCTTCATGGTGTCGTAGCCCAGCGCGGCCAGCGCGTCGGGATTCACGCCGTATCGCTGCTTGTACTTCTCGACGAACGTCCGCACGTTGGGGGCGGGATCGCCGTAGAAGTAGTGATTCGAGTAGTAACTGCCCTCCAGCGCTTTGCCACCGATCTCGATCAGCTTGGGCGATTCCCAGCCGTCGCCGCCGACGAGCGGCTGCTTCATCCCCAGGTCGCGCGCCTGCGCCGCGATCTGGCCGATGTCGGTGTAGTAGCCGGGCACGAAGAGGATGTCCGGATTGGTGCCCTTGAGCGAGGTGAGCTGCGAGCGGAAGTCGCTGTCGCCGTTCGCGTAGCTCTGATGCCCCACGATCTGGCCGCCCTGGCTCTTGAAGGTTTTCTCGAACACCGCAGCGAGGCCGGTGGAGTAGTCGCTCTTCACGTCGGTCAGCACGGCTGCGCGCTTGACCTTCATGTCGCGGGCCACGTAGTTGCCGAGCGCCTCACCCTGGTAGGAGTCGGTGTAGCACATCCGGAAGATGTAATCGCCCTTCTTGGTCACGGCGTCGTTGGTCGACGACGGGGTGATCATGGGCACCTTGTTGGACTGGCAGATCGGAGCCGCGGCGATGGAGGATGACGAGGCCACCTCGCCGAGAACCGCGATCACGCTGTTCTGCGAGATCAGCTTGGTCACGGCATTCGCCGCTTCCTCCTGCTTGGACTGATCGTCCTCGGAGAGCACCTTGATCTTGCGACCGTTGATGCCGCCCGCTGCGTTGACCTCGTCGGCCGCCATCATGATCCCGTTGTGGGTGGACTGGCCGAAGGTGGCCTGGGCCCCGGTCATGGAACCGTATTCGCCCACCAGGATGTCGCCGCTGGTGGAGGCTGCAGAAGTGGAGGCGCCGCCGGTCTCACCCTTCGGTGGACAAGCCAGCATCACCACAGAAAGCGTGGCAGTCAGCAAAACCAGAAGTTTCTTCGTCATACGTTTTCCCTCGAAAGCCGAGGCATTGTATTGCAGGGGGCGTTCCCGGATTCTCAGAACGGCCGACGATGGAGCCATCCCGAGGGCCTTCTAATGACACAGTCTGAAGGCCCACGGGCCAACGTCGAGA
>JBKJQB010000304.1:0-5824 GCA_046594105.1 Thermoanaerobaculia bacterium
AGTCCTTCTCCCCGCACACGGGGAGAAGGTGCCGAAGGCGGATGAGGGGAACTCACGCGATGAAGAGCAGGACCCCTCATCCCCGCTTCGCGGACCTTCTCCCCGCTACGGCGGGGAGAAGGACACTCGATGGGGAGGCTCGCGCTTCTCATCATCAATCGATGCGCCTCGCGATTTTTTCACCACCGCTCAGTCGAGCATCACACCGTGGCGTCAGCGTTCGGCGGTTCGGACATCGGAGGATTCTCCTCACCTTCGATGGCCAGCGGAGCCTGTCGCGGTTCCATCCACGGCAGCAATCCCGTGAAAGCGAGAAAAAGAATCATGATCGTGAGCTGGTTGAGGATGCGCTCCCAGGACCAGCGCACGTGCCAGGCGACGTCGTGCGGCGTAACCAGGTATGCGGCGAGGAAGAACAAGAGCTGGCAGAGGATCGCCGACGCCAGAAAACGTTCCCGCTGCACGATCCGGCGGAGCCCGAGCAGAATCGCCGCGATGACGCCGCCCCAGAAAAGCGGCCGACCGAGGGGATAGCGCCCCATGGCCTCGAACATCGGCCCGAGGTTTCCCAGATGTCCCAGAGCGCGTGATCCGATCGAACCGCTGGTGAGATCGCCGTGGAGGTGGTGGACCGATCGAAAGGCCATCCAGATCGCCGCCGTCAACGCCGCCGGCCACAGCCGCATCAGGAGTCCGAACGCTCCGGCGATCACCAGACCGGCGGCCACCGCAACGATCAGAGTCAGACCTTCGTTTTTGCACATCGCCGCCGCTGCCAGAAACACGGCGCCGCGCGTGACGTCCGTGGCCCGCTCGCGGCCAACGCGCTGAATGCCTCGCCGCACATAGAGAACCCCGGTGGCGCCATACGCCACCAGCGGTCCTTCGGCCAGACCAATCCACGGTGAGAGCGCACTGGAGATCATGGCCACCGTGGCCAGCGCGGCGACCATCCACGAACTGGTTTCCTCCTCCACGAAGCTGCGGAGGATCAGGAGCGTGGCGATGCCAAAGCAGACGTTCACCATCCCCAGCCAGCGGTCCGGCCAGGCGCCGGCAAGGATCGCGTAGTGATCGAACACCAGAGGAACCAGCAAGGGGTAGTCGACGTGCGCGAACTCGTTGAACGGATTCTCCAGAAAGCGCCAGTCAATGCCATGGGCGAACCAGAACTCCCGCGCCTTCAGCCCCCAGATTCCGATGAAGTCGTATTCGACGGTGGGAGCGCGGGTGGCGAAATGCGCGTAGCCGATCACGAGCAGAACGGTCACCAGATCGATCCAGTGCGCGCGGATGCGCGGCCGGACGATGGCCGCGCGCATGCGGCCGCGGGCGGCCATCGCCCCGATCATCGCCCCGATCATGGCCAGCACCAGGCCGATCAATAGTGCCGGTCGCGACCAGCTCACATGGGCCAGCGACAGGAGGAAGAGCACCGCGGCGGCCAGAGCGGCGCCCAGCAGATACGCCTCACCGATCCGGCGGCCACCTTGCCCGCTCTCCGCGTTGAGCCAGCAGGCCAGCGGCCAGCCTGCAGCCACAAGGACGAACGACGAGAGCAGGGCAGCGATCAACGAATCCGCCTCTGCAGCGTCCCATCATCCGACCGCCAGATCGTCACGAACCCCGGAAGAGCGGTGGCACTCCGCCAGCTCAGAACGTAGTCGGCCTGACGGAGGTTGCCGGGCGCCGGCCGATCTTGTCCCGGCACCAGCAGCGGCACCACCTGCCGGCCCGGAAGCAGGTAGCTGGCGCGGTAATAGCCGTACCCGTAGCCTCCCTCCCATTGCTGGAACGGAAGCGCGATGGCGATCCTCGCCCCGGGCGGCGTCCGTGCCGCGGCAGTCTCGAGCAGACGGCGAAACCCAGGAAGCTTCCGATAGGGCAGCTCCGTCAGCTGCGCCGGACTGGCAACCGGCGCTCCGGTCAGAACACGGACATAAAAAGGCTCGAAACCACCAGCGAGAATGGCCGCGAAGATCAGCCACGACGCAACCCGGCCTGGCAATGATGAGCGCTCGTTCAACGGTGTCATCTTACCCGCGGGATGAAATCGACGAAGGGATCGCCAGATAGGCGTGCGACCTGTGATCGCTGATCGGGGATCGCTGATGGGAATGGATGGTTTCTGGCACCCATGCCGGGGTGCTGTGCTGTTACCCGACGGTGATCCGGTGGTCGCTCTACGGCGACCACCGGCTACCGTCTGGGACGCCTCGGCGTCCGAATGCCCGAGTTCGATTGCCTACGATTGCCTAATTGATGTCCTTGCCCTCTTCCAGTTTCTTCACCGAGGCCGCGAGACTCTTCCTGTTGACTTCATCGGGCGCCTGGGCCAGAGCGAGCTTCGCGTACTTCAGCGCTTCGGCGTAGCGGCCTGCTGCCGAGTAGCCGCGGGCCAGTCCGACGTTCACCGGCCAGACGTTGGGGAAACGTTTGGCGTTGAGCTCCCACACCTGCAGCGCCTCCGCCTTCTTTCCCTTGGCCATCAGTTGACGAGCGTATTGATGCAGACCGATCGGCGTGGCGGTGGCATGGGCCATGGCCTGGTCGCGCGCCTTTTTCGCCTCCATCAGCTTCCCATTGGCCTCGTTCGCCTCAGCCAGAATCATGAGGGTCTGGAAGTTCTCCTCACCGATTCCGCCCGGCGCGTGCGCGGCCGCCTCAGCCCAAAGCAGAGCATCCGCATTCCGCTTGTTGTCCAGTGCATACCGCGCCGCGGCCTGCCAGCTCCGCGAATTGAACCCCGGCTCGCCGCGCAGCTCCTGGCGGATGCGCGCCATGTAGAGATCGGTCTGGTCGGGGACGGTGATGGCCAAGGGCACCTGCAGGTCTTCCCATCGCATGACCACGGTCGCGGCGTCCTGCTTGCGTTCCGGAAACTCGTAGCTGAGCACCTCGTGGTACTCGCTCTTCGACGGCTTCACCTTGACGCGCAGCGCATCCTCGGCGGGATCGTAGAAGTAGCTTCCCCACGAGGCGGAGTTCTTCGAGAAGATGACCGTCCATTCATTCGCGCCGGGAATCATGAACAGTCCGTACGTCCCGGCAGCCAGCTTCTGTCCTTCGACCATGACGTCGTGCGAAACGGCGAAGGTGGTGTTCTCGTTCGCGCCGGCGCGCCAGGGGCATTCCTTACAGCTCCCGAAACCGAGGTTGGGCATGCCGTAGGGAACCAGATCTCCGTAGATCTTGCCGCGCCGATCCTCGCCCTGCGGACTGTGAACGTGAGGGCTGCTGTAATCGATGGTGACGGTGACCAGGCCGACGTGCTGGATGATGGTCTGCCGCTGATTGCCGCCCGAGGGTGGACCGGAGATGGACTGTGCGCCGGCGAGACCGGCGCACAGCAGAGCCATCGCTGTGACGATGAGAGACTTCCGCATGATTCGCTCCTCCTGCTGCGAGCGATCCTAGCGGGCTGTTCGAGAAGGTCTGGTCAGCATTCTGTGAACGTTGCTCACTGTCACGACCACCACTTGCCATCCTCGTTCGGCACTTCGGAAGAAACGAGGTGCATGCGCCTGCGCACGTCGTCGAGATCCCAGCCGGTCAGCGTCGTCATGTTCTTCGCCTCCCTCTCCTGCCGATCCCGCAGCTCACGACGGTAGCCGCCGGCGGTGTCGCAGTCCGACACGCCTTTCCAGGGGTGGTGCAGGACGTAGCGTGCCTGGAAGTTGCGGCGGTCGCCCGTCTCCTGGAACACCAGGTCTTCCGGAAAATGCGCGCGGTCGTAGCGGACATGCAGACGGCTGAGGAAGACGTTTGCGGCGCCGCTCTGGTCTTCGGAAGCCAGCCAGAACACGCCGAGCTTGCGCAGTTCCTCTCGTGAGAGCGGTTCCGACGCGCAGGGATCACACCAGTTCATGTCCCAGGCGTACTCCAGGAACACGGCCGACTGCTCCTCCTTCCGGACCTGATGGGAGAACAGCGCTTTGTAAAACGGAGCGAAGTCGTCGCGCACGAACATGGGGATCTCGATATCGGTAGGCAGGCGCACGGTGCGATAGTTGGTCGTCTCTACACGTCCGGTTTTCGTCAGCGCGTAAACGAAGAGCTCCTGCGCGCCGTTCGCGTTGACGGTTCCCAGGCGGATGGGAAGCATGAATTTCGGGGACTCGTAGGCCACCTGCAGTGGGCGGAGATAGTTGAAGCCGAGGCGGGCCTTCTCGGCGACGTTTACGCGGGCCACGAAAAACTTCATCTTCTGGCGAATGTAGCTTCCGAGAACGGAGGAGGCGCCGGACGGGAGGGTGTATCCGTTCTGGCGCAGCCAGGTTTCCAGTCCGTCGCTCTGCTGCGCCGAGAGGATGAGGATGTCGTATTCGCCGACGGTGTAGCGCGCCTCGATGGTCACCCCGAGACTCTTGGCGCGGTTGACTTCCTTACGTTGGGCGCGGTCTTCCGCCACGCCTCCCACCGCCATCGGCGACATCGGCATCCGCAAGGCGCAGGGGTCGGGATCGAAGTACTCCACCAGCCGCGGCGAGGAGTAGGCGTCGATGTGATCGATGAGTGCTTTCTCCGCGACGTGAATCTGACCGCGCTCGATCTTGGTGGGGACGGGGATGACCACGGCGAAGTCGCGGGCCGCGCCCTGGAAATCGTTGGCCATGGTCATGACCGTGCGGTCGCCATCGCGGACCAGGACCACCTGGGAGGCGCGGTTGAAGAGCTTCGCGTCGCCCTTCGCTACGTAGAAACCACAGAAACTGAACCCGGGGATACAGCAGGAACTGATGACGAGGGCGATGCATGCGATGCGTCGAACCATGACTTTCCTCCAGATCCGTTTGGGGATCTTTTTCCAGACCATTGATGACGTGTTCCGTGAATGAGCGCGTCGATGAGAGGCACCGCGAGCGAGGAGGCGGCAAGCGACCAGAGAAGCCCGTTGGTGCGGAAGAGCGAGAACTGAATGTGTGCCGCGCCGGCCGCGACGATCGCGGCAAAGGCGATCCGCCCGATGCGCGAGTCCGGCGTCGTCTTCGGATCGGAGATCATGAAGAAGGTGAACAGCAGCAGCGAGCCGCTCTCCAGGCGATGGATGGGAATGGTCATCGGCTCGCCCAGCCACAGGGAGCGAGCCACCAGGACGAGCACCCACGCCGCCATGAAGGCCCAGGTCACGTCGGCCCGCGCAGCGCGATTGACCACCAGCCCGCCGACGCAGACGATCAGAAAGGCGAAGAAGGCCACGCTGCCCCATTGCCCCGGCGACACCCACACGTGCCTCGAGCAGAGCATCAGGATCACCAGCGCGAAGTTCGTCGGGTTGAAGACGTGCTTCCCCCTGACCCGGATCAGAAATTTGCTCCCCACGGCAATCGCCGCGGCGATGGGAAGGAGCGCCGGCTCATCGCTGCGAAACAGCAGCGCCAGGGAGAGCGCGGAGATGGCCGCACTGCGCGGATCGAATGGAACGCCGGTGGCCCGGGAGCAAACCCATTGCGTCATCTCGGCGGCAACCAGCAGCACGAGCACCTGCCATGGCCTCACATCGAATCCCAGCACGACCATCCCATACGTCAACAGGGTTGTCAGCGCCGCAATCTGGTAGAGGCGCGGGTCCATGCCATGGCTGCTCATGTCCCATTGGATGCAGCAGGGTGTGAAAAGAAAACCGGAGAAGTCTGGGTGGCGTGATGCCGACCGAGTTCCTTCTCCCCGCGCACGGGGAGAAGGTGCCGAAGGCGGATGAGGGGAGCCCGCCCGGGAAGATGGGGACCCCTCATCCCCGCTTCGCGGACCTTCTCCCCGCTGCGGCGGGGAGAAGGAACTCGGGTGGGGAGGGCTTCCCGCTTCGTCCATCAATCAATGCGTT
>JBKJQB010000323.1:0-19995 GCA_046594105.1 Thermoanaerobaculia bacterium
GCCGCTCGATCTCCAGAGCCTGATCGCGGGAGCGCGCCTGCCAGCCACCGCGATGGACCTCCTGAAGCCCGACCACATCGGGTTGGATGTCCATGATCAGCCGTGCGATCCGCTCGATGTGATCGGAACGAATCCGCGCTGCCTGTCCCTGGATGTTGTAGGTCATGACGCGAAGGGACATGAGACCTGAGGGAGCGAGAACGGTGCCGCGATGGGAGTTCCGGATGGGGGACGACCAACACGAAAACAGCTTTGCTTCGACGTCTGTGGACGACTGGGCGCGGGGCCGTAATACACTCTGGCCGTGCATCCAGACATCCAGGAACTGCAGTCAAAACTGAAAGAAATCCTTTATGACTGCGCGGTGGAGATCCGCGCCACCAAGGCGGCGCTCTACCTCT
Organism: Thermoanaerobaculia bacterium; assembly: GCA_046594105.1. GTDB lineage: Bacteria > Acidobacteriota > Thermoanaerobaculia > Gp7-AA8 > Gp7-AA8 > JBDSGC01. Next base: position 402 of record JBKJQB010000323.1, read on the forward strand.
GGGACGGCGACGAGCGGTATGAAATGGTCACGCAGTTCGGCTTCCGAGGGGGGCTGCGCGCGGTGGCCGATCGCAATGATCCGGTGATCGATCGGAGCGGTCGGGGGCGGACCGCATTCTTTGTCAATGGACTGTCGGCGGAGCCGCGGTTTTCCGAATTGCTCTACGAGGCGTCGACCGATCGGCTGCTGGTCGCTCCGATCTACCTTCGCGGCCAGCTGGTCGGCGTCGTCGACATGCGCGACAAGGGCAACAAGCAGCCCTTCGAGAAGGACGATCTGCAGAAGGGGCAGAAGATCGCCGATCGCATTTCCGCGCTCTTCGGAAACAAGAACGTTTTCGGGCAGCGATTCATCACCCTTTCGGATACGCCGATCTCGGGCGGCGGGGTGGTGATGGCAGGCACGCCGCATACCTCACCGCCCGCAGCGTCAGCGCCCACTCTGGCCCCCCCGAAAGCCGCACCTCTCCCGCCCGCGGCGCTGGTCGCAGAATGGCCGCCGATGGCGGAGATGGCAGTGCCGCCGCCGGTTCCCAGTCCTGCCGTCGCGAAGCCTCAGCCTGTTGCCCCATCACCGGCTGCCGCTCCGACGCTCTCCATGCCTTCGGCCCGCAGCCATCTGCCGCGAGCGGCGACCATCATTCAGGAAGCGCGATCGGTTGCGGAGCGCATCGCCGCGCCCCTTCCTCCCGAACGGATCACCGACGTCGAGCTGGTCGCAGTGAGGGACATGCTCCGGACGATTCTGCTGATTCCTACAGCGCTGGTGGCTTCTTTTTCCGCCTTCGGACATCTTGGCGGCCTGCAGGAGGTGGTCTCCCGTTCAACGATCACCGATGAGGGGATGAGTTTTCTGCAGGCCAAGCTCACGGCGTGGCTGACCAAGCGAGGGGAGTCCTCGACGCTGGTGCGCACCAGCGTGCAACAACCGTTCGGCCTCACCGCCCCACCGATCACGTCGGCGCAGATGCAGAAGGTGTTCACCGCACCGGTGAATGCCGGCCCGATGAGCGGCCTGTATCTGACCGTGGCGTTTTCGGGAAATCCCGACCGCGCCGCGCACGAGATGCTGGCCGCACTGCATACGCAGCTGCAGTCCACCATCGAGCATTCCATGATGCGGAATTCCGCGTACGCCATGAGGGGGCGGGTGGGTGAAGCGTTGCTGGAGCCGGATTTCAACCACTTCCCGGAGTTGCGTCGCCATTCCGACGCGGTGGTCACCAGGACCGAGGCGTTCACGCGATTCCTGGCTCTCCCGCCTCCGGAAGCCGAATGCGCGCGTGTCGTGGCCATCACTCATGACTGCGGGATGCGCCTGCTGGATTACGACCTTCTCTATCGCAAGCGCAATCTTTCTCCGGAGGAGCTGAGCATGCTGCGGGAGCATCCCTCCGTCGGCGCGGCTTTGGTGGAACCCCTGCTCGGTCCGGAGACGGCCCGCGCGGTGCTGTCGCACCACGAGCGTTTCGACGGACGCGGCTATCCGAACGAGTTGCGCGGGGAGGACATCCCCATGGCCGCGCGCATCGTGCAGATCTGCGATGCGTACGAAGCGATGGTCGCGGTGGACAATTACCAGCCGCCGGAGACGCACGAACGGGCCATGGAGATCATCGAGCGCGGCGGGGGCACCCAGTTTGATCCCCAGCTGGTGCATCGGTTTTCCGAAATGATGCGCATCGGGCGCTGATCGCGCCCCGCATGCCTGAGCACAGGCTTCTCTGATGGCGGAGTCCTCCATGCTGGCGCAAGCGATACACTCTTCTCATGCAGATCACACGGGAGGAGGCGGCGCGGATCGCTGCCCTGGCTCACCTTCGCTTCGATGAGGCCGGACTCGATCGTATGGCCGCGGAGATGACCGGGATCCTGAACTACATCGAACAACTGACGACGGCCCCGGCGGCCTCCGCGGTCGTTTCTGCTCCGCCCTCTGCGCAGCCAACCCTCCGTGAGGATGTGCCGGTCGAGGGGATCGATCGCGAAACGGTGGCCGCCAACGCATCCGGTTGGGGTGAGGGCTATTTCCTCGTGCCTCGGGTTCTCGGTGACTGACGTTCTCGATCTTCCCTGGAGCGAGGGAAAGGGGCAGAGCACCAGCGCGGAGTACGAAGCGGCCTGTCGTGCGGTCATCGCCCGTCGCAATGGGGAGGTCCATGCCTTCCTGCATGTCACCGACCCCCAGGCGGTGGACGGGGGGCAGGGAACGAAACTGGAGCAGCGGCTGTCGAGAATGCCGCTCGCAGTGAAGGACAACATCAACGTTTCCTCTCTGCCCACAACCTGCGGCTCGCGCATTCTCGGCGATTTCGTTGCACCGCGGGATGCCACCGCGATTGCGCGATTGCGCGCTGCCGGTGCCACGATCCTCGGAAAGACCAACCTCGACGAGTTCGCCATGGGCTCTTCCACCGAGCACTCCGCGTTCGGGCCGACGCGCAACCCCTGGGATCTCAGCCGCGTGCCCGGTGGATCGTCGGGAGGCTCGGCAGCAGCGGTGGCCGCACGCATGGTGCCCGCAGCTCTGGGCTCAGAAACGGGAGGCTCGGTGCGTCAGCCTGCCGCGTTCTGTGGCGTGGTTGGACTGAAGCCCACTTACGGTCGCATCAGCCGCAGGGGGCTGGTGGCCTTCGCCTCGGGGCTCGACCAGATCGGCATCATCACCAGGACGGTGCGGGAAACTGCGGAGTTGCTCTCGGTCATCGCCGGCAGAGATCCGCTCGACTCCACCTCGAGCGACCAGGCGGTCGAGGATTACGGTTCGGGCCTGGATGCCGGCATCCGAGGAATGCGGTTTGGGGTGGTCAGGGAGGCAGTGGAGAACCTCGATGGCGACGTTCTGGCGAACTTTGAGCAGGCACTCACGGTGCTGCGGGAAGGAGGGGCGTCCGTCGAAACGGTGAGCATCCCGTCGATCCCTTACTCCATCGCCATCTACTACGTAGTGGCCAATGCGGAAGCCAGCGCGAATCTGGCGCGCTTCGATGGAATCCGTTACGGCAAACGGAGTGCGGCGTCTACCATCGAGGAGGTCTACTTTTCGTCGCGTGGTGAGGGATTCGGCGAAGAGGTCAAGCGCAGGATCATGCTGGGGACCTTCGCACTCTCCTCCGGTTACTACGACGCGTACTACTCCCGTGCGCAGGAAGTGAGGGAGCGGCTACGCGCGGACTTCGACCTGGCGTTTCAGCGCTTCGATCTCCTGCTCACACCGACCACGCCGGAGCCGGCGTTCGCAATCGGAGCCAAGCTGGCCGATCCACTTTCCATGTACCTGAACGACATCTTCACCGCGCCGGCAAACCTGGTGGGCATTCCGGCGATCGCCATTCCCTCGGGATTCTCGCGTGACGGCCTGCCACTCTCGTTGCAGATGATGGGACGACACTTCGACGAGCGATCGTTGTTTCGCGCCGGCGCATTCTTCGAAGGGGAGACCGGTTACTGGAAGCGCGCGCCCGAGTTCCGCAACGGCTCGTCCTGAGGGGATGGCCATGTGTCAGGGGAGTTCCGGCGTCGACAGAGTTCTGCCGGCCCCTGCGTTCCGGAGCATCAGTCCGTGACGCGCAGCCGTAGGTGTTCATCGCAGATGAGCATGGCGTAGGAAGTCCGGATCGTTCCCTGGTCGTCTCGATAGCGGATGGTCAATGGGATGCGCAGGGTCTCCTTGACGTCCTGCGCGATGGCCCGCAAGGCGATGCGGAACCAGTGCGCGCTCACGGTCATCTGCTCGAGCTTGAATCGCCCTCCCGCCGACGAGTGGAGCAGGGGCGCCTCGGCCTCAGATTCGAGGAGCTCGACCGGGTCAAACTGGAACGCGCTGTGGCGGACGCGGATGGAGACCACGACGTCATGCGCAGCGGCGCGCCCCACGTTCGTGACCAGCAGCGCCGGCGCATCCTTGGTCAGAGCGTGAAGATTCTCCACGCTCGGGCGGACGCGCAGCTGCGGCCCGGACCGTTGAAAGCGAGAAAACCAGCCCATTTCCCGAGATTAACCGATCTGGCACGGGAGTGGTGGGCGCCGGAGACTGCGGGCGCAACGCTTTGCGTTCCCGTGCGTTACAATTTCAAGTGTGCGGAATGGGTGGGTGTGGTGGTGCGCAGTCCTTTTTTTCCCGGCGATCCTGTCCGCTGCCCCATCCCGTAGCGGTCTCGCCCCTTCGCAGATCACTTCCGAGCTCTCCGCGTCCCTTCGGTCGGACTACACGCTGGAGATCGTGGTGACCCCTCATCGCGGTGACGCCTGGACGCGGCTCTCCAGACGGTTGACCGGCGATGCGGAACGATGGAAGGAGATTGCCGCGTTCAATCACGCCGGCGATGCTCTGACCAGCGAGCAGCTCGTTCGCATTCCGCTGCCGATGCTCCGGCCCGCACTGCAACGCGACGTCGTCAAGGCGCTCTTCCCCGCCGACACGCTCGATTCCGCAGGCTGGCGGCATGTCGTGGTGGGGTCGAGCGGCGTGGAGGGCGAATCGCTCTGGAACATTGCGGAGTGGTTCACCGGGAAAGGGGAGAACTACGGAGAGCTCCGCAAGGCCAACCCGAATCAGACATTGTCGACCCGGAAGGGCGACGTCATCCTCATCCCCAGGGAGCTTCTCGCAGCGCCGTTTGCCGATGGTGTCGCCAGTGCGGCGACCGATCGGGCCAACCGGGCGGAAACACCACGTCCCGGAACGATCCAGCAGTCGACCCACGAACTGACCAGGGAACCCACAGCACTTGGTACGGAGGGAACGAATGCATCGAAGACAGCCGAGGTTCGGAAATCGGAAGACGATCCGGGTGAGCAGGAAGCAGCGGATGCGGACGGAGCGTCTGCGGTTCCTGAAGCGATTCCCCTCGGCCAGCCGTCGCTGAGCTACGAGCGCGATGCCCCGGAGCCGTACGCGGTGTACCGCCTCCAGAAAGGGGAAGCGCTCTATTCGTCGGTGGCCATCCGATTCACCGGCCGGGTCTACTCCAAAGACGTCGGCGACGTGCTCGATCGCATCGTGAAGTTCAACGACATCAGCGATGTCTCGCGGATGCGCGTTGGCTATCACGTGAAGATCCCCATGTCGCTGCTGCTCCCGGAGTACCTTCCTGCTGACGATCCTCAGCGGCTGGCGCGGGAGCAGGGGAGACGGGAGAGCGCGAAGCTTGCGCGCCGCGCCCGTGCCAGGGGACTTCGGGACGTGCGCATCATTCTGGATGCCGGCCATGGCGGGCGCGACGCCGGCACGACGCACGAGGGCGTTTGGGAGTCCAGTTACGTTTACGACGTGATGTGCCGCCTGAAACGGGTGCTCGAAAAGAAGTCCGCTGCGAACGTGTATGCCACCACTCGATCGAAGCAGAACGGGTACAGCGTGATCGAGCGCGATGTGCTGCGCGAACAGACCGACCACTTCGTTCTGACCTCCCCGAGATTCGAGCTGGGCAATCCGGTCATCGGCGTCAATCTCCGCTGGTATCTGTCGAACTCGATTTTCCGTCGGGCCCTCAAGACTGGCATTCCGGAGGAAAAGGTCGTCTTTCTCTCGATCCACGCAGATTCTTTGCATCCCTCTCTGCGCGGGGCCATGGCCTATATCCCCGGCGAGCGCTACGTGCGGGGCTCGTTTGAGAAAAAGGAACGGGTGTATCTGGCTCGGGCCGAGGTTCGTGAGAATCCGGTGGTCCAGCATTCGGAGCGGGAATCGCTGGCTGCGGAGGGACTGTCGCGCGATCTCGCCGAGTGCATCATCGAGTCGTTCGAGAACAATGCGCTGAAGGTTCATCCCTTCAATCCGGTGCGGGACAACGTGGTGCGCAATGGCCGCGAATGGGTCCCGGCGATCCTCCGTTACAACCTGGTTCCCACGCGCGTGCTCCTGGAGATCTGCAATCTGGGAAACGCAAACGACCGCAGGCTGATCAAGACGGCGAAGTATCGGCAGGAGGTCGCCGAGGCGATCTATGAAGGGCTGGTGGAGTTTTATACCGATCGGGAGGAGCCCGCCCCCGTCGTGGCGCGCGCTGGCGAGTAATCCCACCGCGGTCGGGCGTGGGCACATCGCTCCCGGCGGCGCTTTCCGTTCTCTGCACGCTGCGCTCGAGTTTCCTTCCGAAATGTCGGAGGGTGGCTATAATCCGCCCGCTCATGCGTTCTTTCGAAGGCGATGTTCATGGTGAAGCGCTGCGTATCGCAGTGGTGGCCAGCCGCTTCAACGACGAGATTGTCGATGGGTTGTTGCAGGGTGCGCTCACGTCACTCCGCAGCCACGGGGTTGACGACGACTCGGTCAGCCTGGTCCGGGTGCCTGGCGCCTTCGAGATCCCCGCGGCCGTGATGGCCGTCGTTCGGACCGGAAACGTGGACGCCATCATCTCCCTCGGCTGTCTCATCCGCGGCGACACCCCTCACTTCGATTTTCTCTCCGCTCAGGTGACCGCCGAGCTGTCTCGGATCGCAGTGGACATGCAGATTCCGGTCGCCTTCGGCGTCATTACCTGCGACACCTTGGAGCAGGCCGTCGCTCGCTCCTCTCCCGGGGGCGGCAACAAGGGATGGGAAGCGGCGCTTGCCGCGATCGAGATGGCCAACCTGTTCCGCGCTCTTCACGCAGAGAGCGAGCGGCAGCAGAAGCCGCCCGCGCCGATCGCCGCTCTTGGCACGAAGAAAGGATAAGAACTTCTCACGAATGGGTGCCCGACGAAAAGCGCGCGAGCTCGCGCTCCAGATGCTCTATCAGCACGACATGTCGGGGAATCCGCCCCAGACCATCGTGGAGACCTTCGAGGAGTTGCAGAAGGCAAACCCCAACACGCGCGAGTTCGCCAGCAAGATCTTCCAGGGGACGGTGATTCATCTGGCCACCATCGACGAGATGATCACGGCGCAGGCCGACAACTGGCGGCTGTCCCGGATGGCGGCGGTGGATCGCAACATCATCCGCATGTCCATCTATGAATTTCTTCACGAGAATGACACGCCGAAGCTCGTGATCATCGACGAGGCCATCGAGATCGCCAAGAAGTTCGGGACAGTGAAGTCGCCGCAGTTCATCAACGGAATCCTCGACGGCATCCTGAAACGCTACAATCTGGCGTCGTGAACACTCCCGCTCCCCGACCGCGTTCCGGCGGTCTCCTGCTTCGGCTGCGCGGACGGTTCACGCCTCTCCGGCTCCCGCTCCTCGCGGGGCCCACGCCGGCACGAGGGATTCCATGAGTCTGCTCGGTCGACTGGAAGACCTCTCCCTCACGGACATCGTGCAGATCGTTTACCTCAGCCGCCGCACCGGCGTTCTGGAGATCGTCGATCGCGGTGGCCGTCACACGGTGTTGTTCCGGCAGGGACTGATCGTCAACGCTTCCTCGCCAGAGTGTCCCGACCTGGTGACGTGGCTGGAGCGGGACTCCCGGATCCCGGCGGGGTCCGGTGTCACCCTGCGACAGATGGAGGAGAACGGCATTCCGTATGGAACCGCAGCCGTGGAGATGAATCTGATTTCCCAGGAAGATCTGGCGGAGGCCATCCGGACGAGGATCATCGATGTCGTCACGCCACTCCTGCAGAGCCGCGAAGGGGAATTCAATTTCATCCTCAGCGAGCGCGCCAGTCCTCTCGATGTTGAATACGACGCCGACACGGTCTTCCGCGAAGGCGGCTTGTCGCCCCAGAAAATCATCGCCTCCGTGGATGGGGAAAAGCTCAAGCCTTTGCGCGGGCTGGAGGAGTCCCTGAAGATCGGCAAGGCTCTTTTGCGGGGCGCGGCGCCCGCGGAATCCACCCCCGCATCGTTGAATCTGGGTCTGGGTCGTCCCGCGGGCAGGACGCAGGGGGAAGTGGCTGCACCATCTGCCGCTCCGGAACCGGCAGCAGCGCCGGTCGACAACGTCGTTCCCTTCCCCGCCGCGGAAGCCAGTTCGGTCCCGACGATTGAGCCGATCCCGGACCCGCCGTTCGCCGGGCGGTCTGCGCCGGCCGCGCCCGTGGCGACGAAGAGCGCTGATCAGGCCGCGCCTCCGGCGGCCCGCCTCTCGTCGAATTCCGGGAAGTTCAAAGTGGCTGGCGGGTTGATCGAAGTCCAGTCGCCGGAGGCGTTGCAGCGGCATGTCGTGCTGTTCGAAGGCAACCCCATGATCCGGGTCGCTGCGAAACGGGCGTTCGGCAAGCGGGGAGTGAAAATCGAGCAGTTCGGTTCGCTCGAGGACGTGCGCTCAGCGATTGCCAACCTACTCCGCAGCAACAGCTTCTTCGTGACCTTTCTCGAAATGACCGGCCATGCCGAGCAGGTGATGGCGCAGCTCAAGCGCAAAAACCCTCGGCTTCCGGTGGTGGTGATCGATCCGGAGGCCGATCTGCGACGCCGGCACGATCTGCTGGCGAAAGGCGCTGATCTCTACCTCACCAAGCCGTCGGCGGCGCGTCTGCAGCCCGGTCTGGCCGAGGAAGAGCTGCGACTTTTTGCGGAGGAGCTTGTTCTGTTTGCGGAACGGGCGTTTCGCCAGTGGGAGCAGTTTGCCGGAGGATTCGATCCGGCCGCGGGCAAGCGCTTTTACGAAGAGGCGGAGAAAGAGGCGGTCGAGCGAAGCTTCGGAGTGCTCAAGCAGCTCATCAACGAGTTGTCAGACCCCAACGATGTCGGCGAGGTGGCCTCGACGATTCTGAGGCTATCCGAGGGATATCTCGACCGGGGCGCAATCTTTGTGGTGAGCGAACGGGAGTTCGTCGGCCTCGGCGGTTTCGGCATGACCGTGGACGCTCCGGACATGGATGCCCGCGTCCGCGCCATGCGCATTCCGCGCGGATCGCCATCCCTGCTTGAGGATGTGGCGCAGTCGGGCCAGACCCACCGCGGAAAGATGCGCAAGACACCGGCGAACGTCGAGCTGATCAACGCAATGGGCGGCCTGCTGCCTACCGAAGTGACGGCCCTTCCGATCATGAACGGGGCGCGCGCCATCGGGATCCTGTATGGTGATAACGCCGAGCAGCGTGGGCCGATTGAGAGCGTGGCCGGTCTGGAGATTTTCCTCTCGCAGGCCGGATATGCCTTCGGGAATGCCGTCTCGGCTGCAGAGCGTGGCGCAGGAGAGCGGTGAGTCCGATGCAGAACGCAGAGAGCAGGATGCAGAGGGAAGCCGCCTCCTGCCTGGGGATGCGACCGGGCAGGTTGCCCTGCGTGGGGGTGTCTGCTTGTTGAAGATTCTGGTGGTGGAAGACTCATCCTCCATGCGGGCCTACCTGACCACGGTCATCGAGTCGGGGGATCATCCCGTGGAGCTCGACATCGTCGAGGCCGCGAGCGGATTCGAGGCCCTGAAGATGCTTCCTCATCATCGCTTCGACGCCATCCTCACCGACATCAACATGCCCGACATCAACGGGCTGGAGCTGGTGAGCTTCCTCAAGAGTCATCCCGTCTACAAGGCCATCCCCATCATGGTCATCTCCACCGAATCGAGCGACGAGGACCGTCGTCGCGCCGCAGCACTGGGCGCCGAGGAGTATCTGGTCAAGCCGTTCCATGCCGCCGATCTCCTGGAGAAGCTGCAGCGGCTGCTGAAAGTCGCCTAGGGCCGGCACGGCCGGCGGCGTCGGTTGCCCAAGGCTCCGCCAGGATCACGCTCCAAGACATTCTGCCGCGCAGGCTCCTAGGCCGGGCGCGGGCCGGGGCGCTGGACGTCCGGGCTCTGCCGCGATCTCCTTCGCGAACGACTTTCCCCCGCACGCAGCCCTGACGCGGCTGTACCATTCCGGCAGTTCCCCTCAACGAATGGCCAAAGAAGACGATCGAGCGCGAGTGGAGTTCACCAGCGAGGCCGAAGAGCTGCTCGATACGCTGTCGCGCGACCTGGTGGAGTTCGAGTCGCAGGGCAAAGACGTCCGGCCGGAAGTGATCAACAAAATCTTCCGGGAAGTCCACTCGCTCAAAGGGCTTGCAGGGATGCTCGGTTTCAGTGAGATCTCGGAGCTCTCCCACAGCTTGGAGGACATGCTGGACCGGCTGCGCATGGGAAAGGTGAAGATCGATCGCGGGCTGATGGACCTCCTGTACGACTCGGTGGACTCATTGAACCGGCTGGTCATCGCCATCAGCGATCCGTCGGTGGGAAAGCTGGTTGATGTGACGGCGCTGGCGCGGAGAATTCATCAGGCCATCAGCAATCAGCCGCAGCAGAAAGCGGGAGACACCCTCAGCGAGCTCACGTTGGACGAGCAGACCCGCAAGTCGCTGACCGAGTACGAGGAGCACCGCCTCCTGGAGAATGTACGCGGCGGGAAACAGATCCTTTCGGTGCAGGTGCGCTTCGACTTCTCCGACTTCGATGAGAAGTTGCGCGCCCTGACGGCCTCGTTGAGCGAGGGCGGGGAAGTGATCTCCACCCTCCCGGCCATCGATGACAGCGGCGGGTCGGGCATTGCATTCCGCCTGCTGTACGGATCGACTTTGAACCGTGACGCGGTTGCCGCGATGGCGCCGGAGTCAGTGGTCACGTCGCTGAGAAAGTCGGAGCTTTCGGGGCCGGAGCGGGGGATCCCGGGGATGGAGAGCAGCGCCGCCGCTGCGGTCCTTCCCGAGGGCGTGGTGGACGAGGAGCTTTCGCTGCGCTCGATCTCTCAGACGGTGCGGGTGGACATCGCCAAGCTCGATGCGGTCATGAACATCGTCGGCGAGCTGATCATCCAGAAGACGCAGCTGGAAACGCTGACCCGAGGAGTGGGGCAGCAGCAGGCGCGGCTGGTGGCCCATGAGCTGAGCAAGATTGCGCGCAATCTCGATCGCAAGCTCAACGAGCTGCAGAAGTCGGTGATCGAGACGCGCATGGTTCCGGTCGGACAGATCTACGCCAAGCTTTCCCGCACGGTGCGAAAGCTCGCGCGGGACCTGGACAAGCCCATTGAGCTGGTCCTTCGCGGGGAGGACACGGAGCTGGACAAGGTCATGGTCGAGGAGCTCACCGATCCGCTCATGCACATCATCCGCAATGCCCTCGATCACGGCATCGAGACGGCCGGCCAGCGGCAGGCCGCAGGGAAGCCGGCGCTGGGAAGGATCACCCTGAACGCGTACCAGCAGGGGAACTCGGTGGTCATCGACGTGACGGACGATGGACGAGGGATCGATCCGGCGGTGGTGCGCAAGGAAGCGGTTGCCCGGGGAGTGATCGGAGCGGAGGAGACCATCGATCCCGTGGGGGCCTACGAGTTGCTGTTCGGTGCGGGGTTCTCCACGGCGGCGGCGGTGAGCGAGATTTCCGGCCGTGGCGTCGGCCTGGACGTGGTCAAGAAGAACATTCAAGCGCTCAAGGGGACGATCGATATCCTCTCCGTCGTGGGGAAGGGCACCACCTTCCGCATCATGCTTCCCATCACCCTGGCCATCATCCAGGCGTTGATCGTTCGGTCAGGGGAGGAGCAATTCGCCATTCCCCTGACCTCCGTCGAGGAGTCTCTGCGGATTTCCTCCGGCGACATCCGGACGGTGGAGCGGCGGGAGGTCAGCACCCTCCGCGATTTCACGCTCCCGCTGCTACGCCTGACCGACGCGTTCAATCTGCCGACGGCACCGGAGAACCCCGACACCAAGTGGTTCGTGGTGGTCACACGCTCCGGTGAGAAAATGGCCGGAATTCTCGTGGATGGGCTGGTGCGCCAGCAGGAAGTGGTGATCAAAGCGATCGGAGAACGGTTGAATGTGATTCCGGGGATCGCCGGCGCCACCGAGGTGGGAGAGGGAGAGATCGTGCTGGTCATCGATGTGGGGACACTGATCGAGGCGTACGGGGGGCAGGCCCGGCAATCGCGGGCGCAGGTGGTTGGGTAATCCATCATCTCCAGCGCGAGGATCGCGAAGCAGAGGGGTTCCGGTAATCTTTGATCGTGATTTTCCTGGCTGGACTTCCTGCCGCGGAGATTGCGGGTCAGTCCCACTCATGAATCACGACAAGGACGGAGCGACGCTCCCGATTGCATGTTCGAAACATTCTTTGGTCTGCACAGCAAGCCGTTCGGAAAGACGCCCGACCCGGCGTTCCTGTTCGAATCAGACCAGCATCGCGAGGCGTTGGCCCGGCTGGAGTATGCAGTGGAGGAGAAGGATCTCGCTCTGCTGGTGGGGGACATCGGATCGGGGAAGACCACGATTTCCCGCGCCCTCATCGATCGCGTCGGCGATACCCGTCCCGTCGTTCTGCTCATCAATCCGCGTCTCACGCCGGCGCAGCTGCTGCGGTCCATCGCTTCCGGGCTGGGGTTGACTCCCGCCCGATTCCGCAACGATCTTCTCGATCAGATCCACACCCGGCTGTTCGAGCTCTTCGAGCAGAAGCGCGAGCCGGTGCTGATCATCGACGAAGCGCAGCTCATCCCCGGAAAGGCCACCTTCGATGAGATCCGGCTGCTGACAAACTTTCAACTCGACGACCAGAATCTTCTGTCGGTGCTCCTGATCGGCCAGCCGGAGCTGGAAACGAGGCTCGATCGCGCCCCGTACGCGCCGCTGCGTCAGCGCATCGGATTCCGCTACCGTCTGGGACCGCTTTCAGAGCAGGAGGTGGCTTCCTATGTGGCCCACCGCATCGCCGTTGCCGGAGGCACTCGGAATCCCTTCGATGACGACGCCGTTCGTGCACTGCACGAGATCAGCGGAGGCATCCCTCGATTGATCAATACCCTGGCAACGACAGCTCTGCTCGAGGCATTCGGCGACGACGAGACCCGGATTGACCGGACTCGGATTGAAGCGGCTGCGCGTGAGCACCGGCTGACGAAGCGAGTCTCCGATCCATCCGGGCCGCGCGCGCGCGCGGCGCTGCGAGAGGGCCCGCCGAATGGTTGATCTGGTCAAGCTCCGGAAAAAAGCGAAAGAGCAGGAAGCCAGGGTAGGGGCGTCTCGCCAGCCGAAGATCTCTCCGGAAGCCGTGGCCACCGAAGCGCCGGTCGAGCAACCGGCGTCGCCGCTCCCGCCTGTCCTCCTCCCGCACTCGTCGATCGCCGCCCAGCCGCTCGAGAAGGCAGGAAGCCCGCCGTCAGTGGACGCCTTTCCCGCCGGCACGTCCAAACTCGAACGGTTCAAGCAGATTGCAGGAAAGCGGCGGGAAGGACTAGTCCACCAGGTCGCGCTGAGCGAAGAAGGCGACTTCATGGAAGTCCTGACGTTCGCCATCGCCGGGGAGCACTACGCCGCCGGCATCGAGCACGTCGTGGAAATCATTCCGATTCGCGACGTGACACGGGTTCCCAACGCGGAACGCTCGGTGCGGGGCATCATCTCCCTCCGCGGCACCATCGTCACCATCATGGACGCCCGGGCCCGCCTCGGACATCCATCGGCCGGTTCCGGGCCCGACTCCCGCATCATCGTGATTGAGAGAGGAAGCGAAACGCTCGGCTTCCAGGTCGACCGTGTTCTGCGTGTGGTCAAAGTCCAGGCGTCGGAGATCCAGCCCCAGCCGGTGGTTCATGCCAGCGAAGAGCGGGAGCCAATTCGCGGCGTATTTCGTCAGGCTGCTGCATTGACGATTCTCCTTGATTTGGACAAGCTACTGGCCTGACCCATGGAACTGACCTGTCGATCCTGTCACGCCCGTTTTCGTGCCGCCATCGCGCTGCCGCTGACCCAGCCCGTCCGGGTCGCTTGCCCTGCCTGCCGCAACCCGATGGTGCTGAAACCCGCGGCTGCCGCCCCTCCGGCAGGCGCGGTCCCTGGCGCTGCCGCCGCGCCTGGGCGCACGTTGGCAGTGCCCCCGGTTGCTGCGGGACCGAAGCGGCGCGTCGCCGTGATCGCCGATGAGCCGCGACCGTTCCGCACCTTTCTGGCCGATCACCTGCGCTCCAGTGGTTTTGACGTCACACTCTTCGAGACGGGTGACCCGGCCCTCGAATTCGTGCAGAACACCAGGACCGACCTGGTGATCGTGAATGTGTATCTGAAGGGGAAGCTGGGCGTGGAAGTCTCCGAGGAAATCAAGGCCGATTCCGCGCAGAGCCATGCGCGGGTGATTCTGATCGGCGCGCTGTTCCGGGCCAATCGCTTCCGGGCCAATCCGACCAATCTCTATGGCGCAGACGAGTACATCGAGGAGCAGATTCCGGAGCAGGAGTTCCAGCAGATCATCCACAGATTCTTTCCGGACCTCGGTTCCGGGGAGGAGATTCCGGTGGAGTCCCGCGAGTGGGACGAGGCCCGGCGTCTGGCCCGTCTCATCCTCAGCGACATCGTGATCTATCACCCGTCCAAGGTGGAGCAGGGGATCCGCGACAACAGTTTTTTCGAAATCCTTCGCGATGAGATCGAAGAGGGTCGCCAGTATTACGACTCCCGCGTTGCCATGCGGGTGCGCCGGGACACAGAGATCTTCAGCGAGACGATCCAGCAGTTTGTCCAGATGAAACGCGAAGAGATGGCTCGCCTGAGGACGGCCACCCGGTGATCGCGCAGCCGGGCACCGTCTTGCGGCTGCGGACGAAGAGCGCGTCACTGGCGCGCCGTCGTGCAACCCTGCCCGCTCGGCGTTGGATCTCGACAAGGTTTCGAACACAGCTGCCGCCGCGGCGCAGCTCACTGGGTGGCAGGCGATGAACGCAGACCCTCAACTGGTGGAGCAGGCTCGTTCGGCTGACCCCGACGCCCGTCAGAAGGCCGCGTATCTCGTGGCCCATGGGGTGGAACAGCGGGATCTGCCGCTGATGTTCGAGTTGCTCGGCGATAAGGACTGGCGTGTACGCAAGACCATCGTCGACGGCTTCGTCCGCGACCCGCAGGAGGAAGTGATCCTCGGGCTGCTGGACTCGCTGGCCGACCCGGAGAATGCGGGAAAGCGAAACTCGGCCACCGAGGCGCTGATCCGCATCGGGCTGGCCGGCATCGCTCCCATCGTGCAGCGTCTGCGCACAGAGTCCGATCCGGACGTCCGCCTCTCCCTGGTGAACCTGCTGGGGGATCTGCGGAATCAGGACGGCTTCCGCCTTCTGCTGGAGATCGCCGCCTCCGAACAGGACATCAACATCGCCTCGTCTGCGGTGTCCTCCCTGGGCAAGTACCGCGATGCCTCTTCCCTGGCGCCGCTGATCGCGCTGCTGCAGCGCGAGGACCTCTGGCTCAAGTTTCACGTGGTGGAAGCTCTGGGAGAGATCGGTGACCGCTCAGCGCTGCCTTCGATCCTTCCGTTCTACTCCGAGAAGTCGATGCGCAAGCCGGTCCTGGAGGCGGTGGGAAAGATCGGGGATGTGGGGACGGTGTCCTTTCTGCTCAAGGTCATCGCCGAAGAGGAGAAGCTCAATCTGACGGCGTTGCAGGCACTGGTGCGCATTGCCGAGGCCAACAAGCCGAAGATCGTCGAACAGGCCGAGCGTCTTCTGGTGCAGCGCAAGTTTCGTGAGTCGTTCCCCCGCGAGAAACTGGAACCGCTCATCGATCATCTGCGCACCACCTCCAAGAGGGACGTCCGGAGCTTCATCCTCAAGTTTCTCGGATGGTCCGCCGATCCACGCGCGCTACCCGTCCTGATGAGTTACCTCGAACAGCCGGACACTGCTGAGACCGCGGCGCAGGCACTGATCGACTTCGGGCCGGGATCGCTTCCGGCGATCGAGGAGACTCTGCGCAACTCCGGCGAAGACGAGGTGGTGGCTCTGCTGCTCCGCATCATCAACGTGATCGGGGGAGCGGAGACCATCCCGCACATCCTTCCGTTTCTCGACCACGAGCAGGCCATGATCCGGCGCCTGGTCATCGAGACCCTGGGACAGATCAGCGATCCGCGGTCCATCGACTACCTGCTGGCCAAACTCGACGACTCCGACGTGGCTTCGCAGCAGGCTGCGGTGAACTCGATCTCCGCGCTGGTGGCAGCCTATCCGGAGATGAAGCAGGAGGTCCTGGCCAGGATCCGCAAGATGCTGCAGGTGACGTCCGTGCCCATGAAACTCAACTCCCTGTCGGTCTACGTGAACATCCAGGGAGAGGGGTATCACGATGAACTGCTGCTGGCGTCGAAGGACAGCGATCCGGTCATCCGGCAGAAGGCGATCTCCCTGATGGGGAAATTCGGCGAGGAGAGCTTCGCCGATCAGCTGGTCCTTTCTCTGGCCGATGAGTCTACCGGCGTGCGGCTGGCGGCCATCAACGCCATCGTGCGGCTGCGCCCCGAAAAGGGAATCGAACCGCTGATCAGTTCTCTGGAGGACCCCGACATCTGGATTCGCACCGCCGCGGCGCAGTCGCTGGGCGCGTACCGCCATCTCGAAGCGGTGGAGCCGCTGATCCGCCACCTGGAGCATGACCTTCCGCCGGTGCGGATCGCCGCGCTGGAGGCCCTGGGAAGATCGGAAGACGAGCGGGTCAAGGATGTGCTGTTCCGCGCCGCCTATGACGCCGACCTGGAGATCCGCCGCGCGGCCATCCTGGCGCTCTCCCGGATCCCGGGCGATGAGGTCTTCGACTACCTGATGTTCGCTCTCAACGACCACGACTGGCGGATCCGCGCTGCGGCGGCTGCGGCGGTGGGACTGCGTGGCGATCCGGTGGCATTGCCCGCGCTGCACCGGGCGGTGGAGGACCCTGATACCTACGTCCAGCAGTCGGCTGTGCTGGCTCTGGACAAGCTCCCCGATCGCTCCTCGTTCCCGGTTCTGTTCAAGGCCCTGGAGAACACCGCGGTGCTCGACGAGGTGTCCGACCTCTTCGTGCATCACAAGCAGCTGTTCCGGGATCTGCTCGAGGAAGCGTGGCGGACCGCCGACAGCCGTCGTGAGGTGGTGATTGCGGCGATTCTGCAGGCCATGAAGGAGAAGAGTTGACCGGAGGTCATTGAGCCGGCGGCCCGATGCCGGTCCGCCCCTTTCTCTCTCGCCCAGACAGCCCGCCATGTCCACGTTCAGCCTCTCGCTCAACCATCACCTCGACCTCCCTGATGACGTCTTCAGGCAGATGCGCGATCAGATTTATGTGCGTACCGGCATGTGGTTCGCGGACTCCTCCAAGTACCTGCTGCAGAAGCGGCTGTCTCCGCGAGCGCGCGAGCTCAACTTCGACTCCTTCCAGAAGTACTTCTACTTCCTCCAGTACGACCCGCGCGCGGACGCCGAGTTCGACCAGATCTACGACATGGTGACCACCAACGAGACGTACTTTTTCCGCGAGCCGGCGCAGCTCACCGCTTTCGTGGAGGAGGTCATCCCGGACATTCTGTCGCGCAAGACCGTCAAGCGGATCCGCATCTGGTCGGCCGGCTGCTCCTCGGGAGAAGAGCCCTACTCCCTGGCCATGCTGCTGCAGGAGGCCGGCTACTACGAGCATGCATCGTTCGAGATCTTCGCCAGTGACATCAGCCAGCAGGTGCTTTCCAAGGCCAGGCGCGGACACTACCGGGAGACCGCCTTCCGAGCCACCGACGCCGCCATCCGGGATAAGTACTTCACCCGCCAGCCCGATGGGTCGTGGCATCTTCACGACGACGTGCGCAACCGGGTTTCCTTCGGGCGCCTCAATCTCTACGACCAGTCGCGGGTGTCGCTCCTGGGCCACCTCGACGTGATCTTCTGCCGCAACGTGATCATTTATTTCGACGACACCTCCAAGCGGGTGGTGGTGACCAACTTCTACAACCGGCTGGTCGAGGGCGGGTATCTGCTGCTCGGGCATTCCGAGTCTCTGATCTCCCTGTCCACGCAGTTCAAGCTTCGTCACCTGAAGAACGACATGGTGTACCAGCGGTGACGTTCGCGGCGCACGCAGCACGGACACTACCGGCTCACGGTGCAGCAGGCGCCGCATGATCCGCGCCCTGGTGGTGGATGACTCGGCGTACAACCGCGTGACCATCTCGCGCATGCTGGAGTCGCATCCGGAGATCCGTGTGGTGGCCACGGCCGTCCACGGTGAGGACGCCATCAAGCAGGTGGTCAAGCACCGGCCCGACGTCATCACCCTCGATCTGGAGATGCCGGTCATGGACGGTTTCGCCTTCCTGCGGTGGCTGATGCACGATCGGCCCACGCCGGTCATCGCCGTATCGTCGAAGGCCAGCGACCGCAGTGTGTTCAAGGCGCTGGAGCTCGGCGCCTTCGATTTCATCCAGAAACCTGGCGGCCGCGTTTCGCCGCGGCTGGAGGAGATCCGCAAAGATCTCATCGCCAAGGTGCTTCAGGTTGCGCAGCTCCGCATGGACAATCTGCAGCGCAGCATCGTCACCGATGAGGCTCTGGAAGTGTTGAAGCCCGTTGATGCGGAGGGATGTCATGGCGGAATCGAGTTGATCGTCATCGGCTGCTCCACCGGAGGGCCGCCCGCCCTGCAGCACCTTTTCCAGACCCTGCCACTGCTGCCCATCCCCATCGTGGTGGCGCAGCACATGCCGCCCGCTTTCACCCGGCTCTTTGCCGAGCGCGTCAACCGGCTCTCGCCCTATCAGGTCAAGGAAGCCAGTGACGGGGAGAGCATCGAACACGGCACCGTCTACGTGGCACCAGGAGGGATGCAGACCGAGATCCGGCGTACAACCGGAGGGCTTCAGATCGCGGTGTTGCCGGCCGGTTCCAACGACCTCTACGCTCCCTCCGTCGATCGTCTGCTGCGAAGCGCCAGCGAGGTCTGTGCAGAAAAATTGATCGCCATCATCCTGACCGGTATGGGCGACGACGGTGCCGCTTCCCTCCGCCAGCTGCGGGACCGCGGTGCACGGACGATCGCGGAATCTGCGGAGACCGCGATCATCTTCGGGATGCCCAATGAGGCCATCAAGACGGGCGCCGTCGAGCAGGTGCTTCCGCTCGGTGAGATTCCGGCTGCCATCCATCGGTTGTGTCAGGGATGACCGCGGCCAGAACTGGGCGCGGCACACCAGGCGCGACCCGCCTCGCCACACGGCCACCTTATGCTACAGTCCACGCGGGCCGAGTCTGAGAGATCCTGATGAGCGAAGAGCAACGCGCAGAGAAGTTTCTGGAGTTATTCAACAAAGGAAAAGAGTTCACCGAAGAGCTTCTTCGGGAGAACCAGAGGCTGCGGTACCGCGTCGCTGCGATCGATGCCGAATCGGTTACCGGATCGGGCGAAGAGGTCCAGCGGTTGCGCGCTGAGGTGTCCCAGCTGACCGAGGAAAACCGGCGCATTGCGCGGCAGTTCCGCGCGGTGGAGGAAGAGAACAAGGACTTCGCCACCCGGTACGTG
Source organism: Thermoanaerobaculia bacterium (assembly GCA_046594105.1). Classification (GTDB taxonomy): domain Bacteria; phylum Acidobacteriota; class Thermoanaerobaculia; order Gp7-AA8; family Gp7-AA8; genus JBDSGC01. The sequence continues at coordinate 19,556 of JBKJQB010000323.1, forward strand.
GAGATCGAAGACCAGAATAACAACCTGGCCAACCTCTACGTTGCCAGTTACCAGTTGCACTCCACCATGGACTTCCGGGAGGTCATCCAGATCGTCCAGGAGATCGTGATCAACCTGGTGGGTGCGGAGTCCTTTGCCATCCTCCTCCTCGACGAGGGGACCGGCGAGCTCAAGACGATCGCCTTCGAAGGCGAAGACGTGATGCCGGGAATCGAGCACATCTCCAGCCGTCTCGGCGAGGGCATCATCGGCACCGTGGCCCGCTCGGGCGAGAGCTACTACCACGATCTGGACGAGAGCGGTGGCAAGGTGGCCATCGACAAGCCGCTGGCGGCCGTTCCGCTGAAGATCAAGGAGCACGTCATCGGCCTGATCGCGATCTACAAGCTGCTGCAGCAGAAAGACTCGTTTACGGCGGTCGATTACGAATTGTTTTCGCT
>JBKJQB010000029.1:0-3046 GCA_046594105.1 Thermoanaerobaculia bacterium
CGAAGAACGGATGCTCTCCCTTGGTGTCAGGGAGCCTTCTGCGTCAGCTGGAGGGATTGGATGCGTGGCGGATTCGTCGGGGCCAGCAAAACGCTCCCTGTCACTCGGCCGTGCGCGCAACGCCAGGTGAACTCACCTGCCAGCGCGCCGGTTGCCGTCACCGGCGCAGTCGTATCGCAGTCTCCAACCTTCTTCTTGAGCGTTGCCAGATCCCGGCTCCATCCGGGCGCATCGCGGTCCAGAAGAAAATTCATCGCCAGCTGGTCTCCGACTGCGGCGACATCGCCCTGCTGATAGATCGCAGCTACGGTTCGGTAGGCCTTCGCCAGTTCCTCGCCGGCAGGGGTCGGACGATCCTTGAGGAATCCCGCTTTGCTGAGGACGACTGCGGCATCCCACACCGCCGCGGAAGGACCGGCATAGGTCCGGTTCGCCAGTGCGAAGATCCCCACGCCATGATCGGGCAGGAGCAGCACGTGGGATCCGTAACCGGGGTAGCCGCCTCCGTGGCTGAGCGTGAGCCCCAGATCGCAGTCGACCGCCACCCACATCCCCATGCCGTAGGTTGCTGCCTGACGGCATGCGTTCGCTCCGCTGTGTCCGGGGCGCTGCCGCAGACGAGGAAAGTTCGATCCCTGCGCCAGCTCGCGCACCGTCGCGCGCCTGGCCAGTCCGGAGTCCGCCTCGTCGCGGGGCGGCCACGCCGACAGCAGATAGGCAACCCACTTTGCATAGTCGATCGCGCTGGTCTGCAAGCCGCCCATGGCCCCGAACGCACCGTGCTGCATCGTCGGCTCAGGAAGCCAGCGGTCCTCTTCCCAGCGGTATCCCAGGGCCCGACGCTCGCGGGGGGCGGCATCGACGAAGAAGCCGGAGGAATCCATGCGCAGAGGTTGCAGCAGCGAATGGGTCACCGTCTCCGCGTACGGATGCCCCGACACATTGGTGATGATGCGCCCAAGCATGGCAAAGCCCAGGTTCGAGTACTCCATGGCCATCGCCGGGGTCCGGGCGAATGGCACACCCTCGCGCAGCAGCCGCGAAAAGTCCGCCTCAGGGAGCGGCGTCTGCCGGTCACCCCAGGGATCGTCGGTCACGAATCCTGCCGTGTGATTCAGGAGATCGCGCACCCGGATGCGTGGCGAGTCCTCGGTCGGGTATTTCCAGCCGCGCAACTCCGGGATGTAGGTCTCCGCAGGTGCGTCGAGCTGGAGCTTTCCTTCGTCGCGCAGCTTGAGGATCGTGAGCGCTGTGAATGCCTTCGTCATCGAGGCGATCCGGAACAAGGTAGCTGGCGTCACCGGGCGCTTCGATTCCAGGTCCTGAATTCCCAGCCCGCGAACGTGAACCAGCCTTCCGTCGACGACCACTCCATAGACGAGGCCGGGGATGTGGGAATCGAGGGCGTAGTCCGCGAAGAGCTCATCCACTTTGGTCAAGGTCGCCGGCTCAATGGTGTTGGAGCCGGGCCGATCGTCGGCTGCGAATGCGCTCGGGGAGGAGAGCGAAACGGCCGCTGCGGCGGCGAGGACGATTGCGCAGACGCGAGCGAAGCAGTTGCATCGGAACGTAGTGAAAACGTCTTGAGCCTGACTCATACGATCATCCCTCATCAAAGCCTCGATCGTTTCGTTGTAGAGCATGTAGAGCCGAAGGATAGCGTGCCCGGGGCCAGCCCTGTGCTGGCAAGTTCGCTCATCACGGCGAGGACGACTTCACGCTCACGCTCGAATCGGAGCAACCGACGAATGCCCGTGGGAATCCGTGCGGGTCGATCGGATCCACAGCTCCGCCGTCATCAGGGAAAGAATCCATCCGGCCCAGAAGGCCAGACCGAAAATGTCTCGAACCTCGGCTGGGCGCAGGAGCCAGAGGATCGACGGCATGAGAAGCCTGATGACCACAATGCCGACGCCTATGGCGAAGAAACGGATCATCCACTCACGATGACGGGCGATATCAGCACGCCGCACCGCAGCGATGGCCATCCCCGGCGCGATCAGAAACACTGCGCCGGCCGCGATGGTGGGCAGCCGCTCCGTCGAGGAAAAAGGCGTCACCACGCCGAGCCACAGGCCCGTCGTTCCCGCCACCAGCGCTACTGCCACGAGAAAGCGGCCGGACCGACGGTGAAACTGCAGATGTCGATTCCGGATCCTTGCCGAAAACTGCACCAGGCCTAGCCCGAGAAACAGACCGCCTGTAATGACGTGAGCGAGCGTCACCATCGCTCTGCCGGCAAAGTGCTGCTCGAATTGCGGAAACTGGTCGGCATACGCCGGGATCATGGCTTGTGCTGCCCGCAGCCTGGCCTCCGTCACGGGGGCTGCTACATGCACGAGTGTCAGAACGCGGCTGATGGACGAGGTGACGCCGAGCGCGACCAACAGGATCAGCCCGGACCATCGAAGCCTGGAGCGCATGGGAAGGCGACATCGTAGCAGTTCACTTGCACCACATTCTGACGACGATCCCGCCGGAGTCGGCGCCGAAGTGGACGGGACGACACTGGTTGCAACTAAAGCTCGAGATTTTTAGTGAGCTCTGTTGCTGAGGGCGAGGAACGTATACGCCAGCACACAGAAGGGCGACGCCAAAAACGTCTGCGGCAGACAATGTTCCCGCGGTAATCGATCCGTCGCCTTTCGCCAGAACCCGTTCGCGATGAATCAGAAATGCCGGGAACGCCGCGCTGATTCCTACCAAGAGGCCGAGGAACACATAAATCCACGCACCGCGGATCGACAGCCGACGGGCCTCGAGAAGCATCCAGATGATCGCGGCCAGCGTCAGGAACAGGATGTCGATCGTCAGGGAGCGGCTGGCCGGATTGGCCAGCGTGTCCTGCCAGAAGCGAAGGTTGGCTCCCAGGATGCCCAGGTGAAGATACTGAACGTTATTGCTCCAGCATCCGATCAGGGAAACGACGCCGATCAAGGCATACACAACGCAAAGCACGTTCCGCGAGATGGTCATGCCGGTTCCTCCAAAAAAGAACTCCGGTCGATTCAATGGGGAATCCGACGTCGCGTCAAGACAAACTGAG
>JBKJQB010000135.1:0-16325 GCA_046594105.1 Thermoanaerobaculia bacterium
GTCGGGCGGTTTACCGTAACAAGGAGCGACGGTATGGCCCGGAAGACCACACGGTGATGCGGCCCGCCATGCGATCTTTCGAGAAACTCCCAGTTTTATGCAGGGTTGCGAGCGCGCCCGCTGATGGAATCAAAGGGCAGGAACCTCAAATCTGTCGGTGATCAGCCCGCGTCAGCGGGCGCAAGAATGTAGCCCCCGACGCCAGCCGGGGGATTGCGGAGCCCAGTCAGAAGTGAGCCCGAGTAGCGGGCGACAGAAAAGCAACAAAATCGGGTCCGCGATCCAACTCCAATTCTATTCTGTCGCCCGCGACGCGGGCTCGCACGCGAGGATCCTCGTTGTTCCCCCGGCTGACGCCGGGGGCTACATTCTGACGCCGGCTACGCCGGCTCGGGATCGCACGTTGCTTTCTCTCACCTGGACTAGTTTTGGCGGCAGACCAAGATGCCGGCGCTACGAAAGACCAGGCGCGCGGACGCACATCACGTGAACCTTCCGCTATCCTCCTCCGGTGAAAGCGCGCGAGCGACTGAAACCCCAGGTCATCCTTCTCGGCCTCGTCTCTCTCCTGAACGACTCGGCCAGCGAGATGATCTATCCGCTGCTGCCCATCTTCCTGACGTCAACGCTGGGGGCGACGCCTTTGATCGTCGGGATGATCGAGGGAGGTGCGGATGCCGTGGCCTCGATTCTCAAGTACTTCGCCGGAAGGCTTTCCGACGGCATGGCCAGACGCAAGCCGCTGGTGGCCACGGGATACGCGCTCGCGGCATTCTCGCGAGCTCTGATCGCCATTGCCGCGCACTGGCCGCTGGTGCTCACCGCGCGGCTGATCGATCGCACTGGCAAGGGGATACGGTCGGCGCCGCGCGATGCCATCATCGCGGACGTGACGCCCCCGGAAGATCGAGGCCGCGCGTTCGGGTTTCATCGTGCACTGGATCACAGCGGCGCGATCATCGGTCCGCTGATCGCCTTCGCCCTGCTCCAGGGTTTCCACCTCTCGCTGCGGACGACCTTTCTCATCGCGGTGATCCCCGGCTCCATCGGGGCGCTGCTGGTGTTCCTCCTGCTGAAGGAGGAGCCTCGGGTTCCGAAGAGCAGAACGTCCGGCGAGGTGCCGCCGGGCTCCAGGCCCATGTCGCGCCGTTTCTGGTCCGCCATCAGCGCCATCGGTCTCTTCTCGCTGGCCAACTCCAGCGACGCGTTTCTGATTCTGCAGGCCTCCGCGGCTGGCGTAAGCACGGCGATGCTCCCGTTGCTGTGGGCAGCGCACCACGTGATCAAGTCGGCGTTCTCCACGCGCGCCGGCGCGCTGTCGGACCGGATCGATCGCCGGTTCCTGCTCATGGCCGGATGGGCGTCCTACGCGATCATCTACTTCATCTTTCCGTACGCGCGATCGCTCCCGTTCTTCGCCGTGCTTTTTGTTCTCTACGCAATTCCGTTCACGCTGAGCGAAGGGGCCGAGCGCGCCTGGATCTCCGGGTTCGTCGATCCGGAAGTGAGAGGCAGGGCTTTCGGAATCTATTACCTGGTGAACGGCGCCGGCGTGCTGGCGGGGACGGTGCTCTTCGGCCTGCTCTACCAGAACGTCTCGCACCAAGCCGCCTTCGTGGCCGGAGCGCTGCTGGCGCTGGCGGCATCGATTGCCGTCGGATTGAATGCGCCACCGGAGCAGGTGGGAGCAACGGGTTCGTAAAAAACCAGAAACCAGAAACCAGAAGCCAGAAACCAGAAGCCAGAAACCAGAAACCAGAAGCCAGAACATCCTCCTCGGTTCACCTGGCTGGAACATCATTGGGTGAGGATTCGCCCGTCATCGTGAGCTGGGAACAGCGCGCACGCTTCGCTGAGAGAAAGGAACGGGCACAGTCAGCAAGCGTTCCGCGTTCCCTAGGAGCCTGCGCGGCAGAACGTCTTGGACGTGATCCTGGCGGAGCCTTGGGCAACCAGCGCTGCCGGCCGTGCCGGCCTACGCCGCTTCGCGCGCTTCCGGCAACGGCTCTTCCGGCTTGCCGCGCATGTCGAAAAACAACATCACGATACCGATGCAGATCGCGGAGTCGGCGACGTTGAAGGCGGGCCAGTGATGCGTTTCGCTGCCCATCCGCACGTAGACGTCGAGAAAGTCCACGACGTAGCCGAGGCGGAAACGATCGATGAGGTTGCCGATGGCGCCGCCGAGGATCAGGTGCAGGCCGGTCTGGAGCACACGGTCGCTCACGGCGGTTTTCCATGCGTATGCCGCGACCACGAAGAAGACTCCGATGGCGCCGACGTTGAGCAGGAGGGGAACCAGGCGCGAGGCGGCGTTTGCGCCGATCCCGAATGCGGCGCCGGTGTTGCGGACATGCACGAGCTGGAACCAGTCGGGTACCAGCGAAATGGCGTCATGCAGATCGATGCGCGTGCTGACCAGCCATTTGGTCCAGGCGTCGAGCGCCACGATGGCCAGCGTGATGCTCAGGTAGTGAATGCGTTTCATGCAGGTTGGGGGCGATGCGCAGGGCGAGGACTGAGATCGCTCAGGCCGGCCCCGAGGAAACCAGCGCGCGCTCTTCGATCAGCCGGTCCAGCTCCGCGCGCAGTCTGCCCAGAATCTCGTCGTAGGTGTAATTGCCCAGCGACTGCGGGCCGCGCTTGAGATTGACGTAACTCGGCGCGCACCACATCCCCAGGTCGGCGTCGTCGGTCTCACCCGGCCCGTTCACGCGGCAGCCCATGACCGCGATGGTGATGTCGTGGTCTTTGGCGTACTCGGTCATCTCCTTGACGCTGTGCGCCAGGTCGATGAACGCCTCGTTTTCTACCCGTGAGCAGGAGGGGCAGCTGATGATGTTCATGCCCTTGTGCTCGAAGCGCGGCACGGAGCGGAAGCGGCCGGAAGCGATGTCGTCCAGGATCCCGCGGCCGACGGTGATCTCTTCCCCCTTGCGCTCGAAGGGAAGAGTGAGTGAGACGCGGATGGTGTCGCCGATGCCCTTGGTGATGAGCTGCTCGAAGGCGATGCGGGTCTTGATGATGCCATCCGGCGGCATGCCCGCTTCGGTGACTCCCAGGTGCAGCGGCACTTCCGGCCGGGCCTCGGCGAAACGGAGATTCGCGTCGATGACCTTGTTCGGATCGGAGTCTTTGATGGAGACGCAGTACTGATCGAAGCCCAGCTCGTCGAGCATCACGCAGTGTTCCATGGCCGACTCGACCATCGGGGTGATGTTGTCGTCCTTTGGATAGCGATCGAGCTTCTCCGGATCGACGGAGCCGGCGTTGACGCCGATGCGCATGGCGCAGCCGTGCTCCCGGGCGATCTCGACCAGGTAGCGGACTTTCTCGCGTACCGGCTTCTCGCGCTCGAGGTGGTAGAGGTGGCCCGGGTTGTAGCGGAGCTTCTGCACGAAGGGGGCGACCTTTTCGGCCAGGCGATAGTTCTCCTGGAGGTCGATGACCAGGTTGGCCTTCGGGCGGGCGGCACGGACTTCGGCCAGCGCGCCAACGTCCTTCGGGTTGTCGACGGCGATGCGGATGACGTCGGCTCCGGCGAGCTCCAGAAGCTCGACCTGCCGGATGGTGGCGTCGATGTCCTGAGTGCGGGTCGCCGTCATCGACTGCACGGCGATCGGATTGGACCCGCCGATGCGGATGTTTCCAATGCGGATCTCTCGGGTGGCTCTCGGTTTCACGCGGTACTTCAAACGCAGGTTGCAGGGAAAGATTCCGGACGTTTTCCCGTACACTAGCGGGGGTCCCCAGGCAATAAAGGTCCGACGATGGCAGAAGAGCGTGGTGGGCGGCGACCTTCCGGAAAACGGGTCGTTCGCGGGGTGATGCGGTCGCTGGCGCTGGGCATGCTTGCCGTCGGCGTGAACAGCGTCCTCGCCGGGTCCGCTCCCCGTTACGAACCCATCTACCTTCTGCTGGCCGTGATCGCGCTGATCACGTGGCTCGACGGGCTGCTCGCCGGCCTCATCGCAGCAGTGGTTCTGGCCAGCGTCTATGAGGTCGAATTCAGCCCCCTGCATCGCCTTTCATGGCCGGGATTCATCCTCCCGGTTCTCTCCGGATTCTTGATCGCGGCGGGGATGGCGGTGTTCCGCCGCATCCACTCGGGCGGCACCACCACCGCCGCCAGCAGGCAACCTGAGATCGGCGGACCTCCGCTGGAGCCGGAGGAATCTGCCATCAGTGCCGCGCCCGAGCAGCTGTGGTCAGGCCAGAGTGTCCGGCCACAGGAGCCGACACGAATCGGAGAGGACCACGAATCGCTGAGAGCCGAGAGTGCCGGTCTTCATCAACAGCTCGTCGCGCTGCGCCTGGAGAATGATCGGCTCACTCACGACTCGCGGACCCTCGAGCGCGACGCAAAGACGCAGCTCGCGCAGGAGCGTGCGCGCGGGACAGCGCGCGAAGGCGAACAGGGGAAACTGGCGGCGGATCTGGCCCAGGCTGTCGCCACGATCCGGAAGCTGCGGGAGGAGGCAGGCGTCGCGCAGCAGGAGATCACTGCGCTGCACGAGCAGCAGCAGGGCGACGGCAACGCGCTGGCCACCGCACTGGCTGATCTCGCTGCGCTTCGGTCCGCTGCGGCCGCGTCGCGCTCCACAGAACAAACGTCCGCTGCGCAGATGGAAGCGGCGCAGAAGAGAATCCGAGACCTGACCGAAGAGCTGGGCGCAGCGGCAAAGAGAACCGCGACCGCCCTCGATCGCGCGGCAGTGGAGACCACCGCGCGGGTTCGAAAAGAAGAGGAGTTCGCTGCGCACGAGAAACGCCTGCACGAGCAGTACGAGTCCGAGAGCGAGCACCTGCAGACCGCTGCATCCAGCGCTCTCGACGAGATTCAGCGAGTGCGCGCGGCGAACGATGAGCTCCGCAAGTCCCTCAGCGATGAGCGCGAGCGTGTCCAGTCCGGCGCTCGCGAGCTCGACACTCTCCGCAGTGGATCGGGAGCGCTGGTCCATGAACAGAAAGAGGGTCAGAAAGAGGGTCAGAAAGAGGATCTGGCCGCTCGCATGGCGCTGGAACAGGAGCGCGACTCGTTGCGCTCCGCACTGGCGGAGGCAGAGAAGCGCGCTCACGAGCTCGCGCAGTCACGGGACGTAGTGCTGGCCGAGCTTCGTGCCACACGAGGCGCGGAGGAGACGCTGCGAGGGGAGATCGAGCAACTGCGGCTGGCCTCGACTGAGTCGGCGAAATCGGTGGAGCAGGAGACGACCTCGCGCCGTCGAGACGATGAGCTGGAGATGGCGCTGGCTCGCGAATCGTCGCTTCGGCAGGAGGCGGAAGAGCGTCTCCATGAATGGCAGTCCGCCAGCTCCAATGATGCGGAGCAGCTCGCGAAAACGCTGCAGCGGCTGGCAGCAGCAGAAGCGCAGACGGAGCAGCTGCGAGCGGCGATGGAGGAACAGGCCGGCCGGGTGAACGAGAAGGTGGAGGCGGCCCTCGCCGATGGGGCACGTCATCTCGCGTTGCGCGAGGCAGCCGAGCTCGCGCTTTCCCGGACGGTCGCAGACGGGGAGGCCCAGGCGCAGGCGACTGCGGCGCTGCGCCTGGCAATCACCGGCCATGAAACCGGTCGCCAGGAGCTCCTTCGCGCTGGCGATGCAGCGGCGGAAGATCTGCAGCAGGCTCGCGCCGCCGAGGAGCGTCTGCGTCATCAGCTGGACGAGGAGCGCTCGCGAGCCGCCTCGTTTTCACTCGAGGTCGAGCAGTTGCGTGAGCGACTGCAGTCGGCGGAATCCGAACGAGCCGGGCATGAGGAGCAGAAGAACCGGACGGCGGCCTTTCTCGACGCCAGCGGGGCGAAAGAGGACGCGCTCCACGCGCAGATTCGCGAGCTGCAGAGGCAGCTCGCGGAGAGCGACCAGGTTTCCGCGGCGGCGGCCGTGGCGGCGCGCGACGAGCTGGAGCAGGAGTGGAGCGACAAACTCCAGAAAATCGTAGCCTCCCTCGCCTCCGATCATGAGAGCGATGTCGGCGACCTGCTCACAGAACGCGAGGGGGCGCGTGCGGAGGCGCGATCGGCGCACGCGAGACTGGAGGAGCTTCAGGGCGTGGCCGGCCAGCACGCGGAGTCGCGGGCCTCTCTGGAAGCCAGGCTGGCCGCCCTCGAACAGAACGTCGAAACGGAGCGGGCGCGAGCCACCGAGGCGCTGGCCTCACGCGAACGGCTCGATCAGGAGTGGGGAGAGAAGCTGCAGAAGATCGTGACCAGTCTCGCTTCCGATCATGAAAACGATCTCGGCGAGGCGGTGATGCTGCGGGAGAGCGCACGCGCCGAGGCCCGGAGCCTGGAGAAGCGCGTGCAGTTGCTGCAGAAGGCGGTGCAGGAGGCGCAGGCGCTGCGCACGCCGCTGGAGGAGCGCACCGCACAGCTGGGGGGCGAACTGGAGACCGAGCGCCGGCGTGCCGACGAAGAGCAGGCAGCGCGCGTGCGCATCGAAGCGGAATGGAGCGAGAAGCTCCAGACCATCGTCTCCCACCTCGCCAGCGATCATGAGTCCGACATGGGTCAGGCGCTCATGGACAAGGAGGCCGCCAAGGCCGAAGTGCGCACCCTCGGCATGCGGGTCCATGCGCTGCAGCAGAAGCTGGAGGCCGATCGTGAGGGCCTGGACAAGGCGCTGGAGAAATGGAACGGCGTGCGGCAGTCGCTGCAGGCGCGTGTCACTCGGGCCGAGGCAGAACTGGAAGCTTTTCGAGGAGGGGGGCGGGGCGTTGCGGAGTCAGGAGGCCCGGACGGGGGCACCACGGCCGTTTTTTCGGCAGCCTCACTCGATGTCCAACGCGCTCGCGCCGAGGTCCTCGAAGTCGCAGAACAGGCCCAGGCGGCTTTCAGGCGGGTCACCTCATCGGGGACCGTGCGTGTTCCCGCCGCGCGCCGCCCGCTCGTTCTGATTGTCGATCAGGATGCGGAAGTCCGCGGAATGTCGCGGGAAGCGTTGATCTCCCAGGGCTTCGATGTGCTCACCGCGTCGGATGGACTGGAAGGCTTGCGCATCGCCATCAGCCACAAACCGGAGATCGTCATCGCCGACGCCTCGATGCCGAAGATGGACGGACGCGAGCTCTGCCAGATGATCAAGTCCAATGAGGCCACGGCGGGGGTGAAGGTCGTTCTGATGACCGGCAGCGTTACCAGCGCTGGATCGGATCAGATTCCCGCTGGACTGGCCCCGGACACGTTGCTGCAGAAACCGGTGCGGCCTGAGACCCTGCAAATGACCCTCGCCACGCTCTTGCAGCAGGTTTAGCCCGACTCGCTGGATGGACGGAGGCACGGCGTAGGTCGCCCCCCTCGGAGGGATCGACGAGGCGATCTCCTCGTGCATGCAATTCCGAAAGAGGTTGAGGTTATGGCTGGTGGATCGTGTGGGTGTCACGCCGCCACAAGCCGGAGCTCAGGCCTCAACCAATCCGCCTGGTGTTTCGACTACAGTTTCGCTTCATGACGACTGACGGTTCTCTCCTCGAGCGCGCTCGCGATCATGCCCTCCGCTATCTGGCGTCGCTGCCGGAGCGGCATGTGGGTGCCACGGCGAAACGCGAGGCTCTGCTCGCTGCATTGAGAGTTCCTCTTTCCGATCGGGGCGAAGAGGCGGAATCGGTCCTCGACGCCCTGGTGGCAGGCGCGGAACCAGGGATCATCGGCAGCGCAGGCCCGCGCTACTTCGGGTTTGTGATCGGTGGCTCGCTGCCGGTTTCCATTGCCGCCGACTGGATGGTCACCGCCTGGGATCAGAATGCCGGCATTTACGCCACCTCGCCCGCCGCCTCGGTGATCGAGGATGTTGTGCGCGAGTGGCTGCTCGACCTGTTCGATCTCCCGCGCACGGCGAGCGTCGGCTTTGTCACCGGTGGGCAGCAGGCGAACTTCACCGCGCTGGCGGCCGCGCGATACGGCGTGTTGCGACGAGTGGGCTGGAATGTCGAGGATGAGGGGCTGGCCGGAGCGCCGCGGGTCCATCTGGTGATGGGAGCGGAGGCGCACGTCACCATCCTCTCCTCGCTGCGCGTCCTGGGATTCGGTACCAGATCCATCCTGCGTGTGGAGTGCGACGAACAGGGACGGATGCGCCCCGAGGCGCTGCGCCGGGTGCTCGCTCCGCTGGAAGGGCCGGTCATCGTCTGTTCGCAGGCGGGCAACGTGAACAGCGGATCGGTCGATCCCCTTCGCGAGATCGCCGCAGCGGCGCACGAGAAGAACGCGTGGCTGCATGTGGACGGCGCGTTCGGACTGTGGGGGCGCGCCAGCGAGGCAAAGCGACCGTTGCTCGACGGCGTGGATCTGGCTGACTCCTGGGCCACCGATGCGCACAAATGGCTGAACGTTCCCTACGACAACGGCATCGTGATCGTGCGCGACTCGGCCGCGCACCGCGCGTCGATGACGGTGACCGCGGAGTACCTGGAACAGAGTACCGGCGTGGAACGCGATCCGGTGGACTGGGTCCCGGAGTTTTCGCGGCGGGCTCGCGGAGTGGTCTGCTACGCCGCCCTGCGACACCTCGGGCGCCGCGGCGTCGAGCAGATGATCGACCGCAGTTGCCAACGGGCTGCGCAGATGGCCGTGCTGCTCGGACGCGATGCGCGCGTCAGGATCCTCAACGACGTGGTGCTCAATCAGCTGCTGGTGCGCTTCGGCGACTCGGACACGGTGACGCGCGAAGTGGTCATGCGCGCGCAGCAGGAAGGCACCTGCTGGATGTCGGGAACGACGTGGCACGGCCTGGGGGCGATGCGGCTGTCGTTCTCGAACTGGTCGACGAGCGAAGAGGATGTGGAGCGGTCGGCGAAAGCGATTCTTGCCGGCGTGCCGCGCTGAGAAGGACCGCGCAAGCTCCCGCCGGCAAGGATGCCGGCGCTACGAAGGGCGGCGTGCTCTTAGGCTTCCGGGATGAGGAACGCGGTGTTCATCGCGTCGGCGATGTCGTCGACCCTCTCGGTGGTGGCGATGATCTGCAGCGGTTCGGCCACGCGCTGGCGGACCACGTCGCGATCGGAGCTGGTGGTCAGGATCACGTTCTCCAGATGGTTCCCGTTCTCCTCCCGCAGGTACGAGAGCACGCCGTAGCCGCTGTGGCGGGGGAGGTCGGCATTGATGACGATGGCGCGATAGGTTGCGTTGCGCAGCATCTCGATCGCTTCCCAGCCGTCGGTGGCAAAGTCCGCGCGCAGTTGAAGACGCTCGCCGGCTTTCTCAATGGCAGCCGCAACGAGCGGATTGTTCTCCACGATCAGCAGCAGTCCTCCGTCGTTCATGGGGTCTTCCCTCGGTGCGTCCATCATGTTCCTGGAGCGCCCAACCGGCAAGCTCTGCAAGGAGTGTGCAGGCAAGTCGATTACTGCTCGGCCAGGACTTTCGCCACGCGGGCCAGCAACACCTGATTTTTCACCGGTTTGCGGATGAAGTCCGACGCTCCGATTTCGAACGCCTGGACTTCCACCTCATCTCCGGGCAGACCGGAGACGAAGATGGCAGGAACGGTCAATCCGTTCTCGCGGATTGCGCGCAGCAGACTGTGGCCATCGATGAAGGGGAGGTCGATGTCCAGCAGCACCAGGTTGACCTCTTCGCGGCCGAGGAGCATCAACGCCTCGGCGCCATCCTTTGCCAGGAGGACCGTGTAGCCGGCGGCTTTGAGCACGGCGTTATTCAATTCGCGATTGAGAACGTTATCCTCGACCACCAGCACGGTCGGCTGGCGATTTCGCTCGGATCGCGCCGGTGGTGCGGAAGACCTGGTGCGGACCTGAAGGATCTCCCGCTGCAGCGCTTTGGTCTCCGGGTCGGGCTCGATGCGCAACTCCCGTTTGAGCACCTTGGCGCAGGTCTCGTACTGCTGGAGCGCGTTGACCACGTCGCCGCTCTGGAGGTACAGGCGCATCAGGGCGCGATGGACAGGCTCCTGCAGGATGTCCAGTCGCAGCGAGCTCTGGGCAGTGCCGGCCGCCTGATCGATGGCGCCGCGCTTGATCTGCATCTCCATCAGAGAGGTATGGGCGCGCAACGCGGCGCGATGGAGGCGGTCGCGCTCGGCCAGCGTCCACTGATCGAATCGCTCCTCATTGAGAGAGAAGCCATCCAGGAAATCCCCCCGATACAGGGCCACGGCCTCACTCAGAGAGGCTTCGGTGCCGCTGGCCACCAGCAACTCGAACGCGGCGACATCGCATTGCACGAACGTCTCGTCCAGCCCGAGGAGATCGCCCTCTTCGATCAGGAGTTTCTGTTCGGAGATTCCTGCCAGTTCCTTGCGCAAGGTGGAGAGCGTCTGCCGGAGGCTCTGGCGTGCCTGATCGGGACCGGTGCTGCTCCAGAGCAGGAGGGCGAGCTTCTCGCGCGAAACTCGTTGGGTGGGACGGACGCCGAGATAAGCGAGCAGCGCCTGTGATTTCCGGGCGCCGATGTTGATGAGTGCGCCCTGGGCGGATCGAATCTGCAGGTCGCCTAGAAGTTCCAGTCGAAGGTCTGCCATGAGTTTGCGCGAATTATGGCATCCCCGGTCGCGATCTCGCTTGCTGTTTCGCTCGCGGAATCGTTTTCCGAGCGATCTTCGACGTTCGATTGGGCAATCCACGCGCTCCGCAAGCGACTCGTCGAAAGCGCATTTCGCCATCACCCGCTCGCCGGGTGCGGGCCTCGGTAGTCGTGGTGAACCTGACCCGTGACGCAGGCGAGGGGCCGATCAGGAGACGTGGTGAGCCGTTCGGGGGAAAGAGTCGCAACTGCTAGACTGATTGCAGGGTCCGCTTGCTGCGCGCGGGGGACTTCCGCGGGAGTCCGTTTGAATGGGACGCGGTGGGAGCGGAACTGGACGATCTGGAATTGACCTCACCGAACCGCTCCATGGCGACAATCGGGATCGTGGCGTGTCCACGACCATGAGGAATCCGGACTGTCCCAGCGAGGAGACTCTGGCCGCGTTCGTCGACCGCCGCCTGGTCGTTTCTGAACGCGCGGGAATCGTTCGGCACATCGCCGGCTGTGCCCGGTGTCACGCCATCGCGGTCGCCGCTCCCGATCGCACCGGACGGGCAGAAGAGCAGTCGACGTCTGCTCTCCCATTCCGTCCACGGATCATTCTGGCTCTGGCGGTGTTGGCCGCCGCCGTGGCAGCCTCCATTTTTTTGGCCATTCCGCTGGCGGACCGGCTGCACGGCACCACGGGAGTGGACGCCCTGGCTCGATCGGTCCCCGAGCGCAGGCCGATCGAAGCGCGGTTGACGGGATTCGACTATCACCCGATGTCTCCGGCCATTCCCCGCGGCCGCCAAGGGTCATCGGACGACGAAGCGAGAAACTGGCGCCTGCTCAACGTCGCCTCCCGCATTCAGGAGAGCGCAACCCGGAATCCCACCGTGGAGAACCTGCATGTCCTCGGCGTATCCCGGCTGCTTCTGGGGCAGACCGATGCCGCAGTGAAGGCGCTGGAACATGCGCTCCTGACCGAGACGGCGCTGTCCGATCCGAACCTCGCCCTCGATGCTTCGCGCAATGCCGCGTTGCTCAACGACCTGGCGGCCGCTCTGGCCACCGATTCCTCCCGGACGGGGAACGCCGCTGAGGGGGAACGAGCGCTGCGTGCGGCGGAGCGTTCGTGGAGCCTGGGGAAAGCGCCGGAGGCCGCATGGAACCAGGCGGTTGCTCTGGAGGCTGCCCGCGGGCGGAAGCAGTCGGTGGCGGCGTGGAAGACGTACCTGGCCATCGATACCAGCTCCCCCTGGGCGGCCGAAGCGCAGGCCCGCGTGCAGTCCGTCTCCACAGACTGAGCCGACACGGCCGACGGCGTTGCCGGCACGGCCGGCGGCGTTGGTTCGCAAAGCGTCCGCCACGATTTTCGCATCGGTCGCTTCGCTCGGCCGCCGTTGATGGAACGCGAGCGCGTCATTAGAAGCGAAGCGAACGGAGCGCCGGCAAGATGCCAGCGCCCCGAAAGGCAATGTTCGATGTTTTCACAGCCACTGAGTGTAGGTACAAGGGCGGCCGGGGACGGCCGCTCCACACCGGCTCGACGAACGGTCCCGGGCGCATAGAATGCGGGTGATGCAGCGTTCTCCCGCGGAATTGCAGCTCGTGAAGGTCCTCCAGAGCGCAGTGTCGGGAGAGCTGGCCGCCGGATTTGCCTATCGGGGACATGCGAAGAGCGTTCGCTTGCCCGCCGAACGCTCCCGCCTTCAACAGATCGAGCAGGAGGAGTGGCATCATCGGGCTCTGGTTCAGGGACTGCTGGCGGAACTTGGCGCCAAGCCCAGTGGTGTGCGCGAGATCGTTTTCTGGCTCATCGGGCGATCCATCGGGCTCCTCTGTCGTATCGGCGGCTGGTTCATTCCGATGTTTGGTGCAGGATTGCTGGAGCGAGGCAACATCGAAGAGTACGAAGTCGCAGCCAGGTACGCCCAGGCATGCGGCCGCCCGGAGATGATCGACTGCCTGCTGGCGATGGCCGAAGTGGAATGGGACCATGAGCAGTATTTCCGCGAGCGGATTCAAGGACACCGGCTGACGCGCGTGTTCCGGATCTGGGAGGCGCCGCCCGCGCGAGCGACCATCCGCGCGCGATACGCGGCGACTGAGAACGAGCAGGAGCACCTTTATGGTCACCGGGAAAGCCTGCCCGCGGCCACGGAGCTGTGATCGCCTCGGGGCTGCTGGAAACCTGCTAGGCTTCGGCGCGTTTGTGGCGATCCCGATTGCTCTCCTTTTCCGGCGTAGCCGTGGCCATTGCCGTCTGGCAGGTGGCCATCGCCGGAGGCCGAAGTCTGGTGCCGGGCCCGATGGCCGTGACCCTGGCCATCGGTGAGCTTGCCCGCAGCGGTCTTCTGATCCGCTATGTCGTCGCCTCACTTTTCCGCATCACCTGGGGTTACTCGATGGCCGTGCTCGTCGCGCTGCCCGCCGGGGTCTTTCTCGGATTGAATCGCCGGGCGGAAGCGGCCCTCCATCCGCTCATGCAGTGGCTCCGGCCGATTTCTCCTCTGGCCTGGATCCCCCTGGCCATCCTCTGGTTCGGGGTGGGCGATCTTTCGGCGATGTTCCTGATCTTCATGGCCTCGCTCCTGCCTCTGACTCTGGCCACGACCCGGGCGGTGCAGGGGATCGATCCGGTGGTGCTGCGCGCCGCGCGCAACTTCGGTCTACCCACGCGACGGCTGATCCCGTCGGTGATCCTCCCGTCCATTTTTCCGCAGCTGATCATCAGCATGCGCATCACCCTGGGGATCGCCTGGCTGGTTGTGGTCGCCGCGGAGATGATCGCGGTGAACTCCGGGCTCGGCTTTCTGATCGTGGACGCGCGCAACGCAGGGAATCGCTACGACCTGGTCATCGCCGGGATGGTTCTGATCGGCGTGATCGGCTTGATCCTCGACGGGATGATGCGGTCTCTGACCCGCCTGGACGTGATCCGATGGAGCACTCTGGATCCCAGCCGATGAAGGTCTCCTTCCGCGACATCAGCATGCGCTTCGGAGAACTCGACGTGCTGCGGGACATCTCTCTGGACGTCGCCGAGGGGGAGTTCGTGTGCATCCTGGGGCCCTCGGGATGCGGCAAATCGACGCTGCTCAACATCGCCGGCGGCTTCCTGTCGCCCACCGAGGGAAGTGTGACCATCGATGGGGAGACCGTCGCCGGCCCCGACCGGCGGCGCATCTTCGTGTTTCAGGAGCGTGGGGTCTTCCCCTGGTTGTCGGTGGAGCAGAACATCGGCTTCGGACTGTTTGATGTCGACCGGCAAGAGCGCCAGCGCAGGATCGATTACTACGTGAAACTGGTCGGACTGAGCGGGTTCGAACGCGCCTATCCCCGCGAGTTGTCCGGGGGGATGAAGCAGCGGGTCGAAGTGGCCAGGGCCCTGGCGGTGAACCCCGACGTTCTCTATCTCGACGAGCCGTTCGGTGCGCTCGACTCGATCACCCGGCTGCAGATGCGCAGTGAACTGCTGCGGATCTGGCATGCCGAGCGGAAGACCATCCTGTTCGTGACGCATGACATCGAGGAGTCGGTGCAGCTGGCCGATCGGATCGTGGTGATGTCGGCACGGCCGGGAAGGATCCAGACCATCGTTCCGGTGGCCCTTCCACATCCCCGTGATCTGTCGTCGCCCGGGTACATCTCCATTCGGGACTCGATCTTTGGCGAGATCGGGCTGGCCCATCAGGTATGAGAGGACGTCTGAAAACAAGCGGCCGGAATCGGCGCACTGGCGGATCGTCGATGGCAACGGAGGCTGGCCAGCTTCCGGGGTGGGAGAGGATCGCATGGCCCGTACTGGCGGCGGCCATCGCCCTGACCGTGTGGACCGTCGCGGTGCGCTGGTCCGGGACCCGAATTTTTCCATCACCGCTCGACGTGGCCAGAGGTCTGCTGCAACTGGCGGAGAAACGGCTGCTGTGGGCCTACATCGGAGACTCACTGTGGCGGGTGGCCGCCGGCTACACGCTGGCGGTGGTGGTGGGGATTCCCCTGGGGTTGCTGCTGGGATGGTCCTCGTCGGCCGCTCGTGCGGTGAATCCTCTGATCGAGTTGATCCGCCCCATCTCGCCGATCGCCTGGATGCCTCTGGCGGTGATCTGGTTCGGGATCAGCGACGTCGCCCCGATCTTCCTGATCTTCCTCGCTTCCTTTTTCCCCATCGTCACCGCCACGGCCAGCGGGGTTCGCGACGTGCCGCCGATGTACCTGCAGGCCGGTCGCAATTTCGGGCTCTCCACGGCACGGCTGATGCGCTCCGTGGTGATCCCCGCCGTTCTTCCGCGCATCGTGATCGGTCTCCGCATCGCATTCGGAGTGGCCTGGCTGGTGCTGGTCGCCGCGGAGATGATCGCAG
The DNA here is from genome assembly GCA_046594105.1 of Thermoanaerobaculia bacterium. Taxonomy (GTDB): domain Bacteria; phylum Acidobacteriota; class Thermoanaerobaculia; order Gp7-AA8; family Gp7-AA8; genus JBDSGC01. The sequence goes on from JBKJQB010000135.1 coordinate 14,832, forward strand.
TCGACTCCGGTCTGGGCTACCTCATCATCGATGCCCGCAACGCCGGCAAACGCTACGACCTGGTGGTCGGCGGCATGCTGCTCATCGGTCTGATCGGACTGATTCTGGACACCATCATGCGGCGCGCCGAAGCGTGGGCCGTGGAAAGGAGGTGAACTCCATGCGTAAGCTCTTTTATGGCCTGGGACTGTGGATCGCTGCGGTGACCGCGGCCCATCTCAGCCTCAACGTCAGCTGGCAGGTGCTGATGAATGACCGGCTGCCGGACGCGAGACGAAAGCTGAATGTCGCGTACATCCCGGTGACGTGACATCTGGCTTGCCCGGTCACCGACTACATCTCCGCCTACTCACAGTCCGGACATCTTTTCATCCCCCGCCTTTTCCAGGGATTTCCTGAGATCAAAGAGGCGCTGATGTCCAACCGCATGCAGGCGGCGTTCATGGTCGCGCCGATGGCAATCGCCCTGCGGGCTCAGGGCGTTCCAGTGAAGATCGTGTACCTCGGGCACCGATACGGGAGCGCAGTGGTGGTGCGCACCGATGGGCCGGTGAAGACGTTCGCTGACCTGCGCGGCCGAACGGTGGCCGTCCCCAGCCGTTTCTCCGACGAACGGTTGATCGTGTTCAAGGCGCTGCGCGCCAACGGCATGGACGGAAAGGACGTGAGGATGATCGAAATGGCTCCTCCCGATGTCGCCGGAGCACTGGCCGCCGGATCGATCGACGCGTTCTCCATGGGGGAGCCGTTTCCCTCCCAGGCCGAAAGCGCCGGATTCGGGCGCGTGCTCTTCCATGCCCGGCAGTACTGGCCGGACTACATCTCCTGCGTGCTGGTGGTACGCCAGGACGTCATCGACCGGAAACCGGAAGCGGTGCAGGATCTGGTCGACGGGATCGCGCGATCGGGTCTGTGGCTGGAGGAGAAGGAGAAGGCGCGCCGTCATCGCCAGCATGCTGCCGAGTTTGTGGGTCGCTACTATTACCGCCAGAACCCCGCGCTGCTGCGATGGGCGCTGCTCAAGCCCATCGATCGAGTGCAATACGAACCGCTTTCCCCGCGCCGCGCAGATTTCGAGATGATCGTCGGACTGATGAGGGAGACCGGCCTGCTGGAGTCGCCCATCGCGTTCGAGGAGTACGTGGACACCCGCTTCGCCGAAGGTGCGGCGAGCCAGACGCCCTGGCGCTACGAAGCGGGCGACGCGAAGGCGCAGTGACGGGCGGCCGTGGTTCTTCTGAGCGGAGCGAAGGAGCGCCGGCATCCTTGCCGGCCGGTCCGCCGGCTTCCTGGTCTGCTCCCCGAAAACTGGACCACGGATTATGACGGGGCGGTTTACCGAAAGAAGGAGCGACGGTATGGCCCGGAAGACCCATACGGTGATGCGCCCCGCCATGCGATCCTCCAAGAACCTCAAATTTGTCGGTGACCAGCACGCGTCAGCGGTCGCAAGAATGTAGCCCCCGGCGCCAGCCGGGGGATTGCGGAGCCCAG
>JBKJQB010000181.1:0-5479 GCA_046594105.1 Thermoanaerobaculia bacterium
GTCGCGGATGATGCGGCCGCCGAGGGTGCCTTCGTACGTGTAGTTCCTGTGGTTGATCGGAGTGGGCTGGCTGTCCTGCGACTTCGACGTCCACTTCGGGTTGTCCACGCTGTCGCGAAGGGAACCACTGAAGTCGTTACCACCCGATTTGGTGATCGAGGAGACCACCCCGCCGGTGAAGCGGCCATACTCGGCGGAGACGCCTGCCGTGAGAACCGTGGTTTCTTGAAGCGCGTCCTCGATGAAGAGATCGTGCGACTGACCGCGCAGGTTCTCGTTAGTCACGACGCCGTTGACGAGGTACAGGTTGTCATACGACATCGCGCCGGAAATCGTGTTGCCATTCACACCAGGAGTGACGCCCGGCACCAGCGAAGACTGTGCTGTTGGAGTCCGGGCGATCGGCAGGCGGTTCACCGTTGCCTGCTTGAAGTTCGTCTCCAGCGTTGTTGTTTCCATGACGTGAGTTGCATTGGCGGTCACGGTGATGGCCTCGGTGACTGCGGAGAGCTTCAGATCCGCATCCAGCCGCGCAGTCTGCGCCAGACCGACTCCGACCTTCTTGGTCACGTCCTGCAGGCCGGAAAGGCTGAAGGTCGCGCTGTACTCTCCCGGCGGGATCGCCGGAAAACTGTACGCACCGCTCTCGTTGGTCACGCTGGTGCGCGTCCCCTGAAGGGTCGGTGCGGTGATGGTCACGGTCACGCCGGGAAGCGGTGTGCCACCCTGGGTCACGGTGCCCAACAGCGCGCCGGTGGTTCCCTGTGCGAACAGGCCGGTCGCTGCGAGCATCAGCACGCAGCTCAGAACTACCCAATTTCGGTTCAATCTCATCTGTCCTCCTGATTGTTGAAGCGGAAAGGCGGGGAAATCGTTTCTCTCTCGTGCATGACGCCCGCCGATGGCAGGCCTTCATGCGGCGGGCATAATACGCGCCTTTTCATGGACATAACATCGAATTCACATGGGCCGGTTGCTGCGAGAATTCAAAATTCGGAATCCGCCATACGGCCCCCTGAATTGGCTTCGATTTCGTCCCTGATTTGCCATTTTCCAGCCCTCTCATCCGCAAGGGCAAGACGATTCCTACATGCCGGCGACCTGAGCGCGGGAAAAAGAAACGCCCCGGACAGAGCCGGGGCGTCTGGTGTCTGTTGATGAAAACGAAGATCGCCTAGAAACGGATCCCTGTCGCAAACGAATAGGCGCGCGGCGTCTGGTACGAATTGACGCCGACAGCCTGCCCGAACGCTGCCCCTTTCTGATAGTTCGCGCCCATCGCGGTGCAGGTGGCGGCGGTGGCGTCGGAGGGACACTCGATCGGGGTTTCCGTGAACGGATTGAATGCTTTCAGTCCTCGCGATGTAGAGGTGCGGCGCGTGAACACCGTCGTGTCGGGATTGATCACTCCATGCTTGTTGAGCACGTTGGTCATCGTTCCCTGGAAACGCAGAGAAACGCGGCTGATGGGAATCTCGTAGACCAGCGTGGCGTCAGTCCGATTCAATGCCGCCGTGCGCAGCGCGCCGCGATCACTGAAGAAGTAGGTGTGGGAGGTGCCCAGTTGCGACAGCGTGTAGCCGGGATTCGCCGGGAGGCCGGTGTAGCTGGTGCCGGCGGTACGTCCGCTGGCGTCGATGGAACCGATCACCGAATAGGGAGATCCGGTCTCATACGTCTGCAGACCGGAAGCGCTCAACGTGCCAAGGCGCCCGAGGCGGAAGTCATAGCCGACCCATACCTTGCCCCGGTGCGGGGTGTCTTCCGGCAGGATGCCGATCGGCAGGCGGTTGCCGTAACCGAGGTATTCCGGATAGTAGGAGTTGAGCGGGTTGTTGGTGACAGTGGCACTGCCGCTTGATTCTCCCTGATCGTTTCCGCGCAGCCGCGAGTAGGTGTACGTCATGCCGGAGTAGAAACCACCCGTTGGTCGCCACTGGCCTTCGAATTGAAGGGCGCGGTAGGTGCGCTTGGTCTGACTGTTGTCGTTGACCAGATACTGAACGTCGCTCTTGTTCCCGAAAGTATCGACGGCCCTCGGATTCGACGTCACCAGCTGCGATGCGTAGAAGTGGTGCCAGTCGCGTTTGACCAGATCGACTCGGGCGAATGCGTTGCGAGTCGCCTGGATTCCGTAGCCGATGGTGAATTCGTCGACCGACGGAGAGATGATCGGTTCCGGCAGCACGGTGCTCAGACCGGAGATGCTGACGCTGCGGAGGTTCGAGGTGTTGGTGGTCCCCCCGACCGAGTTGAAGTAGTTCCAGAGAATTGCCAGCGCCTTGTCGGTGGTCAGGAGAGCGCTTTCGGCGGTCCCGGCCGGGTTGATGACCGGTCCGCGGTAGAACCAGGTGATGGCGGAAGGAGTGCCCGCGCCGTTCGCCCCGCCGCCGACGTTGCCGTCCGCGATCTTGGAGACGTAGCGGCCGAAGTTGGCGTTGACCTTCTGGCGGCCGTCCCCACGGACGTCGAACTGCAGACCGAGGCGGGGGCTGAAGGCGCTGTCCTTGGAGACCTGGTGACCGTCGTCGTCACGAGTGTTGTTCTTGTCAAAGCGCAGGCCCACGTTGAAGCTCAATCGCGGGCTGAAGTCCCAGCGATCGTTCACGAAGGCGGAATTGACCTTGAGGTGATCCCCTTTTGCGCTGGCGAAAATCGGGTTCCACTGGATGATCGAGGTGCTGTCCAGCACGGGGTACACGTTGGTGCCGATGATCTTCGTGTTGCCGAGGATGCGGAAGTCACTGCCCGACTGGTGGTTGTTCACCAGGCGCGTTTCCGAGAAGCGGTCGACGCCGGCCTTGAAGTTGTGGCTTCCCGTCGATCGGGTCGAGAGGAAGTAGCTGGCGCTGGCCGTCCAGTTGAAGTTGTTGCGCTCTTCAGGACCGCACACGCCGCAGAACGTCCCGGCCCAGTAGCGCCGGCCGGTGGGGTTGTCGATCATCAGGGTGCCGTCGATGATGTCCGTCGACTTGGAGCCGCTGTTCACGAACGAAAACTTCTTGTTGGAGTAGTTCGCGGTGAGCAGCAGGTTCGAAGTCAGCACGCCGTTGTATTGCGCGGTGAAGAGCTTGTTCGGCAGCTGCCGGTCGTACAGGCTTCGGGTATCCAGGATGGATCCGAAGAAGTTTCCGCCGTCTGTGTCTTTGACATCGACGTAGGACGTCAAAAGGTTGTGCTTCTGGGTGATCTGTCCGGTGAGCTTTCCCTCCAGCCGCTTCTGATCGCGAACCGGAGTGAAGGGGATGTTGGTGATCGAGGTGAAGTTCTGGGTGCTTGTCTTCAGCTGACGGCCGGCGCCGAAGAACCACAGGCGGTCGCGCCAGAGGTAGCCACCCAGCGTTTCCTCGTAGACATTGTTGATCTTGTCGATGTGGTCAGCCTCAGTGGCAAACGGTGTTTTCTTGGTCCACCTCGAGTTGCTCAAGCTGTCCCGGATCGATCCGCTGAACTCATTGCCGCCGGATTTGGTGATGGTGGAGACGACGCCGCCAGTGAAGCGGCCGTACTCCGCCGAGATCCCTCCGCGAAGGATGGTGGTCTCCTGGATGGCGTCTTCGATGAAGAGCGACTCCGGCTGTCCTCGAAGGTTCTCGTTCACCACGGTCCCGTTGACGTAGTAAACGTTGTCGTACGACGGCGCGCCGGAGATGGCATTGCCGGCGATCCCGCCGCTCACGCCGGGTGAAAGGGAGACCGCGGAAGCGATGGTCCGGGCCACCGGCAGCTTCTCCATCAGCTGCTTGGTGAAGTTCGTGGCGATCTGCGGCGATTCCAGTACGGCAGGCGCGCCGGCGGTGACGGTGATCGCCTCGGTGACCGCGCTGACCTTCAGATCGGCGTCGACGCGGTTGGTCTGGGCGAGAGAAAGGGTGGCCTTCCGCGAGGTGGACTGCAAGCCCTCGAGCTCGACTTTGACCGAATAGGTGCCCGGCGGCAGGCCCTGAATGGTGTAGTCGCCGTTCGAGCTGGTGACCGCCGTCCGCGTTCCCTGGAGCGCGGGGGAACTGACGGTGACGCTCGCTCCCGGAAGCGGGCTGCCCCCGCTGGTCACGGTTCCTGTGAGAGTTGACGTCGTACCCTGACCAAAGATTGGCACTGCAGCCAGGATGATGATGAGCGTCCATGCCGCCTGCCGCGTGAGATTCCTCATTGAATCCTCCTCTCGATGAAACTGGTCGGTAAGTCGCGGATTCTAACGCCATCCGAGCGGACTGGCGGCGATTCGGCGAAATCTGATGGCGAGCAGAGCCGGCCGGCGAAACACCACCGCATGCAATGAGGATCGCTGGCGGCTCTACCGCGTCATCTGGCGGTAGTGAATCCGGTGCGGCTGATCGGCCTCGGTTCCCATGCGGTTGCGCTTGTCCTCTTCGTACTCGCTGTAGTTCCCGTCGAACCAGGTGACCTTGCTCTCCCCTTCGAACGCCAGGATGTGCGTGGCCACACGGTCGAGGAACCAGCGGTCGTGGCTGATGACGATGGCGCAGCCAGCGAAGTTCTCCAGCGCTTCTTCCAGGGCCCGGAGCGTGTTGACGTCGAGGTCGTTGGTGGGCTCGTCGAGCAGCAGCACGTTCGCTTCTTCCCGCAGCATCTTGGCCAGGTGAACGCGGTTGCGCTCTCCGCCGGAGAGGATGCCCACTTTCTTCTGCTGGTCCGATCCGGAGAAGTTGAAGCGGGCCACGTAGGCGCGTGAGTTCATTTCGCGCTTTCCCAGCAGGACCATGTCGCCGCCGCCGGTGATCTCCTCGAAGATGGTTTTGTCGGGATCGAGGGTGCGGCTCTGGTCGATGTAGGCCATGCGCACCGTCTCGCCGATGCGGATGGTTCCGCCATCCTGTTTCTCCTGCCCGAGGATCATGCGGAAGAGCGTGGTCTTTCCGGCGCCGTTCGGTCCGATGACGCCGATGATGCCGCCGGGTGGCAGGGCGAAGGTCATGCCGTCGACCAGGAGTTTGTCGCCGAACGACTTGCTCACATCATCCGCTTCGACCACCACGTTGCCCAGACGCGGACCGGAGGGGATGTAGATCTCCAGGTCCTGAATGCGTTGCTGCGATTCCTGGCTCAGCAGGTCTTCGTATGCGTTGATGCGGGCCTTGCCCTTGGCGTGGCGTCCTTTCGGGGACAGCCGGATCCACTCCAATTCGCGATCGAGCGTCTTCTGGCGCTGCGACTCCGACTTCTCTTCCTGCGCCAATCGGTTGCGCTTCTGCTCCAGCCATGAGGAGTAGTTGCCCTTGAACGGGATGCCTGCGCCGCGATCGAGCTCCAGGATCCATCCGGCCACGTTGTCGAGGAAGTAACGATCGTGGGTGACGGCGATGACCGTGCCGGCATACTTCTGGAGATGCCGCTCCAGCCAATCCACCGACTCCGCGTCGAGGTGGTTGGTCGGCTCGTCGAGCAGGAGGATGTCAGGCGCCTGAAGCAGGAGGCGGCAGAGTGCCACGCGCCGCTTCTCACCGCCGGAGAGGAT
>JBKJQB010000216.1:0-3598 GCA_046594105.1 Thermoanaerobaculia bacterium
AGCGCGACTTCCGCTACGTCATGGTCTATGGCAGCGAGGCGACGGTAGACGTCTTGCGGTAGGGATTCCCAGGTGGTCGACAGGGGAGGCCAAGTTCCCGCGACACCGGCACAGACAAGCGTGTCTGTGCCACATCGCTGCGGCGAGACCGGGTGAGATCGGCACAGACTGTTGTCCCTTTGCCACACCTCGGCCAGACCGACCCTGCTAGTAAAGGACCTTCTTCACGAAGTACTCCTCGCGGGTCACTGTCTTCGAGTCCAGGGCCTGCGCATCCTCCCGGGTCATCTGGAAGCGTCCTGCCGCGCCGCCGGTGGTTTGCTTCATGAACAGGTCGACTTGCTCAACCAGCACGCCGCTGAGCCCGGCGTTCCGAACGATGAGGAACGCGGTCGCTGAAAGGGCGTTGAAGACTTTCTCCTCGTTGTCGGTGACGATTTCCACGCGGATGGTCTTCGGTCCGGTGGCGGTGAGTTTGTGCTCGAAAATCCCGACGTTTTCGTAAGCCCGCTCAAACTTGTCCAGCACGTCGGTTCCCAGTCTTGGTCCGGAAGCAGGCGCGGACGGGGGCTGTGCGACGGGCGCGGCGGGGGAAGGGGCATTCGTGTTCGCTGAAGGTGGCGCCTGCGGTCTCCGGAGTCGGATCGCCGAGCCGAGCGAGGAGGTCTGCTTCACTGCTACTGGTGCGGGCTGGCCGAGATTCATGACCTGCAGACCACCGTTTCGGGTCAACTCTTCAGACTTCGGGAAGTCGATCTGGTTGCCATCGAGCTGCATGACCTGGCCGGAAGTCAGGTTCAGGGAGGCGCGGCCGTTCACGATCGCTGGCTTCGACTTGGTCTCGTAGTGGGTGCCGTCCCGGAGAACGACCCAGTAGGAAGCGGCGAACCCCTGAGTGGCCATGAGGAGCCCTGCGCCGAATACGATCCACGATTTTTTCATGAGTTCTCCCGGAATGATGGCTTCAAGCAGTCGATTATACTGACGCAGCTCAGAACGCCGGCCCCTCTGAGTGCGATTCCTGCCGGCCGCGCTGCTCCGACTCCCGCCGCAGAACGTGGACATCACGTGGAGTGGAGCGAACAAAAGGACCCCAGCCAATGCTCATCGTCATGGAAGCCGGCGCCCGCGCCGAACAGATCGAAACGGTCATCCGCCACATCGAGCGGATGGGGCTGAAAGCGCACGCCATTCCCGGAGCGCACCGGACGGCGATCGGCATCACCGGAAATCAGGGCAAAGCGGCCAACCCGGAGAACCTTGAGAATCTCGACGGGGTCAAGGAAGTCATCCGCGTTTCGCACGACTACAAGCTGGTGTCGCGCGAGGCCCGGCCGGAAGACAGCGTCATCAACGTCGGAGGAGTCGACGTCGGCGGGACCGGCGTGGTGGTGGTCGGCGGTCCCTGCGCGGTGGAGTCGCTCGATCAATCCCGCGCCATCGCCGAGGGGATCAAGAGCGCCGGCGGACAACTCTTTCGTGGGGGCGCGTACAAGCCGCGTACCTCCCCATACTCCTTCCAGGGTCTGGGCGAAGAGGGGCTGGAGATTCTGGCCAGAGTGCGGGAAGAGTTCGACCTGCCGATCGTGACGGAGGCCATCGACCTGGAGACCCTCGCGCTGGTCGATCAATATGCCGACTGCATCCAGATCGGCGCGCGCAACATGCAGAATTTCTCGCTGCTGAAGGCGGCCGGGCGGGCCAAGAAGCCTGTCCTCTTGAAGCGCGGGATGTCGGCCACGCTCGAGGAGCTCCTTCTGTCCGCCGAGTACATCATGTCCGAGGGGAACTACAACGTGATCCTGTGCGAGCGAGGCGTGCGCACCTTCGCCGATCACACCCGCAATACCCTCGACCTGTCCATCGTCCCTGCCGTGAAGAGGATCAGCCATCTGCCGATCCTGGTCGATCCCAGCCATGGAACGGGAAAACGGAACAAGGTCGCTCCGATGTCGCGTGCCTCCATCGCGGTGGGCGCCGACGGGGTGCTCATCGAAGTGCACCACAAGCCGGAGGAGGCGCTTTCCGATGGCCCGCAGGCCGTGCTGCCGTCGACCTTCGCCACGATCGTGCGGGAAGTGGAGGCCATCGCGCAGGTGGTGGGCCGTTCGCTCCAGCCCGGTCTGACTCTCTCGACCTCGTCGCCTGCAGCTACGCCGTAGGAGCGAAATCGCACCGTCAGCGGAAGGCATTGAGTACGACGCCTCCGGAGCCAACTTGAGAAGAACCAAGATCATCGCCACCCTCGGACCGGCCTGCACGTCGGAAGGAGTCATCCAGAGCCTGATGACCTCGGGCGTCGATGTCTTCCGCCTGAATTTCTCGCACGGACAGCCCGCGGAACGGCTCAAAATCATCGAGATCATCCGCCGTCTCTCCAACGATCACGGCAAGTACATCCCCATCCTCGGCGACATCCAGGGACCAAAGCTGCGGATCGGTGAGGTCGAGGGGGTCGTCCAGCTCGAGAATGGGCAGACCTTCACCCTGACCACCGAGAACCGGGTCGGCAACGCCTCCATTGTTTCAACGCCGTTTACCCCGCTGCCGCGCGAGGTGCAGATCGGCCAGCGCATCCTCATCAACGACGGGCTGGTCGAACTGGTGGTGATCGCTCTGGAGGATCCGCGGGTCATCACGCGGGTCATTCACGGCGGGCCGATTTCCTCGAAGAAGGGCATGAACTTTCCCGACACGGAGCTGACCATCCCGGCGATCACGGAAAAGGATCGCCACGACGTCCGTTTCGCGGTGGAGAACCATCTCGACTACATCGCTGCTTCGTTCATCCGCCGCCGCAGCGACATCGAAGGCCTGCGCACCATGCTCGCGGAGCTCGGCGGCGCGGAGATCAATGTTGTCGCCAAGCTGGAAAAGGCGCAGGCCATCGACAACCTCGACGACATCCTCGAAGTGAGCGACGGCGTGATGGTGGCGCGCGGGGACCTCGGCGTGGAGCTTCCGCCGGAGGCCGTACCGATCGTTCAGAAACAGGTGCTGGCCAAGTCGAGCCAGTGGGGACGCTTCGCCATCACCGCCACTCAGATGCTGGAGTCGATGACCACGAACTCGCGGCCAACGCGAGCGGAGGCCTCCGATGTGGCCAACGCGATCTTTGACGGGTCCGATGCCGTGATGCTTTCGGCGGAGACTGCCTCTGGCCGTTATCCCGTCGAAGCGGTGCAGATGATGGCTCGCATCATCATGGCCGCAGAAAACAACCCGCAGCTGCGCATCGTTCATCGTCGCGAGCCCTTCCGCCTGTTTTCCGAGACGGACGAGTTCACCGATGCGCTGGCCGGTGCCGCGAACTACGCGGCCGAGCAGATCGACGCGAAGTTCATCGTCGTCTTCACCCAGACGGGATTCGCGGCGCGGCTGATGTCGAAGTTCCGGCCCCGCCAGCCGATCATCGCGCTCACTCCGTCGAGCTTGGTGGCCCGACGCATGAACGTGCTGTGGGGCGTCCAGCCGTTCGTTCTACGTGAAGTCGGAGAGTTCCACGAGCAGATCGTCGAGCGTGTGGATGAGTTCCTGATCAGTCGCGACATCGTGGTGCCGGGAGTCCGCTTGGTCATCCTGATGGGGTCTCCCATCT
>JBKJQB010000249.1:0-6965 GCA_046594105.1 Thermoanaerobaculia bacterium
GTTCGATCAGCGGACCACGCCGGCGTTCGATCCGGTGAGCGCGGCCATGTCGTCGGCCACCATCACGCTCGACGCGCTGCTCGATCGCCGACGCGCCGCGCGCATGGTGCAGTTCCATGCCGAGAGCGCTTCCAACCCTTCGTTTCATGAAGTGGTGGACGGTGTGATCGCGACGGTGACTCGTCCGGAAACCGGGATGCGCGCGGTGATCAATCGGGCGTCCTGCCGTTTGTTGTCCTCTCATCTGATGGATCTGGGCAATGACGCGGAGGCCGATCCGCAGGTGCGGGCGGAGGCTAGCGAAGGACTGCGACGGTTGTCGTCGCGGCTGGCCGGCGAGGTGACCGACATCAGTGAGCGTGCGCACCGGCATGCCGTGCGCGAAGAGATCGAGCGATTCCTGGCCCGGCCCGATGCGCCGCGGTCGCGAACGAAGCCGGTGGAAGTCCCGCCCGGACCGCCCATCGGGTGAGCGCCCGGGCGACGCGCAGGGAGTGGGGTTCCCTGCGCGCCGCCGCGATCACCATCAGAAGGTGTAGCTGACCCGGGTGTAGACGAAGCGGCCGTTCATGCCGAACGGTGAGTTTCTCGGATAGGCGAAGACTCCGGCGCTCCCGACCTGTTCCGAGCCGGAGGGGCGACCGGCGCGGAGGTTGTAATCGGGAAAGCCGTCGAAGAGATTCTCCGCTCCGACCGCCAGGGTGTACTTGCTCAAGCGATAGGAAAACTCGAGATCGGCGAGCCACGTGGCCCCATAGATCTGGTCGTCGGCGGCCACGGTGTTGAGGCTGCAATAGTCACCGTATCGGGCCTGACGTGACGTCACGTTCCACGAACCCTGCCGGTAGCTCTGCATCAGGCGGGCGTTGTCACGCGGCTGGGCGCATTCGGCGGTCCGCCGCTCACGGCGGTCGAAGAGCACTGCTCCGAGACCGGTGAGCTGAGGTGGCGTATCGACGATCCTGACGATCTCGGTTTTGTTGTTGGTGTAGGCGGCGGAGAGATCAAGGTGGCCGGCAAAGAACTCGCGGTTGTGGTTCACCACCAGGTCGTATCCGTTCGTCTGCGTGTCGATGGCATTGGTGAAAAAGCGCGCGCCGTTGACGCCGAAGGGAACCAGCAGCGGCTGCACCTGCTTCTGGTTGAAGTTGCCGGAGAGGGCGATGCGGTGTTTGATGTCGATGCGGAAGAAGTCGGCAGTCATCTGCAGGTTCGACATCGGCTGCCAGACCACACCGCCGCTGTAGTTGCGGGACTTCTCGGGCTGCAGCGGCTTCGCGCCGAGGGCGATCGCGATCGCACTGGAGACGGGGTACGTTCCCACTTCGAAAGGAACGATGTTGCCGTTACCATCGGGCAGGAAGTTCGTGCTCACGGTGGAGAACCAGGACTGTCCGAGCGAGGGAGCGCGAAACCCCGTGCTCGCGGCGCCACGGAAGATGAGCGGCTTGATCGGCGAGTAGCGCAGGGTCAGCTTGCCGTTGGTGGTGTTGCCGAAGTCGCTGAAGTTCTCGTAACGGGCTGCCACGCCGACCCGGAAGTTCGTGATCACGTCACCTTCCGTGTCCACGTAGATGGCCTTGCTGTTGCGCGACTGGTCGACCACGTTCGAGGGGCGGAAACCCGGGAAGACCTGTGCTCCGGGCGTGGCCTTGCCTCCGAACTGGTTGGGCTTTCCGCCATCAATGTACGAGGCAGGCTCGCCGGCCTTGATCTCGTAGCCGTCGCGCCGATACTCCACTCCTCCGGCGACATTCAGCGGCCCTGCCAGTCCGACGTTGAATGCTTTGGAAAGATCGAGGTTCGCCGTGTACTGCCGGTCCGCGAGCGAACCGGAATAGAACGACGTCTGGTTCGGCGGGATGGTCGGTCCGAGCGACACGTTCAGTGAATTCCGCACGTAGAAGTCGAACTTGTTGCGGCCGTACCCGGCGCTCAGATCGTAGAACCAGGTGGCCAGCTCGCCGCGCACGCCGCCGTTGAGCGCCGCATCGAGGACCCGGGGCTCGATCAGCGGAAGAAATCCCTTCGGGTAGATCTGGGGCCAGTCGCCGCCATCGAGGGCGCGCCGGAAGTTTCCGCCATGCGAGCCGTGACGAAGGCTGTACGTGCCGAAGCCATAGACGATCTGCTTGCCATCGTCGGTCACCGGGATGTTGAGGTTGACCAGCGACATAAGATCGCGCTCGTAACCATCGCCCCAGTGCGTGTTGGGCTGGGAAACGCCGTTGTTGCCGGCGTCGCCTTTGACGATCTGGTCGCGCGGATCGACCAGAGCGCGGTTGGTCTCCAGGCGACGGCGGTACTCGGCGGTGGCGAAGACCACGCCGCGGCCGAGCTTCCATCCGCCGCTGAGGCTGGTGTCGATCATCTGCCCGTCACCGTGCGTGGTGGCTCCGCCCTTCACGTCGATGCGTAGCGGCGCCGCGTCCGACTTCAGGACCAGATTGAGGACTCCGGCGATGGCGTCCGAGCCGTACTGCGCGGCCGCGCCGTCGCGGAGGATCTCCACGTTCTCGATAGCCGAGGCGGGAATGGCGTTGAGATCCGCGCCGCTGGAGCCGCGGCCGACCGTGCTGTTCACGTTCACCAGCGCGCTCACATGCCGGCGCTTGCCGTTGAGCATGACCAGGACCTGGTCGGGTCCCAGACCGCGCAGGGTGGCCGGCCGGACGCTGTCGCTTCCGTCCGAGATCGACGGTCGGGGGAAGTTGAATGACGGAGCGATCTTCTCGATGATCTGGTTCGTCTCGGTCGAGGCGGCGGTCTCGATCTGCTCGTGCGTGATCACGTCCACCGGCACGGCCTTCTCCGCCTCGGCGTTCACCGCGCGCGAACCGACGGTGATCTCCTGGCCGAAGGAGACGCGCATCGGGAAGTCGCGCGTGGCCTCACCGGCGCTGAGCGTCACGCTCTCCGAGCGGGTCTGGAAACCCTGGAGCGCGGCGGAGACCTTCACGCTTCTCCCCGCGCGATCCGCAGGAACGGCGATGGCATACCGCCCTTCGGCGTCGGTCACCGTGCTGAGCCCGAGGTCAGCGATGCTGACCGTGACTCCGGGCAGGGGCGAACCGTCGATGGTGACCTGGCCGCGGACCGTAGCGTTCTGTTGCGCCGCTGCGGCCATGGCCAGCAGCAGACTGATGACGAGATACAAACCGGATTTCTTCGGCATGAAAGTGCTCCTTTTTTTCGATTGGTTGAGAACCCCAGTATCCGCGCGTGCCGCGGGCCGGTCAACCTTCATGACATGCCGATTGCGCGAGGCGCGTGGGACCGGGAGCAGGCCTTTCGGCGGGATACCTGCGCCGGCCTGGCGCCTCCAGCCGAAGTATCATGTCGCCCGCCAGTTGTGAGGAGAGTGCATGACGGTTACATCGGAGCAGCGGAAGGCGGATGTCGTCGACCGGATCGCTGCCGAGGCGCACAAGCGGGTGGGTGGGGATGCGGCGGAGAGCGCGGAGCAATTCGTGCGGCGTTACTTCGCGCTGGTCTCGCCGGACGACATCATCTATACGTCGTTCGAGACGCTGCTGGGCGGGGCCATGTCGCTCTGGGAGCTCGGGCAGCAACGCACTCCGGGCACCGCGAGTGTTCGGCTGCTCAATCCCACTCTGGAAGGGCACGGCTGGTCCCTCGGCCACACCGTCATCGAGATCATCAACGATGACATGCCCTTCCTGGTCGACTCGGTCAGCGCGGAGATCAACCGGCTGCAGCGCAACATCCATCTTCTTCTGCATCCAGTCCTTCGGGTGGTGCGGGATGGGGGCGGAAACCGGGTGGAGCTCTCCTCGACGCAGGCGGCGGCGTCGGGGGCCATCGTCGAGTCGTACATGCACGTGGAGATCGACGAGGAGACCGAGCCGGAGGAGCTGACCAACATCCGCAAGAGCATCGAGCACGTGCTCGACAGCGTGCGCGTCGGTGTGGCCGACTTCCTGATCATGCGCCAGAAGCTGCACGAAGATGCCGCGGAGCTCGAGCACGTCAACCTCCCGATGCCGGCGGAGGAGGTGGCCGAAGCGCGCGCCTTCCTGAAATGGCTGGACGAGGGCAACTTCATCTTCCTCGGATTTCGCCGCTACGGTTTCGAGACGCACGAGGGCAAAGACTTTCTGCCGATCGTGCCGGGAAGCGGATTGGGAATCCTGCGCGAGACGCGCCTGGAGTCGAACACCCGCAGCGGCGCGCCGCTGACGCCGGAGTTCAGCGAGTATGCACGGCGCAAGGATCTGCTGATCATCACCAAAGCCAACAGCCGCAGCGTGGTACACCGCGCCGTGCCCATGGATCGCATCGGCATCAAGCGCTACAACGCCGAAGGCAATCTGATCGGCGAAGATCGGTTCCTGGGGCTGTTCACTTCGACCGCCTACATCCACAGCGTGCGGGAGATCCCCATGCTGCGGCTGAAGGCCAAGCGCACCATCGAAAGCGCCGGTCTCGATCCACGCAGCCACAACGGCAAGGCGCTGGTGGACATCCTGGAGACCTTTCCGCGCGATGAGTTTTTCCAACTCACCGACGGGCAGCTCTTCGAGATCGCCCGGGGCATCCTGCTGCTGCAGGAGCGGCATCGTGTGGCCTTGTTCACCCGGCCCGATGTATTCGGCCGCTTCGTGTCCTGCTACGTGTTCGTCCCGCGCGATCGCTACACGCTGGAGTTCAAGGATCGGGCGAGCGCCATCCTGGAAGAAGCCTTCAGCGGAAGCGACACGGCGGTCTATGACCATGTGACCGATGCGCCGCTGGCACGCGGCCTGTTCATCGTCAAGACCACGCCCGGACAGATTCCCGACGTCGACATCAAGCGCGTGGAGGCCTATCTGGCTGAGGCGGCCAGGACGTGGACGGATCGCCTGCTGGATTCGCTGGTGCAGGCGCGCGGCGAGGAAGATGGGATCGAGCTCCATCGCCGCTACAAGAAGGCGTTCCCCATGGCCTATGCGGAGCGATTCACGGCGCCCGCGGCGCTGTACGACATCGATCACGTCGAGGAAGTGCTGTCGACGAACAAGCTGGTGGTCGATCTCTACCGACATCGCTCCGACCAGCGGCAGTTCCACTGCAAGATCGTGCATGCCGGCCCGCCGGTGCCGCTCTCGGACATCATGCCGCGCCTGGAGAACATGGGGCTGAAGGTGCTGGCCGAGGTGCCGTACGAGGTCGGTCCGCTGGAGGCGCCGCAGCCGGTGCGCATTCGCGACTTCAGCCTTTCCTCGGAAGGGATGCAGGACGACCTCACGCCGGTGAAGGAGAAGTTTCAGCAGGCCTTCGTCCGGGTGTGGAATCACGACGCGGAGAACGACGGCTTCAACCGGCTGGTGCTGGCCGCGGAGTTGGAGTGGCACGAGGTGGTGGTGCTGCGGGCGTACTGCAAGTATCTGCGGCAGATCGGCATCAATCTCAGCGAAACGTATTTTCAACAGACCTTGGCCAACCATCCAGGCATCACCAGGATGCTCATCCAGCTCTTCACCACGCACTTCGATCCGTCGTTGGGCGAAGCAACCATTCGCGGCGCGAGCATGGCCTCGGCAGGTGTGACCGGCCGGCATCTGGCCGCCGCGGCCATCCGCGCGCAGATCGAGGACGCCCTGGAGGAAGTCAGCAATCCCGATGAGGATCGCATCCTCCGACTCTACGTGACCCTGATGGAAGCGACGCTGCGTACGAACTATTTTCAGAGGACTGCGGAGGGCGAGCGCAAGGCATACCTGTCCTTCAAGCTCGATTCGCAATCGATCCGCGAGCTGCCGCTGCCGCGGCCGCAGTTCGAGATCTTCGTCTACTCGCCGGCCATGGAAGGCATTCACCTGCGTGCAGGCAAGGTCGCCCGCGGCGGCATCCGCTGGTCCGACCGGCGTGAGGATTTCCGCACCGAGGTCCTCGGATTGATGAAGGCGCAGAACGTCAAGAACGTGGTCATCGTGCCCATGGGATCCAAGGGCGGATTCGTGGTCAAGAATCCGTCGGCTGATCGCGCCGAGTTCCAGAACGAAGGAGTGGCCTGCTACAAGACGCTGCTCCGCGGGATGCTCGACATCACCGACAACCTGCGCGGCGCCGCGGTCGTGCCGCCGATCGATGTGGTGCGCCGCGATGCCGACGATCCCTATCTGGTCGTGGCCGCCGACAAAGGCACGGCCACCTTCTCCGACATCGCGAACGCGGTCTCCGCTGAATACGGGTTCTGGCTCGGCGATGCCTTCGCCTCGGGCGGCAGCGCCGGATACGACCACAAGAAGATGGGCATCACCGCGCGTGGCGGCTGGGAGGCGGTCAAGCGCCACTTCCGCGAGCTGGCCATCGACACGCAGACGCAGGATTTCAGCGTGGTCGGCGTCGGCGACATGTCCGGCGACGTATTCGGCAACGCCATGCTGCTGTCGCCGCACATCCGGTTGCTGGCGGCGTTCAATCACTCGCACATCTTTCTCGATCCGGCGCCGGATCCCGCGGCGAGCTTCGCCGAACGGCAGCGCATGTTCGACGCGCGCCTGAACTGGAACGAGTACGACGCCGCGCTGCTCTCGCCGGGGGGCGCGGTGCTGGAGCGCGCCGCCAAGATCGTGACCATCTCCCCCGAAGTGCAGGCCATGCTGGACCTGCCTCAGACGACCGTGCCGCCCGCCGACGTGATGAAGGCGATCCTGCGCGCGAGGGCCGATCTGCTGTGGCTGGGCGGCATCGGCACCTACGTGAAGTCGCAGGCCGAGGACCACCCGGCCGCGCGCGACCGCGCCAACGACGCCATCCGCGTCGACGGCCACGAGCTGCGCGTGCGCGTCGTCGGCGAGGGCGCCAACCTCGGATTCACGCAGCGCGGCCGCATCGAATTCGCCGCTGCCGGTGGGAAGCTCAACACCGATGCCATCGACAACTCCGCCGGTGTCGACACCTCGGACCACGAGGTCAACATCAAGATCCTGCTCTATGACGCGATCGCTCGCGGCGAACTG
>JBKJQB010000348.1:0-29720 GCA_046594105.1 Thermoanaerobaculia bacterium
GCCCGAGCTGGCCGCCGGCAAGTTGGCGCCTTCTATGCTGTCCAGCCGGGTTCGGAGCTTCAGGAATTGCATCGGGCTGAGCGGCGGGACTTTCGAGAAGGCGGAGATGGCGCGGGGCACGGTCGGATCGGTGTCGCCGGGCAGAAGACTGTTCGCGTCGCCACCCGGCTGGGTGACAGGCAACTCTTCGACGTAGCGGTAGACGACCACCCGTCGGACGGCGGGCAGACTGTTGCCGGCGGTGGTCATCGACGGATAGCCCCAGGTGAGAATCAGTTTCGGACCACGCTGTGCTACAACGAGATCGCTGGTCGCCTTCGGGATGACGGGAACCGGCGGATGCGGATCACCGCGTTTCCCGCAACCCGCCAGGCTCACCGCGGCAGCCAGAACCAGAAGAACGTTCCGTGTCGCTTGCACGGCGGCGATTGTAGCGGTGAACGGCGTACGGCCGGCACGGAAGTTCGGCCATCGAGCGGCAAACACATCCATCGTCAGCTCAGGGGGAGATCGTCATGTGCGGAATCATCGGGTATGTGGGTACGAGAGACGTCGTGCCGGTGCTCCTGGGCGGACTGAAGAAACTTGAATACCGCGGCTATGACAGCGCCGGCATCGCCGTCGTCAACGGCAAGGGTGTGGAAGTCGTTCGAGCGGAGGGGAAACTCTCAAACCTCGAAGCGAAGCTGCAGGACATGCCTCTGACCGGACACTTCGGGATGGGGCACACGCGCTGGGCCACCCACGGCAAGCCCAACGAGAACAACGCCCATCCCCACCGCGACTGCACTGGAAAGATCGTGGTCATCCACAACGGGATCATCGAGAACTTCCTGCCCCTGAAGCATGAGCTGCAGAAGGCCGGGCATGTCTTCAAAACGGAGACAGACACAGAGGTGGTGGCCCACCTCATCGAAGAGAAGATGAAGAGCGGGACGAAGTTCCTCGAGGCGGCGAAAAAGACTCTCAAGGAACTGGAGGGCCACTACGCGCTGGTGATGTTCAACGGCGACGAGCCGGGAACCATCATCGCGGCCAAGCAGGGACCGCCGCTGGTCGTCGGCCTCGGCGAAGGGGAGAACATCGTGGCCTCCGATGTGGCGCCGCTGCTGGCCTATACCCGCAACATCATCTATCTCGAGGACGGCGAGTACGTCATCGCCAACGACAAAGAAGTTCACGTCTTCAATTCGCAGGACCAGTCCACCGACCGGCCCCCGAAACGAATCCTCTGGGACGCGGTGGCCGCGGAGAAAGAGGGCTACCGCCACTACATGCTCAAGGAGATCCACGAGCAGCCGCGCGCCGTGCGCGACACCTTCACCGGCCGCATGTTCGAAGAGTCGGGCGAGATCTTTTTCAACGACCTGCAGTTCACCAAAGAGGAGTGGGCGAAGATCCGGAAGGTTCACATCATCGCCTGCGGAACCTCATGGCATTCGGCGCTGGTGGGGAAGTTTCTGCTCGAAGACGCCGCGCGCATTCCGATCGAGGTCGACTACGGCTCGGAGTATCGCTACCGGAATCCCATCGTCGACGACACCACGCTGGTCATCGGAGTGACGCAGTCGGGCGAGACGGCCGACACCATCGCCGGGATGCAGGAAGCAAAAGCAAAAGGCGCCCGGCTGGTCAGCATCTGCAATGTGATCGCGGCCGCCGCGACCCGCATGTCCGACGGCGTGATCTACACCAACGCCGGCCCGGAAATCGGCGTGGCCTCGACGAAGGCCTTCACCACCCCGCTGACCGCTTTCTATCTGCTGGCGCTCTACATTCGCCAATTGCGTGGCGAGAATCCGGACGATCTGCGCTTCGCCATGCACGAGCTGCGAGTCATCCCGCACAAGATCGAAACGATCCTCAAGACGCAGGAAAAGCACATCGAGGAGCTGGCGCACAAGTACTCCAAAGCGCAGGACTTTCTATACCTCGGGCGCGGCGTGCACTACCCCATCGCACTCGAAGGAGCGCTGAAGCTCAAGGAAATCTCGTACATCCATGCGGAAGGTTATCCGGCCGGCGAGATGAAACACGGGCCGATCGCACTGATCGACGAGAACCTTCCCGTGGTGGCCGTGGCTACGCACACGCCGGTGTACGACAAGGTCGTCTCCAACCTTCAGGAAGTGAAAGCGCGCGACGGAAAGCTGATCGTTATCTGCGACGAGCACGACGACGCCATGAAGAAGTTCGCCGACGACGTGATCGAGATCCCCTGGACCATCGAGCCGCTGCAGCCCATCCTGTCCGTCGTTCCGATGCAATTGCTGGCCTACTACATCGCCCTGCGCCGCGGCTGCGACGTCGACCAGCCGCGCAACCTGGCCAAGAGCG
This sequence comes from Thermoanaerobaculia bacterium, assembly GCA_046594105.1. Lineage (GTDB taxonomy): Bacteria > Acidobacteriota > Thermoanaerobaculia > Gp7-AA8 > Gp7-AA8 > JBDSGC01. The sequence goes on from JBKJQB010000348.1 coordinate 2,338, forward strand.
TGACCGTGGAGTAATCGGGAAGAGCTGGATTCGCAACAGCCCACGCCCGGCGAAGTTGATTCGCGACGGTAGGCGCGCGAAGGCGCGCCACACAATCCAGCCTTCGCGCTTCGTGGTTCTTGTGAGCGGAGCGAATGGAGCGCCGGCATCCTTGCCGGCCGGTCCGCCGGCTTCCAGCCGGCGCCGTTCTGGCGAGCTCCTGCGGGCAGGATGCCCGCGGACCGGCCGGCAGGATGCCGGCGCTCCGAAGGCAGCATGATTTCCCGCGGTGTCTCGGCGCCGGACGAAGACAAGGCGCTAGGAGCCTGCGCGGCAGAACTTCTTGGAGCGTGATCTCGGCGGAGCCTTGGGCAACCAGCGCCGCCGGCCGTGCCGGCCTACCGCGAGATCCAGCCGCCGCCCAGGCAGAGATCGCCGTCGTAGAAAACCACTGCCTGTCCCGGAGCGACGGCGCGCAATTTCTGCGCGAACTCCACGTGCGCACGCCCTCCCGGAAGAGGAGTGACCGTCGCGTCGACATCCGGGGCGCGCGAGCGCACACGGGCTTGAACGCTGACCGGGCCCGATGGCGGAAGACCGATCCAATGCACTTTCTCGGCGATGAGCTCGTCGCGCTGGAGCGCCGATTCCGGCCCGATCACCACGCGGCGGGTCGCCGGAATGATGTCCACCACATAGATTCGATCCGCCGTTCCGCCAATCTGCAGACCCCGACGCTGGCCGATGGTGAAGTGGTAGTAGCCATCGTGACGGCCTACAACTTTGCCCTCGAGATCGACGATTTCGCCGGCAGCATCGTGCTCAGCGACTGATCTGGCCATGGTCAGCAACTCGTCGTTTTCGCCGTCTTCTGTCAGCGCAATCGCCGAGGCTTCGCGCTCTACGATTTTTGCGTAACTGTCGGCTTGCGGAACGAAGCAGATCTCGTACGAGTCTTTCTTCTGTGCCACAGAGAGTCCCGCGTTCTCAGCGATGACCCGCACTTCCGGCTTGGTCAGCTCCCCCAGCGGAAAGAGCGCCTCGGCCAGCTGCCACTGAGAAAGCTCGAACAGAAAGTACGACTGATCCTTCGCCAGGTCGCGCGCCTTACGCAACTCGAACAGCCCGGTCGGGGCCACCGTGATGCGGGCGTAGTGTCCGGTGGCGATCTTCTCCGCGCCGATGGCCTGCGCCTTGTGGTGGAACAGGTCGAACTTCACATGCGTGTTGCAGAGCACGCAGGGGCTGGGGGTCATCCCGTTCAGATACGACGCCACGAACGGCGCGATGACCTTCTGGTGAAAGTTTTCCTCGAGGTTGAGCGTGAAGTGCGGGATCTCCAGCTTCCAGGCCACACGGCGGGCGTCCGCGAGGTCGTCCAGGGTGCAGCATCCGCCGTATTGAGAGGCTCCGTCCGCGAGGTTGTCGTACATCTGCATCGACAACCCCACCACCTCATGTCCCTGAGACTTGAGGAGGTAGGCAGCCGCTGACGAGTCGACTCCTCCGGACATGGCGACGGCGATCTTCACGTTCTGATGCTAACAGCCAGCGTGGACAGGGCATTGCTTGTGCAGGCCTTTTCGGCGATGGTCGAGTCGGAAGTGGGCGGGACAGAGGCGGCGGCCGCGAGCGTGCTGGTGGTGGACGATGATCCCAGCATCCGCAAGCTGATCATCGCCGCTCTGAAGCGGGACGGCTATGTCTTCGGTGAGGCGAACAACGGCCGCGACGCGCTCCAGCTAATGCGCTCCATGCATCCCTCGGTCGTAGTGCTCGATCTGATGATGCCCATCGTGTCCGGTTGGCAGGTGCTCGATGAGCGCCAGAAGGACGCGGAATTGCTGCAGATTCCGGTCATCCTGATCAGCGCGAATCGCGCTCCCGAGGTCGCTGGCGCCATCGATCAGGGAATCTGCGCGTTCCTGCCGAAGCCCTTCGACATCGCGGTACTCAGCGCGTTGGTTCGCAGCTGTCTGCGGCCGGACGGCGACCGGGGGATGGGGCTTACTCCGCCGGCGTAATCTGCTGTGCGTCGACCACGGCAATGGCCGCCATGTTCACGATGTCGTTGACGTCCACTCCACGCTGCAGGACGTGAACCGGCTTGGCCATTCCCTGGAGGATCGGACCGATGGCCTCCGCTCCGCCCAGTCTCCACAGCAGTTTGTAGGCGGCGTTGGCAGAGTCGAGATTCGGAAAAATCAACACATTGGCGTCGCCTTTGATGGCGCTCCATGGATAGTCGGCATTCGCGATTTCCGGAACGACCGCCGTATCCGCCTGCATCTCTCCCTCGACCACCAGGTCAGGACGGCGTTCTTTCAGAATGCGAACGGCCTCTCGCACCTTTTCGGAGGCCGGATCGGTGGTCGAGCCGAAGTTCGAGAAGGAGATCATGGCGATGCGCGGTTCCAGACTGAACCGCCGCGCCGTCTCCGCCGTGAGCACCGCGATGTCCGCAAGATCCTCGGCCGTTGGATCGATGTTGACCGTGGTGTCGGCCAGAACCAGCATGCGGTTCTTGAACATCAGGAGGTAGGCACCTGACACTTTCCTGACCCCGGGCTTCATCTTCACGATCTGCAAGGCGGGGCGGATCGTGGCGGGGTAATAGGCATGCAGTCCAGAGATGACGCCGTCGGCATCCCCTGCGTCGATCATCATCATGGCGAAGTAGTTGCGACTCTTAACGATGCGATGAGCATCCGCCAGCGTGATTCCGTGACGGGCCCGCAGCTCATGAAACTTACGGACGTACTGCTCCCGCTGCGGGCAGGACTCCACATCGATGATGGTGACCTTCGTTTCATCGACGTTGTACTTCTTGAGTAGCGGGGCGACGACATCGCGCCGAACCAGAAGGATCGGTCGGGCCAGACCTTCGTCGATGAGGATCTTGGCCGCGCGGATGATCTTTTCCTGCTCGCCTTCTGGAAACACGATGCGCTTCGGATCGCGTTTCGCGCTGTCGTAGACGGCGTGCATCATTCCGCGAGACCGGCCCAGCAGTTGCTCCAGCTTCCGCCGATACGCGTCGTAGTCGGCGATCGGCTGCTGCGCCACTCCCGTTTCCGCCGCCGCCTTAGCCACGGCAACCGGCACGTTGAGCAGCACGCGGTAATCGAATGGCGTCGGAATCAGGTACTCCCGACCGAATGAGAAACGTTCCCGACCGTAAGCGCGCAGCACGGAATCGGGGACATCTTCTTTCGCCAGGTCGGCCAGCGCCTTTGAGGCAGCGAGCTTCATCTCATCGTTGATGGTGGTGGCCCGGCAGTCCAGCGCTCCTCGGAAGATGAAGGGAAATCCGAGGACGTTGTTCACCTGGTTTGGGTAATCGGAACGGCCGGTGGCCATGATCAGGTCGGGCCGAGCGGCGATCGCTTCGTCGTAACCGATCTCCGGATCGGGGTTGGCCATGGCGAAGACGATGGGGTTGGCCGCCATGCCCCGAAGCATCTCCTGCGTGACGATCCCGCCGACGGAGAGTCCGACGAATACATCGGCACCTTCGAGCGCCTGTCCAAGAGTGCGCGCCTTGGTATCGGCGGCGAACTCCTCCTTGTAGGACGTCATCTCCACTGTGCGCCCGCGGAAGATCACACCCTTGCTGTCGGAGAGAATCACGTTTTCCTTCCGAAGCCCCATCTTGATGTAGAGGCGCAGGCAGGCCATCGCTGCAGCGCCGGCGCCGGAGATCACCAGGCGCACCTTGGCGATGTCCTTGCCAGCGACTTCCAGCGCGTTTTTCAGCGCCGCCGCTGAGATGATCGCCGTTCCATGCTGGTCGTCATGGAAGACCGGGATCTTCATTTCTTTTTTGAGCCGGTCCTCGATCTCGAAACACTCCGGGGCGGCGATGTCCTCGAGATTGATCCCCCCGAACGTCGGCTCCAGCAGCTTCACGCAGCGGATGAACTCCTCGGTGTCCCGGGTGTCCACTTCGAGGTCGAAGACGTCGATGTCGGCGAACCGCTTGAAGAGAACGGCCTTGCCTTCCATGACCGGCTTTCCGGCCGCTGGACCGATGTTGCCCAGGCCGAGGACGGCGGTGCCATTGGAGATCACCGCTACGAGATTGCCCTTGTTCGTGTACTTGTAGACATCGTTCGGCTCGCGGGCGATCTCCAGACAGGGTTTGGCCACACCCGGCGTGTAGGCGAGAGCGAGATCGCGTTGCGTTGCCGTCGGTTTGGTGGGGATGACCTCGGTTTTTCCGGGACGACCGCCCGAGTGATACTCCAGAGCGTCGTCGCGCTCGTTATCGGCCATGAATGGGGGTCTCCGTAATTCGATGCTGCGCGCGCCCTTGGCAGGCGCGGCGGGCGAGTCTATCAGTCTCAGTCTTGCCGTGGCCGCTCGAAGGCCTGCCATCACGGAGAGGGCTGACCCGACGGCAAGGATGCCAGGCGGTCCGAAGCCGAGCCATCTGATTTCGTCACCGGCCCGCCGGCAAACAGAAACGCCGCCCGGAGGCGGCGCTTCTCATCGGATGACTGCGGGGAGCGGGATCAGCCGGCGCGGCGCTTCCGCTGTGCCGGAGGCGTCTCATCGCGCGGGGTCTCAGTCCGCTGGCGCGCCACGGGACCGGCGACGTCGTGCGTCCTCCCGGTCATCTTGTTCCAGAAGATGGCCACGGCCGGGACGATGGTCACCGTCGAGTAGGTGCCGGCCAGCACGCCGATCAGCAGGATCCAGGCAAATTCGTGGATGACCTTGCCCCCGAACAGCAGGAGGGCAACCAGGACGATGACCACCGAGCCTGAGGTCAGGATCGTCCGGGACAGCGTCTGGTTCATGGCCAGGTTGAGCTGCTCCTCCAGGGTCATGCGGGTCTTCAGCTTGCGCCGGTTCTCGCGAACACGGTCGTACGTGACCACGGTGTCGTTGATGGAGTAACCGACGATGAGCAGCAGGGCTGCGACGATGTTCAGCGAGAACTCACCGTTGATGAAGGCCAGAAAAGCCAGCGACAGAATGATGTCGTGAACGATGCAGACGATGGCCGCGAAGCCGAACATGAGGTCGAAGCGGAGCCATAGATAGATGCCCATGGCCAGCGTGGACAGAATGACCGCCCAGATCGCTTTCTGTTGCAGCTCTTTCCCGACCTGGGGGCCGACCGTCTCCTGATTGAGCACGTTGAAGGCTCCCAGGAAAGTCTTCTCATTGATGACGCGGGCGATGCCGGTGGTCACTCCGGGGGCCGAGGTGACCTGGCTCGTGCTGGTGAAGAGGCCGAGCTCCGAGCGCTTGTTGATGACGGCCTGCGAAATGTTCGCGTAGTACTGCCGCGCATCGGGGCGGGTCCCTTTGGCGTCGGGATCGGCGGACACCAGAAGGTCGGCCAGACGATCGCGACCCTGGTAGTTCAGATCGAGCTTTCCGCCGTTAGTCGACTGGGGATTCAGGGTCTGGTTCAGCTTCTGCACCACCTGACCGGCGTAGTCGGTCTCTTTCCGCTGCTCCGGAAGGCGGATCAGGACGGCACGATCCTCTGCCTTTCCGTACTGCTGGATGGAGGCGTCGGCCAGCTGCGCCCGGAGCTGGTCCATGGGAACGGCGTCTCGGAACTTGAGCACGATGCTGGCGCCGCCGGCGAAGTCGATACCCCAGTTGACGCCGCGCTTGAGGAAGAGCGCCGCGCCCAGCAGTGCAAAGATGACCGAAAACGCTACGGCATAAAGCCGCAACTTTACGAAGTCGTATTTAGTATCAACAAATATCTGCATTATATGTCCTTGTCTATCAGATGCTCATCGTGACCGGCCGATTCTGCGGCTTGTACACGAGGTCGAAGATCACCCGCGATACGAAGAAGGCGGTGAACACCGACGCGAACAGGCCGATGAGCAGCGTCACGGCAAATCCCTTGATCGGCCCCGTTCCAAACTGGAAGAGGAACAGCGCCGAGATGATGGTGGTCATGTGGGTATCGATGATCGTTCCGAAAGCGCGGGCGAACCCGTTCTCGATCGCCGCACGCACAGCCTTGCCTTCCCGTAGCTCCTCGCGGATTCTCTCGAACACCAGCACGTTCGAATCCACCGCTATGCCCAGCGTCAGGATGATGCCGGCGATCCCCGGCAGCGTCAGCGTGGCGTGGAAGATGGCCATCATTCCCAGCAGGATCACCAGGTTGAGGAACAGGGCCAGCACGGCGTTGACGCCCGCGCCTCGGTAGTACAGGAGCACGCCCACAATCAGCGCGACGAAACCGATCAGGGACGCCAGGATGCCCTGGCGGATGGAGTCGCGGCCGAGCGATGGTCCGACCGTCCGCTCTTCCAGCGTGGTCAGCGACGCAGGCAGCGAGCCGCTGCGCAGCACCAGCGAAAGATCGGAGGCCTGCTGCGTGGTGAAGCTGCCCTCGATCACTCCCTGGTCATCGATGCGGCTGTTGATCTTTGGCGCCGACACGACTTTGTTGTCCAGGACGATGGCCAGCCGGCGGTTCACGTTGTTGCCGGTGAGCTCACCGAACTTGCGTGCGCCGTCAGGAGTCAGCGAGAAGCCGACGTTCGGCTCTCCAAGGCGCCCCTTCTGCACGCGTGCGTTCTTGAGGTCCGTGCCGGTGACCGGTACGACCTTGCGCACGGCATAGAACTCCGTGCCTGCCGCGCGTCCGAGGGCGTCTTCGCGCGTTCCCGGGATCACGTCCACCTCGTTCTTCATGCTGGGGGAGACGCTGGCCATGACGGTGTTCACGTCGGAGGCTGCTTCGCCCTCCACCAGCCGGAACTGCAGCATCGCGGTGGTCTTGATGATGTCTTTGACGCGCGCCGGATCGTCGACGCCCGGCAACTGGATGATGATGCGATTGCCGCTTTCGGGCGCGATGTAGGGCTCGGTCACGCCGAGGGCGTTGACGCGGTTGTCGATGGTCTCCACCGAGTGCGCCACGGTGTCGCGCTCCAGAATGCTCATGGCCACCGACTTCATCCGGAACTGCATCGCGCCCTCAGGGGTGCGCGACTGATCGAAGGTCGGCAGAAAGTCTTTGGCGATCTTTTCGTATTCGGTCGTGGCCACACCGGCCGGCGGCATGGCCAGGAAGGTCGCATCATCGGTCCGGCGCGTGGTAGGAATCGGAAGATTGGTCTTTTTCGACTGATTCTTCAGCGCTTCAGCAGCCTGATCGACTTCCAGTTTCGTGGCGTCGCCGACATTGACGCGCATCACCAGATGCGTTCCGCCCTTCAGGTCCAGCCCGCGGCGAATCGGCTCATCGGAGATCACTCCGGGGATCAGCACGACCGTGAAAACGATCAGCACCAGCGCAATGAGCGCAAGCTTCCACACAAGATTGGTGTTCAAGAGTTCCTCCAGGAGAGCGACCGGTTACTCAGCCGCATCGCCGCTCAAACCGGTGACCGCAGAACGGGCCACCTTGATCCTGAGATTTTCTGCAATCTTCAGGTAGACGACTTCGGGCTCAACGCTCTGAATCGTCCCGTAAATCCCGCCCGAAGTGACCACCCGGTCGCCCTTCTTCAGCGAGCCCAGCATTTCCTGCGTCTTGCGCCGCTGCTTGTTTGCGGGGGCGATGACCAGAAAGTAGAAAACGAGAAAAATGGCCGCGATCGGCAGGAAATTCATCAGCAACGCGCTCAGGGAGCTGTTGCCGGCGGATTGAAGCAGAGCAATCATCATCATTGTGGTTTGGTTCGTCGCTGATTCGGCTGGCCGGCGCTCATGCTGACTGGCCACCCTGGAGCCGCGACAGGAAGGTCTCGCGGAACGCCCCGAATGAATTGGACGCGATAGATTGCCGAATCCCTCGCATCAAGTCAAGGTAAAACGAGACATTGTGGATGGTGTTGTACACCGAGGCCGCAATCTCGCTGTTGACATAGAGGTGACGCAGATAGGCCCGCGATACCGTCCGGCAGGTGGCGCATCCGCACGCCGGATCGATGGGACCGGGGTCGGCAGCAAAGCGGGCGTTCTTGATGGAGATCTTTCCTGAACTGGTGAAGAGAGTGCCATTCCGCGCGTTCCGCGTCGGCATGACGCAGTCGAACATGTCGATTCCCGCCGCAACACCGTTCACCAGGTCTTCCGGGGTTCCCACTCCCATGAGGTAGCGAGGGCGATCCTTCGGCAGCAAGGGCGCGGTGAAATCCACGACCTCAAACATCTGCTCCTTGGTCTCCCCGACCGACACGCCGCCGATGGCGATTCCCTCGAAGTCGATCGCGCTGATCTCCTCCACGCTCCGTTTCCGCAGTTCGGGGTAGATGCTGCCCTGCACGATTCCAAACAGTGCCGGCGCGCCGGTTCGGGCACGGAACGAGCGCTCCGCCCACCGGTGCGTCATGGCCAGAGATCGTTCCACCTCCTCCCGTGAAAGCCCGGAGGCGGGGCACTCATCGAACGCCATGGCGATGTCGACACCCATCCGCGTCTGGATCTCGATGGAGGTTTCCGGCGACAAGAAGTGCGCGGAGCCGTCGAGGTGACTGCGGAACTCCACTCCCTCTTCGCGGACTTTGCGAATCGAGGCAAGCGAGAAAACCTGGAATCCTCCTGAATCCGACAGCACCGAGCGGTTCCAACCCATCAGCCGATGGACGCCGCCGATCTGACTCAGCAGTTCCACCCCCGGCCTCAGCATCAGGTGGTAGGTGTTGTTGAGGATGATCTCCGGCCCGGCGTCATCGCTGCCGAGTCGTGTGAGTTGCTCGGTGGTCAGGCTCTTGACCGAGGCCAGAGTGCCCACCGGCATGAAGACGGGAGTCTGGATGGTGCCGTGAGCGGTGGTGATCTCGCCTCGGCGCGCCGGACCGTCGGTTGCCAGAAGACGAAATCGAAGACGCGGCTCAGTCAACTTCAGTCGCCGCTACTGCAGCTTTATCTGTTCGACGCGCACCGTATTCGGAAGCGCGAGGGTGAACCGTCCCTGCTCGACCGGCTGGTTGATCCGGACGTTCAAGAACTCGTACCGCGTCAGATCCCCGTCCGCCTCGGTGTATTCGAACTTTGTGGTGAACGAACTCTTCTTATCGATCCAGATCTTGATGTGCTTGACCCGTTTGGCGATCCCCTTGGTTTTCGGCTCGAGATCGAGAACGTACTCCGGCTTGTCGGCTACGTTCGAAAAGGTGAAGTTGAAGAACGCGGCCAGGTCATTGATGGCGCCGCTGGCACCCATGTACTTGAAGATGCGATCCTGATAACCCTTCACATCGATCTTTTCGACCCTGTTCAGGTCGGGGTAGTACGTGGTGAGCATTCCGTTGGCGATCAACATCTGCACCCGCTTTGGCGCGTCGTACGACCACAGAACGCTGTTGGGAGCCGAGTAAACGAACCTGCCGTTGGAGGTGTCCGGCTTCGAAAGCAGAGCCACGGTTTTCATCTGGCGAAAATCCGCCTGGATGGTTCGGGTCTGCTTCTGCTGCGCCTGGACGCGCTTGATGACCTCGTCCAGCGAGTCGCGGCGGTCCGGTCGCGCCGCCATTGCCGGTACGGCGAGAAAGGCGGTGCAGATCGCCGTGCTCAGGAAGGTTCGAAATTGCATGGGCTGCCAAACCCCACCCCCAAACGTCGTATTTCCTCCGATCACGAGTTATACTCAATACCTCAAACAAGAGGATTTCATGCAGAAGAGCTTGGTGGCGGTGGTGTTGCTGTTTGTGGCGGGGAGTGCTTCAGCAGGAATCAAGTATGAGTTTCGCCAGACCACGCAGTCGGATCTGGATGGCAGCCGCCCCACGGAATGCTCCGGGCGCGCGGTGATCGACGGCGCGCGCTCCCGGGTCGAGTTCCTCTCAGGCGACCTCTACCCGCCGGGAACCTTCGTGATCACCAGTAACGGCTCCCGCACCCTGACCTTCGTCGACCCGTCGAAGAAGTCCTTCGCTGAGATCAACGCCGCCGCGGTCGCCAGCGCCCTCGGCGCGACGAAAATCATCATCAGCAATCAGAAAATCGAGTTGACACCGATGTCCGACCATCCGGTGATCGCTGGAATCCCCACCGATCATTACCGTCTGGCGATCGATTACCAGATCACCGTGAACTTCGGCACACTGCCGCTGACGCAGACGGTTCACACCCTGATCGACAAGTGGACGACGATGGCGTTTGGCGACGTCGGCGAGACCTTTCTCTCAGGAGGAGTTCTCCACACCGGAAATGCTTCCATGGACGAGCTTCTGTCGGCCGAAAACACGAAGATCAAAGGATTTGCCCTCAGACAAACGGTGCAGCTGACCACCGTCAACAACCACGCGACCGCCGGGTCGAAGCTGGCAGTCAGTCGCTCGGTCAGCCAGACTCGCGAGATGCTGGTGACCTCGATCGAATCGACGCCTCAGATCGCCGCGAGTCAGTTCATGGTTCCGCCATCGTTCCATAAAGCCGATCCACTGATCGACGACACCCAGAAAGCTCCGATGCAGGTTCTTTCGATGGAGCCGGCGGGCCACTAGGCATTTCCGATTGTGTTGAGAAAGGGGTGGTGGGCGTGAGAATCGGAGCGAGTCGGCGCATTCCCATGGCGCGTCCGGTGTCCCGAGGCCGCGTGGTACGATCCAGCCGTTCCGTCGGTCGTCCACGGTCGGAGTCCAGTCTGATGAAGAAACTTCTCGCCATCGGGCAAGTTCTGGGCGGACTGATCAGAAAACCGGGTGCCTACGTCGCCGCGGTCGTTCCGGTCGCCATCCCGTTCATCCTCGCCGCCGTTGCCGCTCCGCAAGCGCCGAAACCAGCGCCGGCGCTGGCCCTTGCCTCGGCGGTTCCCTCCCTCAACTACCGGGATCTGGTGCCGGCGACTGCTGCACTGCCGGAACATTCGCTTCTCCTGAAGATTGAAGAGGGCGACACGCTCGACTCCGTGTTGCTGGAAGGGAAACTGGATCGCTCCGGCGCGGTCTTCCTCAATCAGGAGTTCGGCAAGACCGTCGATCTGCGCCGTCTGCGTCCCGGTCACATCGTCCGATTCCATTACGACTCTCGCGGCGTGGTGGACTCGGTGGAAATGAAGGTTCTGGGATGGGGCGAGCTCTACGCGGTCCGCAATGCAGCAGGCGGATTCGAGATCGAGCGGCGCCAGGCCATCCAACGCGAACTGGCCACGACGGTATCCGCCGAGATCGACCGATCGCTCGACGAAGCGATTCGCGGCGCCGGAGAAGGACCGCAACTGGTGCAGCAGCTCGTCGACGTCTTCCAGTGGGATATCGACTTTTTCGCCCTGCAGAAGGGAGACTCCTTCAGCCTGGTGGTGAACAAGAAGTTCGCCGGCTCCGATCCGAACGGCTATGGCCCCATCGTCGCGGCCCGCTTCACACACGAGGGCCAGACATTCGAGGCCTTCCGCCATGAATCGGCCGACGGCAGAGCCGGATACTACGGGCGCAGCGGCAGCCCGCTTCGCAAGCAGTTCCTTCGCGCCCCGCTCAAGTTCTCGCGGATCACTTCGGGATTCTCCAAGAGCCGCTTCCATCCGATCCTTCACTGCTTCCGTCCCCATCACGGTGTGGACTACGGAGCACCGGTCGGAACGCCGGTCATGACCACTGCGGATGGCGTGGTGGCGGCAGCAGGGTACAAACCGGGTGAAGGCAACTACGTTCGTGTGCGGCATACCTCCCGGATCGAAACCAACTATCTCCACCTGTCGCGCTTTGCCAAAGACATCCGAGCAGGGCGCAAGGTGACGCAGGGTGATGTCATCGGATTTGTCGGGGCGACGGGGTTGGCTACCGGACCGCACCTCGACTACCGCGTGTCCGACGGCGGCAAGTGGTTGGACCCTCTTTCCCTCCGCTCGATCACTCCCGATCCGCTCCACGGAGACTCGCTGCGCCTCTTCCGCTCGCATGTCGCGGCGTTCTCGCCGAGGCTCTCCGGGACTGCCACCCAGCTCGCCGAGTTCGCTGCCAAACGCCGGGCACTCTTCTAGCACTTTCGCATTCCGATGAAGAAGGTAACTGCCCGCGCGCCGGTAAGGGCCGATCTTGCCGGAGGAACTCTCGACCTCTGGCCCCTCTACCTGTTCCATCCAGGATCGCGGACCGTCAACGTCGCCATCTCGTATCACGCCGAATCGGAGGTCGCAGAAATCTCCGGTGACGCCGTGGAACTGCACCTCAGCGATCAGCAGTACGAGCAACGGTACGAGTCGCTCAATGAGCTCGCCGCCGACCCGAAGGCCGCCCTCATCCACCGCGTGCTGGAGCACTTCAAGACCACCGGAATCCGGATCACCACCCGCACCGACGCCCCACGGGGGTCCGGTCTTGGCGGATCGTCCGCGTTGACGGTCACCCTGGTGCGGGCCATGTCGGAATTCACCGGCGTGCCGATCGAGGGCGATGATCTGGTGCATCTGGTGCGCGATCTGGAGACCCGGCTGCTCGGCGTTCCCGCCGGCATTCAGGACTACTACCCTCCCGTGTTTGGCGGCCTGGCCGCCCTGCATCTCAATCCGGGTGCGGTGACCCGCCATCCCATCTCGCTTCCGGTTGACCGGCTCGCCGACCACATGCTCCTGCATTACACCGGTGTCTCCCACTTCTCGGGCACGAACAACTGGGACCTCTACAAACGCCAGATCGACGGCAACAAAAAGGTTCACCGGGGTCTCGAGAAAATCGCGCAGAGCGCCACGGAAATGGAGAAGGCTCTCGAGGCCGGAAACATGGAAGCGGCCGGTGTCGCTCTCGGACACGAATGGCAGAACCGGAAGGCGATGATCGAAGGAATCTCCACGCCGGAGATCGACCAGGCCATCGAAGCCGCGCTGCGTGCGGGCGCGTGGGCAGGCAAGGTCTGCGGCGCCGGGGGCGGCGGCTGCATCATCTTTCTGTTCCCTCCCGACCGTCGCGAAGCGATCCGTACCGCGCTGGGCACGGTGCCCGGGAAAATTGTAGAAGCGGTGCCGGTGGCCCACGGGCTCACCGTTGAGAAGGATGACGACACCTCGAACAACACCACCCGCCGCATTTCTCGACGGAGGACGACCTCCTTCGAACAACTCTGGGTGTACGGATTCGAAGGGGACTACAAACCTCACGTGTTGGCGGAGGCCATCGTCACGCACACCGAACCACGGAGCGGTACGCGCCACGCCGTGTCCCGGACCTTCGTTGCTCCCATCAGCGCAGACGGCAGTTCCGTCGCGTGGCAGGAAGCGCGGCCACTGGACACAGGGAAACTCGACCTCCGCGCCGTTCCCGATCCGCAGCGTTCCGTCGCCGCCAGCGTCTCGCCGGAGACCCTCCTGCAGAGCGCTGTTCAGTCGCAGGATGCGTTCCGGCAGCACCTCGCGGAGACCGAAAGGCTGCAGGTCTTCGCCAACCAGGCGTTCTCGCTTTTCTCCCAGCCCAATGAGGGCCGCGATTCCTTCGTGCAGCGCTGCCTGGAAGAGGCGAAACGCCGGATCGAGGACGACGCGGAGCGACTGGAGGGCACGTTCCGGCGACGACTGGATCAGGTCAAGGAGCGGTCGGTCCGCGATCAGCGTGAGATCGACGCTCAGGACGAGGAGACCGGAGATCAGCCGCGTCAGGACGTGAACGTGGCCTGGGGTCAGGCCCTCTACAACATCACCAGCGGCAAGCCCGCCTCGGTGGCCGATACGTCGCAGTCGGTGCGCGAAGTCGACTACATGGAGAAGATCTCCCAGATTCAGAAGGCGTGGGAGCGCGAGCTCGAAACGATCCGCGAGGCTCTTCTGTCAGATGCACGCTCCATCGAAGAGATTTCCGTCTCGCCCTCGTCAAAAAATATCGAGATCACCAAGTACGTGATCCTCTGGGCACCATCCCGTTTCTGACCTGCCGTCCATGGCCGTGGGCCGTTGCTGGCGGGCTCTTTCGGAATAGACCACCCTTAGTTTGGTTAGCCATACCCGCGTGCTACGATGCACGTCCCGTCGGGCAGTAGCGCAGCCTGGTAGCGTACCTGAATGGGGTTCAGGTGGTCGGGGGTTCAAATCCCCCCTGCCCGACCAACTCAAACTCTTCGGATCCCCACTCCCGCCTTCAGCCTCCCGAAGCCGGCAGCCGCAATCAAGAGTCAAGCGATGGAAGAAGAACAGCCGCCACAAACTCTTCGCATCACCCTCGACGACTCTGTCGCGCAGGGTGAGTACATCAATTTCGCAAACATCATCCACTCCCCCAGCGAATTCGTGATCGACCTCGGGCGCATCGTGCCGGGGCGCCCTGATGTGAAGGTGTACAGCCGCGTCATCATGACTCCGCTGCACGCCAAGCAGCTGCTCGAGGCGCTGGTCCATAACGTCGCGCTCTTCGAACAGAAATTCGGCGAGATCCGCGTCGAAGGCGCGCCGCCTTCTACTTCCAGCGAACCGTCGAACTAGGCCGGCACGGCCGGCTGCGCTGGTTGCCCAAGGCTCCGCCACCATGTTCCCCGCTCACTCCCACCAGATCACGCCAGGAGATTCGTTTGCAGTACGGAACGCCGGCATCCTCCCGGCGAGAGCTTGCCAGACTCCCCACGAAAAACCTTACCCATGGCCACCGTAAAGATCATCGGAGCCGGACTGGCGGGATCAGAGTGCGCGCTGGCTCTGGCAAAGCAGGGACACTCGATCGAGCTGTTCGAGATGCGCCCCCAGCACACCACCGCCGCGCACCAGACCTCGAACCTGGCAGAGCTGGTGTGTTCCAACTCGTTTCGCTCCTCCTCCATCTCCAACGCAGTCGGCCTGCTCAAAGAAGAGATGCGCCGCCTCGGCTCCTTCGTCATGAGCGCGGGCGAGCAGGCGCGCGTTCCGGCGGGTGACGCCTTTGCGGTCGACCGCGAACGTTTCGCGTCGATCGTGACTGAGGCCATTGCCACCACTCCCGGCATCACCTTGCGCCGCGAAGAGGTCACCTCCCTCGATCGTGGAGAGGCGGACTATCTCGTGATCGCCACCGGCCCTCTGACATCGCAGCCTCTCTTCCAGGCCATCGACGGTTTTCTGGGACGGGATGGCCTGTACTTCTACGACGCCATCGCTCCGATCCTCGCCGCGGACTCTCTCGATTTCTCGAAGCTCTACTGGAAATCGCGCTACGGAAAAGGTTCGGGGACCGACTATCTCAACGCCGCCATGAACCGCGAGCAATATGAAGGATTCATCGCCGCGCTCCTGACGGCCGAGCTGTATCCGCTCCACGACTTCGAGAAGTCCGTCCACTTCGAAGGGTGCCTCCCCATCGAGGAGATCGCCAGCCGCGGAATCGACACCCTGCGCTTCGGACCGATGAAGCCGGTAGGTCTGGAACATCCCGAAACCGGCGAACGACCCTGGGCCGTGGTCCAGCTTCGAAAGGAAGACCTTTCCGACGAGTTCTTCAATCTGGTCGGCTTCCAGACCAAGATGAAGATCCCCGAGCAGAAGCGCGTGTTGCAGTTGATCCCCGGCCTGGAGCAATGCACGTTCGCCCGATTCGGATCGATGCATCGCAACACCTTCATCAACGGTCCGAAGCATCTTCGCCCGACGTTTCAGGCGAAGGTTGACGATCGCGTCTTCTTCGCCGGCCAGATCACCGGCGTGGAGGGCTATGTGGAGTCGTCCGCGGTCGGGCTGCTGGTGGCACGCTACATCGACGAGCTGGCGCGAACGGGGAGCGCCAAACCTCTGCCGTATCACACCGCCCTCGGCGCGCTGGGCCGCCATGTCGCAGAATCCTCCCCCGATCGCTATCAGCCTTCCAACGTCACCTGGGCCGTGATCGAAGACGTCATCGGCAAGGCTCGGAAGGTGGAGAAACGCGAACGCCAGGTGGCGCGCGCGCTGGAGACCATCGACGCCATCGCTGCTCGCTGAGCTCTGCGCGCGGAGTTTCATGCGCGGAACTTCGGAGCGCCATTCCCTGCCCGCAGTTCCGCGTCATCGCTTAGAATGAACGGAACTTATGGTGACGGACGCATCCGTGCTCCGCGATGTCGGGCTCTTCAAGCTTCTCGACGACGACGATCGTGAAGCGCTCGCTCAAGTGATCGAGTCCCATCCTCTGGAGGAGGGACAAATCCTGTTCCACGCCGGAGATCCGGGCGACTCTCTCTACGTGGTGCGCTCCGGCCGGATCGAGCTGTTCATCAAGGACACCACCGGGCAGAAGATCGTGCTCAGCGTGGCCGAGGCGGGGGACCTGTTCGGCGAGCTGGCGCTGCTGGACACCGGTCCGCGGACAGCAACCGCACTGGCGCTGGAGCCGTCGGAATTGCTGGAACTCGATCGCGGCGATCTGTTCCTCGTGTTTCAGCGGCAGCCGGAAGCCGCTCTGAGCATGCTCGCGGCGGTTGCGGCCATGACCCGGAAAGCCGGCGAGCTGCTGCGCAGCCGCATCTCCCGCAACGTCAACGAAGAATTCGACGAACAGCTGACGACGTTTCAACGCATCTCCGACTGGATCGCCTGGTTCAGCGGAAGCATGTCCTTCCTGCTCATCAACGGCATCTGGTTCCTGGGATGGATCGCCATCAACGTCTTCCCGCTCGGAATCAGACAGTTCGACCCTTACCCATTCGGTCTGCTCACGATGATCGTTTCGCTGGAAGCCATTTTTCTCTCCTGCTTCGTACTGATCAGCCAGAACCGGCAAGCAGAAAAAGACCACGTGCGGTCCGACATCGAGTACGAGATCAACGTCAAAGCGGAACTGGAAGTGGCCCACCTGCACGAGAAGGCCGACCGGATCTACGAGCAGATGACCGCAAGGCTAGAGCGCATCGAAAGACGTCTGCCGGCGTAGCCGTCCGGCTGGCGGCGCAGCAGCGGGGCCGAGAGCGTCACCGACCGCCTGACAGCGAACCGGGCGCGCGAAATCCTGTCGGACTACAATCGAACGCATGCCCGTGATCTCCTGTCCCGACTGCGGCAAGGATGTTTCCACCATCGCCGCGTCCTGTCCTCACTGCGGGCGTCCGTCGCCAGCGGGCACTTCGCCGATCGCCGCTGGCTCGGTCAAACCTCAGCTCGAAGAGACGCTGTGGAGAGGCTGCCCGTCCTGGAAGCTGCTTCTCGGCAGGATTGTGACGATCGTGGCCACTCTGATCGCCATCCCGCTCGTCGGCCAGCTTCTCGCGTCGCGCACTCTCGATCCCACCCGGTCCGCGACGATCGCGCACTACAGCTGGATCGTCGCTGCCGCCGTCGTGGTCCTCGAACTGGCTCTGTTCCTGCTGGAACTTGCGCGTCTTCGAAGCACGCAATACACGGTCACCAATCAACGCGTCCTGATCGAGACCGGCATGCTGACGAAGAGCCTGGGCGAGATCGACCTTCGATACATCGACGACACCCAGTTCTTCCAGGGCATCACCGACCGGCTCCTCGGCATCGGCAATATCACCCTGATCTCTTCTGACAAGGCCACGCCAACCTACGTAATCCGAGGCATCAGCGACCCGCGCAAACTGCGCGAGCTGATCCGCTCGCACGCCTACAACGTCAGCCAGCGCCAGATATTCACGAGAGCGACGTAGGGCAGGGCACGACGGCGGGGCGCGAGCAATCACCATGAGGGATCGGGCGCATCGCGTGCTGAAAACAAGTGGTGGTGGAGGCGGCGGGAATTGAACCCGCGTCCGAGAGCAGTGAGACCTGGCTCCTACATGCTTAGCTCCCCATTTTAGTTCTCGTCCTCGTCCTGCCTGGGAAGCGGGGAACGGATTTGGACCAGCCTCTGAATTTTCGTGAAATGCGCCGAGACGGCTCGCGTTCCCTTAGCTCACATTGATGGCACTCGTTCCAGCGGCGTGAGCAACCACTGGACGAGCGTCACAGCCCTTAGGCTGCGAGTGCGAGTTGGCTGTTGTTCGCAGCTACTCATTGTGATCGGATTTACGAGGCAATCAGCTCGGCATGCAACCATAGCCTCGACATGTCCCCGTCGAAGCCGGTGCGCCCCCAACATCACTTGTCAACGAACTGATCACAGCAAACGGCGCCGGCCGTGACAACATTCCGTTCATGGACGCTCGCGAAATCGATCTCATCGTCCGTCGAGCGCTCGACGAAGACCTTCCTGACATCACCAGCGAGGCCATCTTTGCGCCGGCCGATCAGGGACACGCACGCTTCCTCATCAAGGCCCCCGGCATCCTCGCCGGACTGCGGTTCGCGGAGGCGACGTTCCACGCGCTGGACTCCGGATCATCCTTCCAGGCGTTGAAGGCGGACGGCGATCCGGTCGTCCCCGGGGACTTCGTTGCCGAGGTGAGCGCTTCGGTCGTCGCGCTGCTCAGCGGAGAGCGGACCGCACTCAATCTCATGCAGCGTGCGTCCGGGATCGCCACTCTGACCCGCCGCTATGCTGACGCCATCGCCGGCACCCAGGCAACGATCTTCGACACGCGCAAGACCGCTCCGGGACTGCGATCTCTCGACAAGTACGCAGTGCGCTGCGGCGGTGGCCAGAATCATCGGATCGGCCTTTTCGATCTGTTCCTCATCAAGAACAATCACGTCGATCGCGCCGGCTCCATCACCGCGGCGGTCGAGCGGGTGCGGGCCGAGAGGCTTCCCCAGAAGATCATGGTCGAGGTGCGCGACGATGCGGAGCTGGCCGAGACGCTGGCGTTGCGTCCCGATCTCATTCTGCTCGACAACATGTCACCCGAGGCCCTGCGGCGGGCGGTCCAGCGGGTGGGTGGGACGATCCCGCTGGAGGCTTCCGGCGGGATCACCCTGGAGAATGTCCGCCAGGTCGCCGAGACCGGTGTCGACCGCATCTCCATCGGCGCACTGACGCATTCCGTTCAGGCGCTCGACATTTCGATGCGGATCGTTTTCCAGCCGGCACGGCCGGCGGCGTGATTCGCGGCCGGCACGGCCGGCGGCGTTGGTTCGCACAGCGTCCGCCCACGATTTTCGCTCAGTCGCCTCCACTCGGCCGCCTTGGATTGCGGATGACACGCGAGCGCGCCCACATTTTCGCTTCCGCCGCCTTCACTCGCCCGCCTTTGATTGCAGATGACACGCGAGCGCGTCAGTAGAAGCTGCGAAGACGGCGAAGCACCTCCATCGACCCAATGTCGCCCGCCGCATCCCGGCTTGCAGATCCTTCACTTCCCGGCCGCCTCCCGCGCCGTTCAGGATGACGTCGAAGGTCCTCCTTTCCATCATGGCACCCTCTTTGCGCGCACCCCCAGCGATGGGTGACCCGAGCACACTGAAGGTGGTGATCGTCGATGACGATCCCGCCATCCGCAGACTGGTCCGTATGTTCCTCAACCGAAGCGGCTACGAGACCGTGGAGTTCGGGATGGGGGGAGAGGCGCGCGCGCAGCTTCCGAAGATTCCGTGGGACCTGGCCATCCTCGACCGGCGCCTGCCGGATATGGACGGCGTCGACCTCTGCCACCAGTTGAAGTCCGACCCGCTCCTTCGCAATCGATACGTGATCATGCTCACCGGTGAGGACGACCAGGCGGACAAGGTTCAAGGACTGGACCTCGGTGCAGACGACTACATCACCAAGCCCTTTCAATATCCGGAGCTTCTAGCCCGTATCCGGGCCGCCAAACGGATTGTCGACCTGCAGAAAGAGCTGATGGAGACCAACCGGCGCCTGGAACTGCTGTCGATCACCGATGGATTGACCAAGCTTCACAACCACCGTCATTTTCAAGACGAGCTCGCGCGGGCATTCGAAGAATCGCAGCGGTACCAGCGTCCCCTTTCGCTGGTGATCGTGGATCTCGACTTCTTCAAGAAGGTGAACGACACCTACGGGCACGCCATCGGTGATGAAGTGCTCAAAACCATTGCCAGAGTGTTTCAGGACACCATCCGCAGTACCGATCTGGCTGCGCGATATGGTGGCGAAGAGTTCGGGCTGCTGCTTCCTGAAACCGACCTCGACGACGCCATCGCATTCGCGGAAAAGATCCGGGCCACGATCGAGTCATCGCCAGTGAACAGCACGGCCGGAATCATTCCGGTCACGGTCAGTATCGGCGTGGCCACAGTGCCCCACTCCCGCATTCCGTCAGCGAAAGAGCTGATCGTCGCGGCGGACAAAGCTCTCTACCGGGCGAAGAAGAACGGCCGGAACCAGGTTCAGGCCGAGAAGCGCCGTGACGGAATGGCCCGCACTCCGCGGACGGCGGAGAAGCCCGACGAGGACCAGCCCGCGGCGGAAAAAAGAGCTCCGGCGAACGTCTAGGGGAATCGAGGCGCCACCAGCGGTGAACTTACTCTTTGGCTGAGAGCTCACGGCTGCGCTTTTCTACTTCCGAGCGCAGATTCAGAACGTGCTGCTCGATCAGCTTCTCGATCTGGCCGGCAGTCTCACCGGTCTCGCCGGCGACCACTCGCTCCACCGCCTTCTCCAGTTCTGCTGCTTCCGTGGAGATGACCTGAAATCCGTAACTGCCACCGGCCCCCTTGAGCTGATGGGCCAGGTAAATCAGGCGGTCAAGATTCTCCGGTGACCTCTCGCTGGCGGCCTTGACCTGAATCTCCTGGACCTTTTCCTCCGCCTCAGCGAGGAACTCGCGCTTCAATTCATCGAACTCGAAATCCACGGTGTCTTCCTCGCGGCGTGCGTTGCACGCGGTGTGCCTTCGCCTCCTCCGCGCCGCCGTCCCGCCCGCAACATCAGGCCGGCGATCGCCCTGCACCGTATGATTCAGAGGTGCCTGATTCCAGTCTGGTGATTCCGCGATTTGAGTTCAGCTTCGGCGATCCCTGGGCGATCCCCCCAGCGTCTCCGGTGGTCTCACTACGCCTGGCCACCAGCGGCGCGCTGCCCAGACTGACGACCTCGGTGGGACTCTATTACGACCCGGAGCATCTGAATCTTGTGTATCGCGCGCAGGACGACGAGGCGGTGGTGGCCACTTATCTCGAGCACGATCAGCCACTTTGGGAAGAGGACGTGGTGGAAGTCTTCCTGGCCCCGGATGACTCCACCACCTACTTCGAGATCGAGGTGAATCCGCTGGGAACGACCTTCGACGCGCGCATCGATTCCCCTGATGGCGAGCGCGCCACCATGCGCGCTGATCTTTCGTGGACCTGCGAGGGGCTCTTCGCGGCGATTCGCCGGCGGGACCAGGTCGTGGAGACCGTGGTGCGGATCCCCTTCGCCTCCCTCGGCTGTGGACGGCCAGCGCAGAACGTTCGCTGGCGAGCAAACCTTTTCCGCGTGGATCGAAGCCAGGCCGAGGGGGATGAGTACAGCGCCTGGCAGCCGACGATGAAGACTCCACCCGACTTTCACGTGGTGGCCGCCTTCGGTTCGATCGTCTTCGGTTAGGCCGGCACGGCCGTGCCGGCCTAGGGTCATTCTCTCGCTGCGCGAGCATGCCGATTGCAGCAGGGCGGGCGTGACTGCCCTCCGTCGATGGTCGCTTTCCGTGGCCACCGTACTTCTCATTTCCTCTCCGCCGCTGTTCGCGCAGACCGGCACGTTCGGGCTTCGCGGGATCACGAAGCGTCTGCTGTTCCGTTCCGGACGGATTGTCAACGTCGATGGCCGCGGCCTTTCTGTGTACGACGTGAAAAGCCCCGCCGACATTCGCCGGATCGATTCCGTGGAAACCGAGCAGGAGAGTCTGGACGCCACGTTCTCTAACGATGATCTGTTCGTCGCCACGCGCAAGGACCTTCAGCGCTTCGCTACGGATGCATCCGGGAAGCTGCGGCTCGTGGCGCAGTTTCCGATTGTCGTTCCGCATGTTTCTTCCAACGGCCGCTTTCTGGCCACGGCTTCAGGAAGCGCCGTTCGCATCTACGACGCGTCGAATCGCGGGGCCCTGCCTCTGGTCGCTGCCTATGCGGCGGTTTCGTCGGTCAACGCGACGGCCTGGCACGGCGATGACCTGCTGATCGCCGTTCAGGATTCGGGAGTGATCGCCTTCAACGCCTCGACGCAGCAGCAGAGCGGGGTCATCGCGGAGAATGCAGTGGACCTGCTGGTGCGAGGCGATCGGCTCTACACCGCGTCGGGACGCAACGGCGCTGCGGTGATCGACATCGCGGAAGTCTCATCACCCCGGCTTCTGGGGCGGGGGACCACGGGAGTGGGCTACTTCAGCCGCGTGGCCGCGGACGGCAAGGTTCTGATTGCGGCGGACACGCCGAATCGCTTCCTGGTGTTCGCACTTTCCGCGGAGGGAGAACCGTCTCTCGCCAGCACGATGGAAGAGCCGGTGGAAGCGGTGATCGCCTCGGACGGTCGGCTGTTCCTGTCGGGTTCGTCCATCAGTTCTTACGGGCTGGAGAGCGGAACCGGCCTTCCGGTTCGCGTCTTCGATCTGGGCCGCCCGTCTGCGCCCGTCGAGATCGGGAGTTTTCGTGACCTGGCCGGACCCCTGAGCGGCGTCGCCACCGATGGAAGCAGCGCGTTCGTCGCCGACCCTCCTTTCTTCCGGGTGATCGATGTCTCCCGCACGGCCATGCCGCGAGAAATCGCGGCGCTGCGCCTCGACGAGCCGCAACCCTTCGTCAAGCTGCTCGGCCGTCAGGTCGTCCTTTATGGAAACGGGGACGCGCAGCTGGTCGACGTGGCCGATCCTTTTCATCCACAGTCCCTCGGCACGTTTCATTCTGGCGGTCACCCCCCGAGCGCGGCGGCCATCGCCGGTACTGGCGTGCTGGAAGGAAATCCGTATACCGGATTTCATGTGATCGACTTCTTTCACTTCTCCTCTCCGGCGCAGATCGCCGGGGTGAAGACCCATCCCATCGACATCGTCGCTGACGGCGGACCGGTCGCCTACATCAGCCGGGAACGTCAGGACCTGCTAGTGATCGCACTTCCCTCGAGCAATGATGCGCACATCGCGAAGGTGATTCCGCTGCCGGTCACGTCGCTCGCTCTCTCCGCGGCGACAGCGGCTCATCCTTCTCTGCTGCTGGCACGCACCACCACCGCGATCCACATCTTCTCCCTGGCAGACCCTCTTCAGCCGGTCGAAGTGGGATCGATTCCTCAGGTCAGCGGCGGCGTGTTCTCGGCCGATGGCGATCGAGCCTTCGTGGCGAACGATGGGTCGATCATCGTGATCGACCTGACCGACCCGGCCGTTCCTACCGTCTCCGATGGCGGCATGCGCGTCGTGGCTCCCTCGCAGATCTCCGCGGCGGGAGGAAAAGTGGTGGTGGCCGACCGCTATGCCCTTCGCGTCTACGGACCGGACACGCCGGAGCCGCATCCAAGCCTTCTTCGGCGCCGAGCGTTGCGGCACTAGGCCGGCACGGCCGGCGGCGCTGGTTGCCCAAGTCTCCGCCAAGATCACGCTCCAAGAACGTTCTGCCGCGCAGGCTCCAAGACCATCAGGGTTCCTTTTCCGACAGCCCTTTCGCTTGTCCGCCGGATGAAACGCGCGATGGCTAACCTCTTTGCGCAGAGGGAATTCATCCGAGATTTTCTGATTTGTATCCGATGGCGGACCGCGCCCGCATTACATTGTGATTCGCCCGATGCCCAAGCACGCCACCATGAAATTTCGCGTCTCTCCCATCGCCCTTCTGGGCCTTTTCCTGCTCGCCGCTGTTGCGCAGGGCGACGAGGGGAAGATGTGTTCTGCGTCTGTCCACGACTGCGAGCAGGCCATCCGCACGATGTTGACAGGACGTCGCTACCTGGGCGTCCAGCTGCAGGAGCTCAATCCGGGACTGCTCATCCGCATGGTCACTCCGGAGAGTCCGGCAGAACGCGGCGACCTGCGGGCGGGCGACCGGCTGATCGTCGTGAACGGTCACTCGGCGACCAACGCCAGCATCAAGGATTTCAAGCAGATCCTCAGCGATACGAAAGACACCGGCCGGCTGTGGGTCATCATCAGCCGCCACGGCGCGTTCAAGAAACTGGACCTGCGCCTGGAGCCCTACTCGAAAACTCAGATCGACAAGATCGTCGCCCAGCATCTGGCGCAGAGTCACGCCATGGCCGCGACGACGCCGCAGCCGTGATCGACGGAGGAACATGCCCGGAGGCCTTCCCGCAACGTTGAAGGCGCGCACTGGCAACACCGGGCGCCGTCGTGGCCGGGCCTCATCGATTCTTCTGCCCTTCTTCATCATCGCCGCCGGCCTGGGAGTGCTGGCCTGGCGTTCCTACCAGCTCTCCGCACGAACGGAGCACGGTCTCGAAACGGTGGCCATGCAGTACGCGGCATACACGGCCGACATCACTGCGCGGCGGGTGGACTCCGCGGTCCGCGCCGAAATCCTCAGGGCATCCGACTCCTGGCAGCAGACCGAGCGCCGGCTGCCATCGCCGAACGAGCCTGCCCTCCAGAGCTGGATTCACGGGAATGACTGGGTGGCCTCGGCCCTCTACGTCCCCGATATCGATCCTGCCGGCGCCGTCTACGTCAACGAACGTCCAGAGATGCGCGGCGGCACACGCCTGACCAGAGAGTTTTTCACCGCGAGCGGCCTCATTCGATACACCTACGATCCGGTTCGTCTTCTGGAAAAGATCCGTCCGGCCCTGCGACAGCGTCCCCTGATCCAGGCGCGTGAACTTTCGCATGAGGCTCGGGTCGAGTTGATTGCTGGTGCCATGGCTGGTGGCCCGTTTCCCTCACCCATTGGCTTCGCCTACGTGGCTCCGCTCGCTGCTCCTTTCTCTGCCTACTCGGTGCGGGCCTTCGTGGAGACTGGTTCGGGCGGTTCGGGGTGGGAGAACTCCCGCATCATCAGTCTTTGTCTGAGTCTGGTGGCGCTACTGCTCACAGCGATCGGCGCGTCGCTGGCGGTGCGCGGAATTCGGAAAGAAGCAGAAACCATGAATCTCCGGGCCGCGCTGATCGCCAACGTCTCGCATGAGTTGCGCACTCCGCTGTCGATGATCCGGCTGGGCGCTGAGACGCTCAAGCGCGGCAGGCTGCTACCAGAAACGCAGCGCCTGGAGATCGAAGACTCGATTCTCCGCGAATCGCTCCACCTCTCGCACCTCGTCGAGAACGTCCTGGACGTGGCCCGCATGCAGAACCTCCACGAAAAGACCTTGGCCCTCACTCCTGTCTATCCGGACGACCTGGTGACCACACTCATCTCCACCTACGAGTCCTGGATCCGCAGCAAGGGATTCGACGTACGCCTGTTCATTGACGACTCCATCGACGAGCAGTCCTGGGATCGTGAGGCCGTTTCCCGTGCCGTATTGAATCTGATCGACAACGCGATCAAATACTCCGACGATGAGAAACTGCTGGAGATCTCCGTGAGGCAAACCGACGAGGATGTGGTCATCGAGGTGCGCGATCGGGGGATCGGAATCGAGAGCGGCGACCTGTCGCGCATCTTCGAGCCGTACTACCGGGCGGAATTCTCCGATACGCAGACCCGGCGCGGCGCCGGCCTCGGCCTGACCCTGGTGCAACAGATCGTCGCCTCGCATGGCGGCCGGATCGAAGTGGAATCCCTTCCCGGCTCCGGATCCACCTTCCGTTTGCTGTTTCCCCGGACCCTCGAGCGCGATGATGAGGAAGTCCTCGCCGAGCTCACCACCCAGACCACCTGAAGAAACTCCCCCGACCCCAGCTGCGTAAAGAAGAGCGGAGACGAACCATGACCAAGATTCTCATCGTGGAAGACGAAGCGGGCCTCCGTCAGGGTCTGGAGATCAATCTACGGCTGGAAAACTACGAGACCGTGCAGGCGGCAGACGGCGACGAAGCGATCCGCCTCTATCACTCCGAGCAGCCAGACCTCGTGCTCCTCGACCTCATGCTGCCGAAGAAGAGCGGATTTGAAGTTCTCGACCACATCCGGAAATCGTCGAAAGTTCCGGTCATCCTTCTGACCGCTCGGGGACAGGAGACCGACAAGGTGCGGGGGCTCCGTGGCGGTGCGGATGACTACGTGACCAAGCCGTTCGGCCTGCAGGAGCTTTTTGCGCGCATCGACGCGGTGATGCGCCGCAGTGATACGGCCGGCGTCGCTCGGGCCATCTGCGAGGACACCCTCATCAAGCTCGATCCCTCCACCCGGGAGGCTTCTGCCAAGAATCAGAAACTCAAGCTGTCGCCGAAGGAGTTCGACCTCCTGATGTATCTGTTTCGCAACAAGGAGCGCGTGGTCCCGCGCGACGAACTGCTGTCTCGCGTCTGGAACTACAGAGTGGATCTGAATCTCAACAGCCGGACCGTCGACACCCACGTCACCCGCCTCCGCCGCAAGCTGCAGAAGGCCGTAGGGACGGATGATTCGGTGATCGTGGCGGTCGCCAAAATCGGCTACCGCTACCTCGGAGAAGGGGCCAATGCTGCCTGATTTGACACCCTTTCCCGTTGGACGTAGCGTGATTGAATCCAATTGATCGTTCGTTGCTGTCGCTGGCCTGCACGTCTCGGAACCGCGAACGGCTAGTCGCGCTGGCACCGGCTCTCCATCCCCTCAACCGACTGGACCCAAACGCAAGTTCGGGTCTCCGCTTTTCAGGAGGAACCAAAACCATGCAACATGGAAAGATCTACAACGACATCACCGAGACGATCGGAAACACTCCGATGATCCGGCTCAATCGCATCGTTCCCGAAGGCTCCGCGGAAGTGGTGGTCAAGATGGAGTCGTTCAATCCGTTGTCGTCGGTCAAGGACCGCATCGCCATCTCCATGGTGGAAGATGCCGAGCGCTCCGGCGCACTGAAACCGGGCGGCACCATCGTCGAAGCCACCAGCGGCAATACCGGAATCGGCCTGGCCTTCGTCGCCGCAGCCAAGGGTTACAAGTGCGCTCTGGCGATGCCGGACACCATGTCGGTGGAGCGCCGCAAACTGCTCCAGGCCCTCGGCGCGGAGCTCATGCTCACGCCCGGCCCCAAAGGCATCAAGGAAGCCCAGCGCGTCGCCGAAGAATATGCGGCGAAGACCCCGGGAGCCTGGCTCTCGCGTCAGTTCGATAACCCCGCCAACGTAAAGGTCCATCGCGAGACGACGGCGCAGGAGATCCTTCGCGATACCGGCGGCAAGGTCGACGCGGTGGTGGCTGGCGTGGGCACGGGAGGCACCATCACCGGCATCGGTCAGGTGCTCAAAGAGAAGAATCCCAAGATCATCATGGTGGCGGTGGAGCCGATCGAGTCCCAGGTCCTCAAGGGAGGCACCCACAATCCTCACAAGATTCAGGGAATCGGGGCGGGGATGATCCCGGCCATCTATGACCCCAAGGTGGTCGATCGGATCTTCGACGCGACCTTTGACCAGTCCGTGTCCCTGGCCCGGCGTCTGGCAAAAGAGGAAGGCATTTTCGTGGGGATCTCTGCCGGAGCGATTACCGCCGCGGCGTTCGAGATCGCCAAAGAGCTCGGCCCCGGGAAACGGGTCGTGGCCATCCTCCCCAGCTCCGGGGAACGTTATCTGTCCACGGCGCTGTTCGAATACACCGACCTGGTGAATCAGCCAGCGACAACTCCCCAGATGATGGCGGCCGCAGCAGCGAAATGAAAGCGCCTTCCTCCGGGCCGTCC
>JBKJQB010000042.1:0-25605 GCA_046594105.1 Thermoanaerobaculia bacterium
CGGGTGAGATCCCCTCATCCGCCTTCGGCACCTTCTCCCCGTGCGCGGGGAGAAGGACTCTCGATGGGAGAGTGCGGCCTTCGTGATTGCAGATCCTTCGCTTCCTGCCCGGCACCCCCGCCGCTCCGGGCGCCGACGCTACGAAAGGCACAGCCTCCCGAGCGCCCCGTCTATTTCACATACCGGCCGATGATCGGCGCGAGGTCGGACTTGACCTTCGGGGGGATCCGCGCCGGATCGGTGACGATGGCGTACTGCAGCGCGTTGTGGCATCCGCAGTTGCGCGTTCGCGCCGCCACACCGGGAATGGCGGCGCGAAGGATGGTCTGGGCCATCTCTGCATTCGCCCGCAGGTATCCCATGATCTGCTCCACGCTCACGGCCTGTTCCGACTCGTGCCAGCAGTCGTAGTCGGTGATGAGGGCCATGGGGCTGTAACAGATCTCCGCCTCCCGGGACAGCTTGGCTTCCTGCAGGTTCGTCATGCCGATGACGTCGACGCCCCACGATCGGTACAGCTTCGATTCCGCGCGGGTGGAGAACTGCGGGCCCTCGATGCAGACATAGGTGCCACCGTCATGAACGCGCGCGCCAGCCTCTCGCGCCACTGCGCTCATGAGGAAGGAGACAGCGGCGCAGATGGGATCGGCAAAGGTGATGTGGCCGACGATCCCGTTGCCGAAGAACGTATCGGCGCGCAGGCGGGTGCGATCGATGAACTGATCGGGGAACAGGATGTCGGTCGGTGCATACGCTTCTTTCATCGAGCCGACCGCGCTGGCCGAGAGGATGGTGTGCACGCCGAGGACCTTGAACCCGAAGATGTTCGCCCGGTAATTCAACTCCCCGGGAAGCCGGCGATGTCCTCGGCCGTGCCGGGCAAGGAACGCCACCCGTACGCCGTCGACCTCCCCGATCACATAGGGGTCGCTCGGCTCTCCAAAGGGAGTCTCCACGCTGCGCTCGTGCAGCACGCGCAAACCCTGCATCTCGTAGAGCCCTGAGCCGCCGATGATTCCTACCACCGCGTCCGTCATGATTTCTCCTGGCGATCGGTCAGGCCCGGAAGCGGGAGATCGATCGCTCAATGGCCGCAGCCACTTCGTTGGCCAGCAGAACCGCCTGCCTGCCGTCCTCTCCTGAAACCAGCGGTTGCTGCCGGCTCCGAACGCAGGCGATGAAGGCTTCCAGCTCCGCGCGCAGCGGCTCCTTCTTCTCCACGTGGATCTCCAGCGGCTGGATGGAGCGGCCAGCCAGCCGGTAGCCTTTCACTTCCTGCTCTTTGGTATCGACGGAGACGTAGGATTCGCTGCTGAAAAAGCGGATCTTGCGCACGCGCTCCTGCGAGACGCGGCTGGCGGTGAGATTGGCCACCGCACCGTTTTCGAGCTCCAGGCGGACGTTGGTGATGTCGACCTTGTCGGTGAGCACCGGCACTCCGACGGCGCGGACATCCACCACCCGCTGCCCCAGGAGCGAGAGCACGAGATTCAGATCGTGGATCATGAGGTCGAGCAGGACATCGACATCGAGCGATCGGCCCACGAACACGCCCAGACGCTCTGCCTCAACGTAGCGCACATCGTGGAGGAGTGGGGCGACGGCGATGATGGCCGGGTTGTATCGCTCGACGTGGCCGACCTGCAGAATTCGTTCGCCGCGCGCCGCCAGTGCCACCAGCCGGCCGGCGTCGTCTGCCTTATCGGTGATCGGTTTCTCCACCAGCACGTCGCGGCCGGCCTCGAGCAACTCAGCGGCCACTGCGGAATGGGTGATGGTCGGTGTGGCCACCACCGCACACTGCACGTGCTGGGCGAGCTCGGACACCGAGGCGAATCGCCGCAGCCCCAGAGAGGCACTGACCTCAGCGGCGATGGTGTCGTCCGGCTCCACGAAGCCCACCACCTCGGCTTCAGGCATTTCCGTGAGCACGCGGGCGTGAAGCCGTCCCAGATACCCGGTGCCCACCACGCCGATCGCGGTTCGGCCGGTTGTCATCGAGCGGCCACGTTCATCGGATCACGCCCCGTTTTGCGCTTCGGACGAACTCGACCAGCTCGCGCGCTTCCGAGTACATGCCCAGCTCGGTGTCGATCCGCTGCAGCGCATCCTCGAGCTTGAGCTTCGACCGCACCAGAATGCGGTATGCCCGCTGCAGAGCCTCGATGGTGTCTTTCTGAAAGCCCTTGCGCTCCAGGCCGACGCTATTGATCCCGTAGGTCGCAGCCGGCCTGCTGCCGACGGTCTTGACGTAGGGCAGAACGTCCTGCGTGGCGATGGTGGCGCCGCCGACGAAGGCGTGATCGCCCACACGGCAGAACTGATGGATCGCGGAGAATGCGCCGATGGTGGCGAAGTCGCCCACGTCCACATGCCCTGCCAGAGTGGCGTTGTTCGCGAAGATGGTGCCGTCACCGATGTGACAGTCATGCGCCACATGCGAGTAGGCCATGAAAAAGTTGTTCGATCCGATCGTGGTCCTGCCGCCACCGCCGGCAGTCCCGCGGTTGACGGTGACGAACTCGCGAAAAAGGTTTTGGTTGCCGATGACCAGCTCGGTTCGCTCGCCCTTGTACTTGAGGTCCTGGGGAGGACTGCCGATCGCGGCATACCCGTGGAAGCGATTGCGCTCGCCGATGGTCGTCGGTCCTTCGATCCGGGTATAAGGCCCGATCGTGGTTCCGGCGCCGATGGTGACCTGCGGTCCGATCAGAGCGAAGGCGTCGACCTCCACGTCAGGGGCGAGCACTGCCTCGGGGCTGACGACGGCGGTGGGATGGATCTTCGGCATGTCAGCGAGGCCTCTCGGTCATCACACTGAGCATTTCCGCTTCCGCCACCACCGCCCCCTCCACCGTGGCCACGCCCTTCATGCGCACCGTGTTGGAGCGTTTCTGCAGGACCGTGCACTCCAGGCGCAACTGGTCCCCTGGAACCACCGGCCGCCGAAATCTGGCCTTGTCGATCCCGCCGAAGAGGAACAGCTTTTCGTCACGATTCTCGATCTCGTGGAGAAAGAGAACCGCACAGCACTGGGCCATGGCCTCCACGATGAGGACGCCGGGCATGACCGGAGCGCCGGGGAAATGGCCTTGAAAAAACTGCTCGTTCGCCGAAACATTTTTCAGTCCCACCACGCGCTTGCCCGCTTCAAGCTCCAGGATGCGATCGACCAGAAGCATGGGGTAGCGGTGCGGCAGAATCTTCAGAATCTCTTGGATCGTCAGCATGAATGACCTCGTGGCGCGTGGCATTGAAGCAGAAACCAGAAGGCAGGGGGAAACTAGAAACTAGAAACCAGAAGCGATCCTGGCGCCGGGGGAATCACTTCTGGTTTCTGGTTTCTGGTTTCTCGTTTCCCCCCGGTTCCTCTTTCTCCCGTTTCAACATCCGTTTGAGCAATCCTTCGCGGCGGGCGAAATCGCGGAAGGGAATCGCGGGCGAGCCCATCACTTTGGTGTCGTCGGGCACATCGTGCAGGACGGCGCTCTTCGCCGCGACCTGCACCCGGCTTCCGATCTTGAGGTGC
This sequence comes from Thermoanaerobaculia bacterium, assembly GCA_046594105.1. Taxonomy (GTDB): domain Bacteria; phylum Acidobacteriota; class Thermoanaerobaculia; order Gp7-AA8; family Gp7-AA8; genus JBDSGC01. The sequence goes on from JBKJQB010000042.1 coordinate 3,530, forward strand.
CCGCCGAAACCTGACTGTCCGGCCACGACCACGGAGTCGCCGAGCACGGTGGAGCCGGCGATCCCGACCTGGGCCACCAGCAGGCAATGCTTCCCCACCCGGACGTTGTGGCCGATCATGACCTGATCGTCGATCTTGGTGCCTTCGCCGATCAGCGTCTCTCCCATAGAGGCCCGATCGATGGTCGTTCCGGCACCGATCTCCACGTCATCCTCAATGCGCACGATTCCGACCTGGGGGATTTTGTGGTGCCGCCCCCCCTCGGTGGCGAAACCGTAGCCATCCGCTCCGATGACGGCGCCGCTGTGGACGATGCAGCGCCGGCCGATGATGGTGCCGTAGTAGATGGCCACCTGCGGATAGAGGACGGAGCCTTCCCCGATGGTGCAACCGTCTTCGATGGACACGTTCGAAAAGACCGAGACGCCGTCGCCCAGGACGACGTTCTCGCCGATCGTTGTGAACGGGCCCACGGCGACATTCGCTCCCAGTCGGGCGGTGGCGGCGATGGAAGCCAGCGGCGAAATCCCCTGCGGCATGGGGCGCGCCGCGAACCAGCGGCTGACGACGCGAGCCATCGCGGCGTACGGATTCTCGACGGACAGAAAGCGCGGATCGCCCGACAGCTCCGCGGACACCAGGATCGCTCCCGCTCGCGTCGACTCCAGGAGCCCCGCATACTTTGGATTGGAGAGGAAGCTCAGCTGCCGCGAGCCGGCGTCGGACAGAGGGGCCACGCCTTCAATCTGCAGATCCGAGGGCCCGTTCCAGTGCCCGCCGACGAACGATGCAACCTCCTGAATCGGAACGGCGGCCATTGGGGGCGCATTGTAAGGCAACGGCCACGCACCCATGCCCCTGGGCCGGCACGGCCGGCGGCGCTGGTTGCCCAGCGGTGGTGGGCGGCGGTGCGAGAGACCGGCAGAACGAAAAAAGCCTCCCGCGCGGGGAGGCTTTCGGCGGAGCAGAGGGTGCCTATTTTTTCTTCGGAACAGCCGGCGCAGCGGCCGGTGCCGGTGCTGAGGTCAGCTCGTTGAACTTCTTGGTGACGGTGTCGGTGATATCGATGGCGTCGGAGGCGTAAACCAGTCCGGACTCGAACTTGTTGAAGATGACGGCCAGCCCCATTTCCTTGCCCACGGAGTCGATGACCGGCTTGATGCGCTGCTCCAGTTCGGCCAGCGTCTTGTCGCGAGCCTCACTCATTTCGCGATCGGCGTCCTGAGCGAAGCGCTGCATGGCGATTTTCTTGTCGGACAGCTGCTTGGCCATGTCGGTGAGCTTGTCTTCGCTCAGCGAGAGCTTCTTGGTGTTGATGTCGCTGTCCAGAGTGCGGATCTCTTCATCCAGTTTCTGGGCCCGGGCGATGCGGTCGTCCTGCATCTTCTTCAGACGCTCGTAGGCAGTTTTTCCGGGCGCTGAATTCAGCAGCACTTTGTTGACATCCACCACAGCGAGGCGCTGCGGGGCTTGCGCGAACATGGGAGCAGCCAGCGCGGCAACCGCGATGGTAACGAGGAACTTCTTCATGAAATCTCCTTTGGTTGCATGGACCGGAACTTGGAATCCCCACCGGATCAATAGGTATTCCCGATGGTGAACTGAACACTCTGGAACTTGTCACCCGGCTTGGGGCTGGGGTTGATGGCATAGATGAACCGGATCGGAAACTGGAAGACCGGAAGGAAGACCCGCAACTCGGCGCCGGTGGAGTAGCGCAGCTTCTTGAAGTCCACCTTGTCCTTGAGGGCGTATCCATAGCCGGCGTCCCCGAAGATCACGAAGCGCAGGGGATCGTTGACTTTGAAAATGTATTCGCCGTTCAGCACGACCTGCTTGTAACCGCCGGCGTACTGCGACTGGCCCCCGAAGACTTCGCTCGGTCCCAGGGTGCCGTACTCGAAGCCGCGCACCGAGTACTCGCCGCCCACAAAGAAGCGCTGGCCGCGGGGAACGCACAGCTTGGTGTTGGTTTCGTTGATCTGGTCCAGGGTGATGGCGCAGTCCTTGTTCAGCGGCTTGAGGTATCCGAGGTCGGTGTTGAAGCTGACCGCGGACCGCTTGGAGAGCTTGAAAAAGCGCGTCAGCTGGAAGGTGGGGCGGAAGGAGTGGATCGATCCTCCCAGCGGTCCGCCGGCGAAGCTGGTGGAGAGGGCTACGCGCATGCCGCGCGTGGTGTCGAACGGGTTGTCGCGTGAGTCGTAGTTGTACGAAGGCCCGATCGACGAATAGGTATACGTCGAGTCACTGATGGTGGAGATGGGAACGTTTCCGTTGAGATCAGGAGAGAGATTGGTCTCCTCGTGGGTCCGGACGTGTTCCAGTCCGTAAACCACCGAGAGGCTGTCGAAACGATGGAGCCGGTAGCCGTAGGCCACCGAGCCGCCTTTGCTGCGCTCCTCGTACCCGATCAGAGCGGGGAAGTGCGTGCTGCGGTTGAAGATCGAGACCCCCAGGCTGTTCGGCGTGTCCAGGAACCAGGGATCGGAGTAGGAGAGCGAGAAGAAGTTCTGGCGGTTGCCGCGCTGGAAGCTCAGCCCGAGATTCTCCCCTTCGCCGAGGAAGTTGCGCGTGGAGAACTGGGTCTGCACGAAGAAGCCGGTGCCCTCGGAGTAACCGCCACCGAACTGCACGTCGTTCTTCCCTTCCTCGTTGCCCTTGACCGTGATGTCGACGACCTTCTTCTCCTGGTTGACCTTGAAGTCCGGGTTGTCGGTGACCTTGAAGTAGCCCAGCTGCCCCAGCTTGTAGAGCGACTGCTTGAAGGTCTCCATGTCCATGATCTGCCCCTCTTCGAGGAAGATCTCGCGACGGAGAACCTTGTCTTTAGTGGTGGTGTTGCCCTGAAACTCCAGGCGTCCCAGCCGGAACTGATCGCCTTCGAAGACCTGGATGTGAACGTCCGTCACGTCCTGATCGCGCTCCACGTACTCCGGGTTGATGTACGCGTAGATGTACCCGCGAACGCGATAGAGATCATTGAATGCGTCGAGGCGCGTCTGGATCGGCTTGCGCCGGATGATGTCGCCCTTTTTCAGGGGCCAGTTCCCGATCATCTGGTCGCTGGTGAAAACGGTGTTGCCGCTGAGGGTGACTTCGCCAAAGCGATGGATGGTGCCCTCTTTGACCGGGATGGTGATCCTGACCCGCGGTCTCTTCCGGCTTCCCACGGTGACGATCTGCGGCTCGCCGAACGAGATGTTCTGGTAGCCGAAGTCCTGGTAGAAATTCTTGATGTGCTCCAGATCCTCATCGAGCTTCGACGGGATGTAGAGATTCTTCTTCCGGATCCAGGTGACGATGTTGTTTGGCTTCACTTCCTTCATCTGGCCGCGAAGTTTCCGGCTGGAGAAGTGCTCGTTGCCGGTGAACTCGATCTTGGAAACGGTGGCCTTCACGCCCTCGGTGATGTTGAAGACGATCTTTTTCTCGCCCGGCTCCAACAGATCCTCGGTGGAGGAATCGACGGTCACCCCTTCAAAGCCGGACTCGCTGTAGGCCTTTTTGATGGACTCGGCGGCGCGACGGACCAGCGTCTGTTCGATGGTGCTTCCGATGTGCAGGTCGATCTTTTCCTTTTCCAGCGCCTCGGTGATCTTTGTGGAGTTGAGCTCCTTGTTCCCTCGGAACTCCACAGACCCGATGCGCGGACGTTCCCTGACCACAGCTCGGACGATGACCCCTTTGGTCCCGCGATCCGCTTCGATGCGGATGTCGTCGAAAAGGCCGGTCTGCCAGAGGTTGGGAAAATTCTTCTGGACCTGCTCCGGATTGAAGGGGTCGCCAGGGTTGATCCCCAGGTAGACGCGGATGGTGTCGCTGGCGACCGAAGCGTTGCCAACGGCCTCGAACCGCTCGATGGGCAATCCGGCAAGGGAACCGGTCGATGGAGTGGCGGTTGCCGCCGGCGCGCTGGGTGGGGCGGCCGCTGGCTCGGGCGCCGAGGTGATCCGTCCCGAGTCGGGACGGTCGAGAATCGTGCCCGGCTTCGGCTTCGAAGGTGGTTGCTGCGGGGTGGATTGCCCCGATTGCGCGAGGGCAGAGCCGGCGAGCGTAGCAGCCGCGAGGCAGAGTGAGAGTCGTCGAATCATAGTTGTGTGGGGCCGAAGCCGGCGCGTCGATGTGACGTGCGAACCGAGGTACGGGTTTCGCGACGGGCAAGAACAACCGGTTCGGGCCGCGCATTCTACAAGGAAAGGCCTGATCTCGTCAGTACCGGTTTCCGGCTCTTCCTCGGTCGAACAAACCGAGATCGAAGGGATTTCCGGGGCCGGGCAACGTGCCGGCAGGGCGTCCGGCCTAACTTGGAGCCTGCGCGGCAGAACGACTTGGAGCGTGATCTTGGCGGAGCCTTGGGCAACCAGCGCCGCCGGCCGTGCCGGCCGCCGATTCCCCTACGCGTAGGTGGCGCGGCCTCCGCCAAAGGACCAGTTCTCTTTGGTGACCTCGACCAGCGAGATCAGGATGTCGTCGCTCCGGACGTCAGCGCCCTGCAGCAGCCGCGCTGCGATGTCCGCGTAGAGGTTCTTTTTCACCTCGACGGTCCGGCCTGCATTGAGAACGATCTCGATGATGACCAGCCCTTCGGATCGCTGTACGCCGCCGTACGACGGATGGGCGATCAACGCGTCGTGCTCCAGCTCGTGAAGGATGTGAAAGCGATCGTCGGCCGGAACGTTGGCTTGCGTCACCAGCGCCTCATGGACGCCGTCGGAGATCGATCGTACGGCTTCGGGGGTTCGGCCTTTGCGGAGAGAGATGGTGACCAGCGGCATGATTGGTGGAGTCTATCGCGACGGCAATTCCGGGCGGATCGCTGACAAGAGTGTCCTTTCCCACCCGCCCGTTGCTGTCGCAGATTTTCCCACCGCCGATCGCTCCTTCCGGTAGGCTTCACCCGCTATGTCCGACGTGACGTTCCGCGGAGTCTCCAAACGTTATGGCGCCGTCTCCGTGATCGAGGCTCTCGACCTTCATGTTGAGGATCACGAGTTGATGGTCCTGGTCGGTCCTTCAGGTTGTGGCAAGTCGACCGCGCTGCGGATGATTGCCGGCCTGGAAGAGCTGACCGAAGGGACCATCTCCATCGGAGGGAAGGTCGTCAACACACTCCCTCCCAAGGATCGCGACATCGCCATGGTCTTCCAGAGCTACGCGCTCTATCCGCACATGACGGTGCGGGAAAACCTCGCCTTCGGGCTGAAGATGCGGCACGCGGCCAAAGAGGAAGTCGATCGCCGTGTGGCGGAGACCGCGGAGGTCCTCGGTGTGGTGCCCCTCCTCGATCGCAAGCCGAAAGATCTCTCCGGCGGCCAGCGCCAGCGCGTGGCCCTCGGCCGGGCCATCGTCCGCCAGCCCGCGGTCTTTCTCTTCGACGAGCCGCTGTCCAATCTCGACGCCAAACTGCGCGTCCAGATGCGCGCCGAGATCACCCGCCTGCAGCAGAACCTCGGCACCACTGCGGTGTACGTCACGCACGATCAGGTCGAGGCCATGACCATGGGCAACCGCATCGCGGTGATGCGCGGCGGCAAGCTCCAGCAGCTCGGTACGCCTCTGGAAGTCTATGAACGGCCGGCGAACTCCTTCGTGGCTCAGTTCATCGGAACGCCGCCCATGAATCTCATCCCGGCGGTCGTCACGCACGGCGCGCTCAAGACCGCCGAGTTCTCACTGCCGCTGCCCGATCGTTTCCGAAGCCTGGTGCGCGAGGACCAGAAGGTGATCGCCGGGATCCGCCCGCAGAACATCGATGTGGTGGCCCGTTCCGCGAGCGGCGAGGCCGGCGTGCTGCCGGCGGAAGTGGAAGTCCTCGAGCCGATCGGCCACGAATCGATCATCTACGCGAAGGCCGGAAGCGAGCGCCTGGTCTCCATCGTCGGACCGCAGGTCACCGCGCGCCACGGCGATCAGGTCGGCATGAAGATCGATCTCGCCGCGCTGCATCTGTTCGATGCGGAGAGCGAAGCGCGGATCGAGGCCAAGGGCGGCACGCCGGCGGTTGAGGCCTAGGCTGCAGATCGGGGATCGTTTGGTTTGCCGATGAGCTTCTTCTTCTCATGGGACGCGACGAAGGCATCCGGAAACCGCCGCAAGCACGGCGTCACGTTCCACGAGGCGACGACGGCGTTTCCAGATCCTCTGGCGCGGATCACAACAGATCCAGACCATTCCACCGCTGAAGACCGTGAACTGCTACTCGGATGCTCGGTGACCGGTCGAATCGTGGTGGTATCCTTTGTTCAGCGGGACGCTGCAATCCGAATCATCTCGGCGCGGCTGGCGACCCGCAAAGAACGACATGTCTACCAGGAAGAGTAGCTCCCGACCGAAGGCCGCCGTGGGTGAGATGCGACCTGAGTACGACTTTTCCAAGGCCGGGCCAAATCGTTTCGCGAAACATTTCAGCCGCGAGGCAGGCGGCGTGCTGGTCCTTCTTGAACCGGACGTCGCGAAAGTCTTCGACTCCAGCAGGAAGGTGAACAAGTTCCTCCGGGCGACCCTTTCCGCCGTCCGGAAGTGACCTTGGCCCGCGGAGCCGTCAGCGCTCGCAAATGCACGGTGGCGAGGCGCGGGAAGATGGCGATCAGTACCGGAACACCACTTTCGCCGGCGCAGCCTTCACTGTGATCTCCGAGTCGGTGTGCTCCACGGATTTCCCGTCGACGGTCGCTTCGCGGATGGGCAGGTCGTAGGGCGAACGGACCACGATGCCTCCTGAGGGTCGAAGATGGCCGCCGAGGTCGATCCAGACGCGCTTGCTCTCGCCGCGCATGGAGAGTTCGAACGCGCCTGCTGCGGTGGGCAGCGGTCCGACGTGCAACGTCCTCCCTTCGATCCATCGCGCCGGGATGCCGGCTCCTGCGACCAGCGCACCGTCTTCACGCTCGAATGCGAAGAAGTCCAGTACCGAGCGCATGAAGTCGGAGGCGATCCAGGAGTGCGGCATGTCGCCGATGAATCGGGGCTTGCGTGGATCGCGTCCGACCACTTCCGCCCAGTGACGCCAGCCGGCCGGGCGGCGATCGTTCATGAAGTAGTCGAGCAGCTCATGCGCCGCGGCGCGCTCTCCTCGGCGGACCAGCGCGCCGATGATGCGCATCTCGTACGGTGTGTAGTCGTCCCACTCCTTGCGACCATCACGGCGGGCTCGGAACTCCTCGAGGTATTTCGCAAACGTTCGATCCAGTGCGGCACCCGGCAGAATCGACGTGAGTCCGAGAGGGGACACACCGATCGCGGTGGAGGTGGCGTCAAAGTCGCCCAGCTCCGCGGAGCCGGGGATGAAGTCGATGGCGTGTTCCTTCATGGTCCGCTCGATGGAGGCGACCAGATCGCGGCGGAAGTCTTCCGCCTGAGCGGCCAGCTCCCGTTGCCGCGCGCCCTTCCCGATCACGCCGGCCAGGCGCGAGGCTTCGTACATCCCACGGAGGGCGAAGAAGTCATCCCAATACGAGTGTTGCGGCTTGGCGGAGTACCCCTCGTGACTGATCGATTCGGTGACCAGACCTTCGAACGCGTTGTGATTCTGGCTGCGGAGCAACTGGATGTACCGCGCCGCGCCGTCGACGCGTGGCCACAGCTTCCGCACCAGCGAAATCTTGTGCGTGGCCCGGTACAGATCGCCAACCAGGAGGATCAGTTCCCCGTGACTGTCGTTCTCGGGGACCGGGTCGGCGCCGCGCTTGTCGACGCAGCAGGGCACTTTGCCGTTGTCGTACTGATACTTCGCAAACCACTTCGCAAACTCTGCGGGGACGTCTTTCATCCCCATCCGCAGCAGCACGGATGCGATCAGCGCACCGTCTCGAATCCAGGCGCGCTCGTACGATCGCGAGCCGGGCTGCAGGGCCGGGCCGTCACGATTGATCAGCATGTAGGCCAGGTTGGCGCGGACGGTGTCGGCGATCTCCGGCGCGGCCGGGATGTCGATGATGAGATGGTTGAGCCGTCCGCGCCAGGACTGCGCCATCGCCTCGAAGTCGGGCGCGCGGACTGCCGAACCCTTTTGAAGAGGAGCGGCGAGAGGGACGGCGATGAGTACCTCTTGAGCGGTCCCTGCCCTCAGATCCAAATCGTAGGAAAGCGCCCCCGACGCGTAACCGAATGCGGTGTCCTCTACGCTCGTGCTGGATGGCAACTCACCGAGGCGAAGGAACTCGGTGATGTCGCCCTCGTCGAATGTGGCCGCGCCGAATTGAGTGGGTGGCGTCAACGTGTGCAGCTGCTGCGTGCCGTTGATGGTCACGCCCTCGGAGCCATACGAGAGGCGATGAATGGGGGAGGCGCCGCCGGTGGTGTTCAGGAATTGCGTGGAAGGATTGACCTGGAAGGGCCGGATGGCCAGAGACAGCTTCACGCGGGTGTCGCGCACGCTGGCGACGCGGTAGCGCAGATAGAGGGTGGAGGACTCGCTCACGGTAGCGGTGACCATCAGGGAAAGACCGTCTTCCTGTCGCGTCACAGTGGGGATGGGGAGGTAACCGTCCTCGAGGGTTTGCCGTTCGGTGGAACCGCTCCAGCTCATCAGCCGGTGCTCGTAAAGAAAGGGCTCGATGGAGAACCCGGCCTTGAACGGTTCGACCGCGCCATCCTCTCCAACCAGAGCTTCCTCCGCCGCGCCATCGGCCCCCACGATCGTCCAGTAGGTCTGCTCACCGAGGAGATAGCGCGGATAGTGGCCGGGCCGGGACTCGCGCGCGATCAGGGAAAAGAAGTCGTTCGTGGTCGGAGCCCAGTCCACCGGCTGGACCTTCAGCGCGTCCAGACGTACGCCAGTTTTTGCGCTGCTCCGGATCGAGCGGATGCGAATGAGTCTGGCCTCCGCGTCAGGAAGGTAGAGAAACCGCCGTCCTCCTCGACCGCCAGTCACCGTTCGCACGGTCTCGAAATGTTCGCCGTCCCGGGAGAGCTCGACGATGTAATCCGCTGCGTAATTCGCCAGGTCCCAATCGAGCTGCAGACCGCCGATTTCGCGCAGTTGACCGAGGTCGGCGGTGAATGCCGGAGTGTTGTCGTCGCTGCGCCAGGGACCGAAGGTCGCGGCGCCGCTGCGGGAGGGTGGAAGCGGGGTCAGGGTCACGTCGTCGATCCAGACGGTTCCCTGTCCGCCCGTTCCTGCGGTGACCACGATTTCGATGGCCGCGATGTGTCGGGCCTCGCCGCCGCCCGCCGGCCCCCAGGCGAAGGAGATCTGGCGTTTCTTGAAGGAGACCGTTTTCCAATCGTGCGGGAACTCGAAGTCGCGGCGGTTCACCCACCACACGTTCTCGCCGCTGGAGTCGATGAGCTTGAATTCGAGATTGTTGATCGGGGCGTTGGCGCGCAGTGCGAAGGTGAACGCGTAGTTGGCCGGGAGATCGAGGTCCACCTTGCGCCGGGCAATGGCGTAACCGCCGCGCGAGTGGAAATCAAAATCGAGCCGCATGGCCTGACCATGCGCGCCGGCTTCCTGCGCCAGATGAAGATCGACCCCGTCGGAAGGGTGAGGCGACCAGGCGGCGAGGGATTCAAAGTCGTCGAGGGTGATGGGCGCGGCCGGATTGTCGGCGGGGGGCACCGACGGGAGTGTCTGTGCCACACCGGTCTGGGCTGGCTGCGGGTTCTGGCCAGGTCCGATGCCGAAGGCCGGATGCAGGTGTGGTGCGGCCGTCCTCGGCCGCATTTGTTCCTTCGCGACGCGGCCGGGACGGCCGCGCCACACGCCAGGCGGAGCAACGCCGCGAAAAAAGCGCTCGGCGTAGGAACTCCTGTCATCGTCAGTACCCAGCGTCGCGCTGAGAAACAGCCCCGCCAGCGCCATCCACTTCATCCCTTGACGCTCCCGGCCATCAGGCCGGCGATGTAGTAGCGCTGCAGGGCGATGAAGAGAACGAGCACCGGCAGAACGGTGATCACCGACCCGGCCATCATCAGCTCCGCATCCTGAACGTGCTCCCCCACCAGGTTGGCGATGGCCACGGGCAGGGTGTATTTGGCGTCGTCGCTGAGGATGATGAGCGGCCACATGAAATCGTTCCAGATGGACATGAACTGGAAGATGGCCAGGGTGACGACGATGGGCAGCGAGAGCGGCAGGACGATGGTCCAGTAGATGCGCAGCTCGCCGGCGCCGTCGATGCGCGCGGCATCGAGGATCTCGTCGGGGATGCTCTGCATGAACTGCCGCATCAGGAAGACCCCGAAGATGGTAGCCAGACTGGGCCACATCACACCCCAGTAACTGTTGACCAGGCCGAGGCTTTTGAGGAAGAGAAACAGCGGCAGCATGCCCACCTGGAGGGGGATGGCCAGCGCCCCAATCAGCAGTGAGAACAGCCGGTCGCGACCGGCGAAATGCAATTTGGCGAAGGCGTATCCGGCCATGGAGTTGAGGAGCAGGGAGATCAAGGTGGTGCCGCCGGCCACGATCACGCTGTTCAGAAAGGTGCGGCCGAAGTTCAGGCGGGTGAACAGGTCGTGGTAATGCGCGAAGGTGATCGCGCTGGGCAGCAGGCGGGGCGGGTAGGTGGTGGCCTCGCCGGTGGGCATCAGCGACGCGGAAACCATCCAGAGCAGGGGCGTGGCGGTGACGGCGGCGCCGGCAAGCAACGCCAGGAAAAGCAGCGTGGACCGGAGAACGCGGCTCATGAGCGGGCGTTCCTCTGCAGCGAGAACTGGATGAGAGTCCCCGCGGCGATCAGGATGAAGAGGATGAAGGCCACGGCGGCGCCGTATCCCATGTTCCACCAGCGGAAGCCCTGCTCGTACATCAGCATGACCACCGACAGCGTGGAGTTGAGCGGACCGCCCCGCGTCATCACGTACGGTTCTGCGAAGAGCTGCAGAAACGAGATGCCGGTGATGATGCCCACGAACAGAAACGTCGGAGCCAGCATGGGCAGGGTTACGTGCCGGAACTGCTGGAGCGCGCTGGCGCCGTCGATCCGCGCCGACTCGTACAGATCGCCGGGGATGCTCTGCAGCCCGGCCACGAAGATGATCATGGTGTAGCCAAAGTTCTTCCACACCGACAGGGCGATCAGCGCCGGCATGGCCCATCGCGGATCGCCCAGCCAGTCGATCGGCGCGATGTGCACGAGGTCGAGCAGCCGGTTCAGCAGGCCGAAGCGCGGATGGTAGAGGTAACGCCACACGATGGCCACGGCGACCATGGTGGTCACCACCGGCGTGAAGAACACCGTGCGGAAGAAACTCTTGAAACGCGCCAGCCGGGCATTGACCAGCAGTGCGGCAGCCAGCGAAACGATGACCGTCAGCGGGCCGCCGACGAACGTGAAGTACATCGTGTTGGAGAGGGCCTGCCAGAAGACGCGGTTGTGCAGCAGCTCCACGTAGTTGCGCAATCCGACGAAGCGGATGTTGTGGATGTCGCCCAGTGCGTAGATGTCGAAATCGGTCACGCTCAGTCCCAGCGCGGCCACCGCCGGCAGCAGGAAGAACAGGCCGATCACCGCCAGCGCCGGGGAGAGCAGAATCAGCGCGGCGCGGACTTCGCTCTTCATTCAGTGCCCTCCCGTTCGCGTCAGGACCCAGCGCCGCTTGGCCAGAATCTCGTCCGCTTTCCGATCCAGATCCGCCACCGCCTGCTGTACGGTCATCCGTCCTCGGATGGCCGATTCGCCATCCTCGTAAATGGCCGTGGCGATCCGCTCCCACTCCGGGACCGCCGGCAGTGGCTGGACGTTCTCGAGCTGCTTGCGGAATGCGGCGATGTACGGATCGGTGGTCAGCTCGCGCGTCTTCCAGGCCCCCTTGTTTGCGGGCAGGTCTTTGGTCAGTTCGAAAAAGCGGATCTGCTGCGCCGGCTCGGAGAGGAACTCGATCAGCTTCCAGGCCGCCTCTTTGTGCGCGCTGTTGCGGAAGATCACCAGGCTCGCTCCCCCTGCCAGAGAGGCTCCCGGCCAGCGCATGCCGTCGGGAGCAGGCATCGGCGCGGTGCTCCAGCGGTCCTTCATTTCCGGCGGCAGGCGGGCCCGCATTTCGCCGACATTCCACGGGCCGCTGAGGTACATGGCGAAGTCGCCCTGGGCGAACCCCTGATACACATTCGCCACCTGCGTGTTGCTCACCGCGGGAGCGTATCCCTTGCGGAAAAGGTCGATGTACTGGGAGAAGGCGCGGACGAATTCCGGCTGCGAGAAGGCGCCATAGCGGCCTCCATCGCGCAGCAGCGACGACTGCTGGGCCAGGGCGAACATGGTGGGCTCTTCCCACTGGTTGATCGGAAGCAGGATGGCGAAGCGCGCCAGGTTGCGGCTCTTGATGCGGTGCATCGCGTCGAACCATTCGCTCCAGGTGCGCGGCGGGCGGGTGACCCCCGCTTTCGCCAGCAGGTCGGTCCGGTAGAACATCACGCGCGTGTCGACGTACCAGGGCACGCCGTAGAGTTGGCCGTCCACTTCGTTGGTGGCCCAGATCCCCGGGAAGTAATCGTCGCGATGGATCGGCGACGTCGCCAGACGAGGCGTGAGGCTGTCCAGGGCATGGATGGCGTGGAACTCCGGGATCCAGGTGTTGCCCATCTGCGCCACGTCCGGTGTGGCGCTGCCGACGTAGGCGGTCAGCAGTTTCTCGTGCGCTGCGGTCCAGGGGATCTGCTGCACGTCGACATGGATGCCGGGATTGCGACGCTCGAACTCCGGAATGAGCTGGGCCACCACTTCGCCCTCACGACCGAGTCCCCAGAACTTGATCTGCTCGCGACGTGAGGAGCTGGCGGTGCAGACGGTGAGCGCGAGCAGAGAGAGGAGGGCGAGGATGGACCGGCCGCCGAGCACACGGCGGGCTGTCTCATCGAGAGTCCCTCTCCCCGCCGCGCGGGGAGAGGGTGCCGCGAAGCGGGGGTGAGGGGTCTTCACCCGCGACGAGAAACCCCTCATCCGGCCTTCGGCCACCTTCTCCCCACGCTGCGTGGGGAGAAGGACGCTCGGTTGGGGAGACGCCTTCTGCGTCCCGCTCTCTGCTTTCATTTCGGAAGCCATCCTCCGGTGAAGCCGGCGCGCTGCAGGCCGCGGATGATGTTCGGATTCCTGCGCATCGTCTTCCAGACCAGATCGCTGCGATAGTTTTCGATCATGGCCAGGATCGGTCCCTGGTCGATGCCGAGGTAGTCGACGTCGAACCATCCTTGGGTAGGATCCAGACGCCCGTGCTTGAGCTGCTCGGCCGTGCGCAGGGTGGGGTTGAAGGCGTCGAGGAATCCGTAAGTCGAGTAGAGATTCGTTCCGTAGCGGCGCTGCATCTCGGCCATCGCCGCGATGGATGCTGCAGGTGTGAAGACGATGGAGGAGATCGCCGCGGTGGGAGCGATGGTGCCGTCGTCGCGGATGTCCCCGGCGGTCGCGCCGCGGGCGGAGTACGAGTAGAACTTGCGCGCGCGGCCATCGATGGTCACCGTCGCGTCCATGGGGCCGTCGCAGGCGCTGAGTCCCCAGATGTTCGCGCCATAGTCGCGCCATCCATCGGGATTGGCCAACGCGTAGGACTGCTGCGACTTCGTAGCCCGGCGCGAATTCTCGAAGTAGTCGATGCCTCGGTCGCGCATGTAGGCATCCTGGATTCCGCGGAAGTCGATCCACACGTGGGAGTACTGATGGCCGAACAGCGGCGCGAAGGTGAGGTGCGGCTCGCCGTAGAACGTGCCCCAGCGATAGGTCTTCGTGTACTGGTTCCACACCGACGGGTCGACCGGATGAGTGGGCGATCCGAGGGCCAGGATCAGCACGATCATGGCCTCGTTGTAGCCATTCCAGTCGTAGGTGTGCAGTCCCCCTTCCGGCGACCAGCCCATGCTGATGGCGGGAGGCCGGGCCTGTGCGAACGACCATTCGATGCGCTCGTAAAGGGCTTGTGCCAGCGAGCGGATCTCCGCCTCGGCGGGATTGTCGCGATCGAAATACGACTGTGAGAACAGAGCCCCGGCCATGAGCAGCGAGGTGTCCACCGTGGAGAGCTCCACGGTCTCGAACCGCTCGCCGGTCTTCATGTCCAGGAAGTGGTAGAAGAATCCCTTGTAGCCGGAGACGCCCCGAGGCGTGGCGCCCTGCTTCATCGATTGCAGCGATCGCAGCGTGGCCAGCGTCCGTTCGGCCGCCTGCTCTCGGGTGACATAGCCGCGCTCGGCGCCGATGCCGTAGGCCGTGAGTCCGAATCCGACCGCTGCCACGCTGGAGAACGAAGGCGTCGGCGCCCGATCGGGGATCAGCTGCGTGTGCGGATCGGCCAGATCCCAGAAGAAGTGGAAGGTCCGCTGTTCGACGTCATCGAGCAGCGCGGCGTCGGGGGTGATGACGGCGCGGCGACGATCAGGGGAGGCGGCGCTGGAGCAGGCAGCCAGAGAGACCACCAGAAGAGCGATCAGCGTGCGGCGCATCAGGGTCATGGGGCGTCCTTTCTCCATCGGCGCATTGTGCTGCCTCTAACGACGATACGCCGGTGAGCAGCGATCCGCACCGATGGCATGGAGCGGCGCAATCCCTGTCTTAGAAAGTGTTCGATGGCTGCGTCCGGTTCTGTCCAGTCGCGCCGAGAAAAACGAAACGTGCGGCGAACGCCAATGACGTTCGCCGCACCGACAGACTAGAAGTTGATCTTCAGACCGACTTGCTCACGACGGCCGAGAGAGACGACGCAATTCGGATTGCCGAGGGTCGGATTGCCTTCCGGTGGAAGAAAATCGTTGAGGCAACCGAAGTTTGTGAAGTTGAAGGCATTGAAGACCTCCGCGACCACGCCGATGCTGGTGCCCGCGAAAGCCTTGAAATCCTTCTGCAGCCGGAAGTCGACGTTTCGATAGCCGAAACCGCCGCTCTTCGGAGGATAGACCGCGCCGTTCTTCACGCCCGTCTCCAGACGTCCGGCGAGAGAGAAGCCCTTCGAGAAATCGGTGATCGGCGTGGCGCCGCCGCTGCTGAGGGTGACGTTGGTGCTGAAGCGCACGGCCCAGGGCAGGCCGAAGATTCCGGTGGCATTGAAGTGGTTCGGCTCGGAACCGGGTACCGGATGTCTTGCGTAGGATGCAGCGGATGGTGCGTCGAGGCTGAAGAGATCGTTTCCGTTCTGCAGAGCCTTGGCGTGCGTGTACGTGAAGCGTGCGCCCCATCCGGTCTGGTCGGTGAAGGGGCGGTCGAGGGTGAAGCTCTCAGCGTCATACCAGAAGCTCTTGCCCACCGGGTCGTTGAGGATGACCGCGCTGTATCCCGGTGCGAAGGAGCCGCAGCATGTGCCGGAAGCGGCGACGTAGGTGATGCCGCGCTTGGCCCGCACGGCGTTATAGCTTGCCGAGCCGAGCCAACCGCCGAAGGCCTGCCGGAATCCGATGTTGTACTGCGTCGAAAACGGGGCCTTGGTGTTGTTGCTGAGCAGATAGATTTCCGGGCGCGTGGAGCCCTGCGCGATCAGGCCCTGCAGGCCGGCGGGAGTGAGGTAGCTGTCATTGAATTTGATCGTTCCCGGGCGTCCATCGGTAGAGAAATTGAAGCGGTAGACGGGGAACTGCAGCCGGAAGCGCTCATCGAGCGTGGAGTTCAGGAAGAGGCGATCGTAGTACTTGCCCCAACCGCCGAAGACCACCGACTTGCTGTCGCCGCGAAGGTCGTAGGCGAAGCCGACGCGCGGCTGGAACGCGTTCTTGAAGGGCTTGCGTTCGCTGCCGGTCGAGAAGTACTCGTCAGGAATGCTGATGGTGCGGCCATCGAACGGGAACGACTTCCCTTTCAATGCGGACACGATGTTCGCTGGCGTGACGTAGTCCTCGTCCAGCATGTGCGACTCGTAGTCCCAGCGCAGACCGAGATTGAGGGTGAGCTGGCTGGTGACGGACCAGGTGTCCTGCCCGTAGAGGCCGTACTCCCGGTTGCTGATGCTGAGCCTGGGGTTGCCGATGCCGTAGTCCACCTCGAACGGCTGCGCGAACGTCCTGCCGTCCTTTGGTTCGTCGATGTATTTGAATAGCGGGTTTCCGTTGAGGCTCTTGTTGACGTTGTACTTCATGAAATCGAGGTTTCCGCCGATCTTGAAGTTGTGCGTTCCCTGCAGTTGCATCGGTGCAAAGGAGTAGTTGTCGCGCAACTCCGTCCGGCTCTGGTCGAACTTCTGGGTGGTGCTGTTGCCGCCGGTCCGGATGATGGTGGCGAAGCCGGGCGCGAAATAGAGTTTGCCGACCAGATCCGGATTCCTGGGCGTGGGGTTCCATCCGAACTTCTGCACGCTGAAGATGCCCTCGTTCAGCGCGCTGCCGTTGTTCCACTGATGGCGCAGCGTCCCGCCGTTCACATAGTTGCGGAGGTCGGTTGCGGACTGGAAGCTGGTGGCCCCGCCGAAGTCTCTGGTTTCCTGCTCCCGCCGGTAGTTCCCGCTGAAATCGATGAGCTGATTCTTGGCGAACTGCCAGCTGAGCTTTCCAAAGGCGAGATTGGACTTGAAGGGGCTGCTGAAGGTCCCGGTGAACTGGCTGAACTGGGCGACGTACGCCGGAATGGTCACTACCACCGGGTTTGAGGCCTCCTCCACGTCACCCTCGTAGGTGGCGAAGAAGTTCAGCTGATCCTTGATGAGTGGCCCGCCGAAGCTGATGCCGGGTTGGGTCCGGTGGTAGGAGGTGTTGGAGGTCAGGCTCGAAAATTTGAAATTCTTTTTCGTCGCCGAGACCCACTGCTTCGGCTGGTAATACACGAAAGCCTGGCCTCGGAAGTCGTTTCCGCCGGACTTGGTGACGGCGGTGATGATGGCGCTCGAGGCGTGGTCGTATTCGGCACTGTAGTTCTGCGTGATGACGCGGAACTCCTGAACGGCGCTCTGGGGGAAGGGGTTGCCGCGGCTGGAGTCCTGGCCGACGGTACCACCCTGCAGAATGTCGTTCTTGGTGCTGACGCCGTCGATGAAAATGTTGGTCTGTTCGGCGTCCTGCGCATCGCCGGCGAACGTTTTTCTCAACGGGTCGGTGGAAAGCCGGATTCCGGGAGCCAGCGCCGCGAAGTTGAGGAAGTTCCGGTCATCCTGCGGCAGATTCTCGATCTGCTGGGTGGTGACGTTCGTGGCGATCTCGCTCGAGCGCGTCTCCACTGCCTGGTTGCCGACCACCGTGATCGACTCGCGGAGGACAGAGCCTGTCGACAAGCGGAGATTCATCTCCAGCGACTGACCGACCAGCACGGTCAGGTCCTCGCTCTTGGGGTCGTAGCCGGGAGCGGCCACCACGATGTTGTACGTCCCGGGCGACAGACCGGCGATCTGGTACGAGCCATCCGCATTGCTGCGGACCGTTCGTACGAAACCCGTCTGGGTGCCGACCGCGTTGATCTCCGCGTTCGACACCCGGTTTCCCGCCTCGTTCGTGACCGTTCCCCGGATGGTGGCAGTCGATGACTGCGCCCACGCCGGAATGGTCATGAACAGCGAGAGGATGACCATCTGCACTGCACTGGTGATTCTTCGTGTCATGCGTTCCTCCTTCGGATCTGTTGTCTTGCGACAGGGTTGGACTGATGGATGTGGGCACCACAGGACTTTCGAACGATCAGCGTGGTGGGCAGGCGCTCCCGCACGGGACGCCGGCGCACGGGCTGTCCGATCGCCGAAAACACCGTTTCGAAGGCGCGGCGACCCAGCTCTTCAATGTCCACGCGGATGGTGGTCAGCGGCGGCGCCACGAATCGCGCGATGGGGATGTCATCGAAGCCGGAAATGGCCACGTCGCCCGGCACGGTGAGGCCCGCTTCGGCCAGCGCGGACATCGCTCCCACCGCCATCGAATCATTCGCCGCGAAGATGGCCTGAGGCATCCGGCCGGCACCGAGATCGGCCAGTGCGGAACGGACCGCGTCATATCCGGAGTGCTCGGTGAAGTCGCCCTCCAGTTCCCGCATCTGCATGGACGCGTTGCGGCGGGCGAAGGTGCGATAACCGCGCAGCCGTTCCCGGGCGTCGGCGTTGGCGTGCGGGCCTTTGATGAAGGCGATGCGACGGTGACCGAGCGCGTGGAGATGCTCCATCATCGCAGCGGCCCCTCCATAGTTGTCGATGGTCAGCGTGTCGCGATCGGCGGCCGTGGAGTTCAGAAGGATTAGCGGGAGATTGGAAGGGAGCTGTTGGTTGAGGGCGGCCACCGAAACATCCGGCGCCATCACGATCAGCGCATCGACGCGTCCATGCATCGCGTCGAGCACTTCCAGCATCTCGTTCCGATCGCTGTGCGACCCCGACACCAGGATGTGGAACGACGCTTTCCGCGCCGCCGAGTCGATCCCCCGGATGACCTCGGAGAAGAAATCGCCATGGACGTCGGGAAGAACCACGCCGATGGTGTGACTGCGCCGGATGCTCAACGAACGGGCCGCCACGTTGGGGACGTACTTCATCGAACGGGCCACGGCCAGGACGCGATGGGAGGTTTCTTCCTTCACCAGAGCCTTGCGGTTGATCACTCGGGAGACGGTGGCTACGGAAACGCCTGCTCGTGCGGCGACGTCGTGGATCGTCACCGCGGAGGGGCGCCGGCGTTGACGGGGCGATGCTTGTTTCGATGAGATTCGCGTCATCGATGTAACCGTTTACATTTCCGCGTACGCTACTGCACAATTCGCAGGCATGTCAACGATTGTTCACCCGCAGCGTACACAGCCTTTTCCCGACCGGGTGGATCGATTTACCAAGGCCGCACCTGGCTGTCCCATGCGGATGTTGGCTCATTGATTGCGCGCAGGAGAAACACGTTCCGGCAGCCTGGAGGCAGCAAGTGAAGAAGGTCAGCGCTCATTCGTCCCCCGGTCCGGTGTCCAGCGCAAGCACAAGCGCGTTCCCTGCGAATTTTCTCTGGGGCGCTGCCACCTCTGCCTATCAGATCGAAGGCGCTCCCCTGGCCGACGGAGCCGGACCGAGCATCTGGCAACGCTTCGCGCATTCTCCCGGCCGGATGACCAATGGCGATCACGGCGACATCGCCTGCGACCATTACCACCGCTATGTCGAGGATGTGGCCATACTCAAAGACCTCGGCGTGGGAGCCTATCGCTTCAGCATCTCCTGGAGCCGGATCCTGCCCGAGGGGACGGGGCGGGTGAATCGGGGCGGGATCGACTTCTACAGCCGTCTGGTCGATGAACTGCTCGCCGCGGGGATCAAGCCGATGGCCACGCTGTTCCACTGGGACCTGCCGGTGGCCCTTGATGACCGCGGCGGATGGCTGAATCGCGACGTGGCAGATTGGTTCGCGGAGTACGCCCAGGCCGCCTATCGTGCGCTGGACGATCGCATCGAGTTCTGGGCGACCTTGAACGAGCCCTGGGTGGTCACTGATGGCGGTTACCTGCACGGCGCGCTGGCTCCCGGTCATCGCAACATGTTCGAGGCGCCGATCGCCTCGAACAATCTGTTGCGAGCGCACGGCAAGGCGGTGAAGGCCTATCGCGCCAGCGCAGGAAAACACCCCATTGGACTGGTGGTGAATCTCGAGCCGAAGTACCCGGCATCGCTGTCTGATGACGATGTCGCAGCGACTGCGCGCGCGGATGCCTACATGAACCGGCAGTATCTCGACCCGGTCTTCTTCGGGGAGTATCCGCAGTTGATGGGCGACCTGTTCGGCCCGGCCTGGCCGGAGTTTCCGAACGCAGACTTCGACGACATCCGCGCCCCGATCGATTTCGTCGGCATCAACTACTACACCCGCGGGGTCACCAGAGCCGATCCCGCCACAATCGTGGAGCGGGCCACCCGCGTCCGCCAGCCGATGGCCACCTACACGGAAACCTCGTGGGAAGTCTTTCCTCAGGGCCTGACCGACGTGCTGTTGTGGTTCCGCGATCGGTACGGCGATACGCCCATCTACATCACCGAAAACGGCGCGGCGTTTTACGATCCTCCCACGGCGACGGGCGACGTGGTCGACGATCCGCTCCGCGTGGAGTACCTGCGGCAGCACATCACCGCGGTGGGCCAGGCCATCACCCGCGGGGTGGACGTTCGTGGCTATTTCGTCTGGTCGCTGCTGGACAATCTGGAGTGGAGCCACGGCTTCACCAAACGATTCGGCATCACCCACGTCGACTTTGAGACGCTGAAGCGCACGCCGAAGAGGAGCTCCCGGTTCTATCGACAGGTGGTGGCGGGCAAGGGCGTGATTCCAGAACGCTGAGGGATCGCGAACGAAGGGATTGGGAGATCTTGCTGCCTTCGGAGCGCCGGCATCCTTGCCGGCCGGTCCGGCGGCTTCCAGCCGGCGCTGTTCGGCGAGATCCTGCGGGCAGGATGCCCGCGGACCGGCCGGCAGGATGCCGGCGCTCCGAAGGCCGGCGCTTCGGCCCCTGGATCTCGCCCCTCAGAATAAGGTTCAGCGCGCTTGCGTTCCCCGCCTCGCTGCTTCACTTCGTTCCGTTGGAATTTGAGTGAATCGCGAAACTCACTCAAACAGGACGGAATCACCTATGCCATTCACCTCTCTCGGTCTCGGGCCGAAGATCACCAAAGCCGTGCGCGAAGCCGGCTACACCGAACCAACCCCCATCCAGACCAAGGCCATCCCGGTCGTACTTGCCGGGAAGGACATGATCGGCATCGCCCAGACCGGCACCGGCAAGACCGCTGCGTTCGTGCTGCCGATCCTGGAGCGCCTTTCCGGACACGGCAGCGCTTCCGGCCGCAAGAGCATCCGCTGCCTGATCGTCGCTCCCACCCGAGAGCTGGTCGTGCAGATCGAGGAGAACGCCCGCGCGTATGCCAAGCACCTCCATCTCTCTGTGGCCACCGTCTTCGGCGGCGTCGGCGAGCAGCCGCAGATTTCGGCCTTGCGCCGGGGGACGGAGATCGTCATCGCCACGCCGGGCCGCCTCATCGACCTGATGCAGCAGGGCCATGTGAAGTACGACGACCTGGAAGTGGCCGTCCTCGACGAGGCCGACCGCATGCTGGACATGGGCTTCCTGCCGGCCATCCGCCAGATCGTCCGCGCGTTGCCGAAAAAGCGCCAGACGCTCCTGTTTTCGGCGTCGCTCTCGAAAGAAATCGAGTCGCTCACGCACGAGTTTCTGGTGAACCCGGAGATGGTGCAGATCGGTCGGCGCGCGAACCCCGCCGAGGGTGTGACGCAGTTTGTGTATGAAGTGCCGCCGGGAGCGAAGCTGGGACTGCTGCTGCACCTGCTGCAGGACAAGGCGCTCGATTCGGTGCTGGTCTTCTCGCGCACCAAACACGGTGCCGACAAGATCGCCAAAAAGGTGGCCGCAGCGAATATCGCCGTGGCCACGCTCCACTCCAACCGCAGCCAGAACCAGCGGCTCGCCGCACTGAAGGCGTTCAAGAGCAACACCGTCCGCGTGCTGGTGGCCACCGACATCGCCGCACGCGGCATCGACGTGGAAGGAATCTCCCACGTGGTCAACTTTGATTTCCCGCCGCAGCCGGAAGACTACGTGCACCGCATCGGTCGGACCGGCCGGGCCAAGGCAGTGGGCGACGCCATCAGTTTCGTCACTCCCGACGACCAGTCGAACCTGCGCGCGCTGGAGCGATTCATCAATCGCGGAATCCCCCGCAAGAAGGCGGAAGGCTTCGACGCCAGCGCGTACTCCGAGCCGATCATCACCATCTTCCGTTCGGATCGCGGACGACCAGGACGTCCGCAGGGAAGTTCGCAGGGAAGTTCGCAAGGACGACCGCAGGGACGTTCGCAGGGCGGACCGGGCGGCGGTTCGCGTCCGTCGCGTGACGGAGGTCGCCCGTCATCCAGCGGCGCCCGCCCCTCGCGCGATGCCGGCGGCTTCTCGCGCGGCTCCAGCGCCGGTTCCTCCTCGCGTCCCGGCAGCTCGCGGCCGTCGTCTTCACGACCGTCATCGGGACGTCCCGCGGCATCACGACCCGCAAGTTCCCGACCCGCAAGCCCGCGCCCCTCGGGATCGAGCGATCGCGGCCGGCGAAGGCCGTAACCGGACCGGGAGCAGGCCCCGCGACGCTGGTATTGCGAAGCGTTGAAAATCTTCGCGAACTTTCATGGTGCCACCGTCGAGTCCCTTCTCCCTGCCGCAGCGGGGAGAAGGTGGCCGAAGGCCGGATGAGGGGCCTTACGCGGGCGCGAGGCGACG
>JBKJQB010000074.1:0-11791 GCA_046594105.1 Thermoanaerobaculia bacterium
CGGCACATTGACTTTGCGGAACATGGCCAGGCCTTTGCGCGCGTCGATCAGGGCGACGTCCTGCGGCGTGGTCACGATCACGGCGCCGGTCAGCGGTACCTTCTGGGTCATGGTGAGTTGCGCGTCGCCGGTGCCCGGCGGGAGATCGATGATCATGAAGTCGAGCTCTCCCCACTTCACGTCGGTGAGGAACTGATCGAGCGCCTTCATCACCATGGGCCCTCGCCAGATGACCGGCGTGTCGGGATCGGTGATCAATCCCAGAGACATCGTCTTGATGCCGTGATTCTCCATGGGCATGATCTTTTCGTCATCATCGATGGTGGGACGCCCTTCGATGCCCAGCATCATCTGCTGCGAGGGACCGTAGATGTCGGCGTCGAGCAAACCGACTGTGTAGCCGAGCGCTTTGAGCGAGAGCGCCAGGTTGGTGGAGACGGTCGATTTGCCCACGCCGCCTTTGCCGGAAGCGACGGCGATCTTGAAACGAACCTTCTCCAGAATCGCCGACTGCCCGCCGCCCGACCCGGCATTCGGTGCGGCCTGACGGGGACCGACATCGAGTTGCATGCGCACGTCGGTGACGCCGGCAATCCTGCGCACCGCCTCATCCGCCTCCTTGCCGATCTTCGCGCCGGCCCCCGGATTCTCGGTCTGGAAGCGGATCGTGAAGAACACCGTCGAGCCGTCGACGCGGACGTCGTGCACGAACCCGAAGGAGACGATGTCGCGGGACAGTCCTGGAAACTTGACCGTCTTCAGCGCCTCAAGCACCTGTTCCGGGGTCGGCATACGTCATTTTCTCCTGTTGGAATCGCTCGTACGAGGTGCGGATGATCGAGAGGGCCTCTTCGGAGGAAGCGACCACGGAAACCATGTTCATGTCCAGCGGGCTGACCAGACCTCGAGGAATCATCGACTCCTCAATCCAATCGATCAGACCGTTCCACATTGTACCGACCAGGATCAACGGGTGCTGGCTGACGTGCTTGACCTGCAGAAGCTGCCAGACCATGAACAGCTCCAGCGCCGTTCCGATCCCGCCGGGCATGACGATGAAGGCAGAAGAAAGGCGCACGAAATGGTGCAGCCGCGAGAAGAAGGTGCGGTGCCGGAACACCTTGTTCACGAACGCGTTCGAATCATCCTCGGTGGTCAGATGGATGGGCAGGCCGAAGGAGCGGGAGTGGCTCTCTTTCTGCCCGTCCATGGCCCCGGAGTTCGCCGCTTCCATCAGGCCGGGGCCGCCGCCGGTGACGATGTCGGCGCCCATCCGCGCCAGCTCGAAGCTGAGCTTCTTCACTTCCTCATAAACGGGATCGCCGGTACGGATGCGCGAGCTGCCGAAGATGGAGACGCGGTAGTGCTCGACGCGCTCCGGCTGGATCTGGTCGAGATCGTTGATGGTCTCCCAGAGCTGATAGATCGCCTTGTCCAGGATGTGACTGGGATCGACGCCGGTGCGCTTGCGCGCCTGACCCTTGCGCAGAACGTCGAGCTGCGGAGTGGAGGGCTTGCGTCTCTCGGGACGGCGTCCGTTGGAATCGGTCATGGAGTGGCCCCCCGCGATCGGCTGCGGATGGGCTGCGCATCTTACAGCGCCAGGGGCAGCGGCGCCTCGGGGAACACCGCCCCAGCGTTCACCGGCTCCAAAGACACGGATTCAAAGCGGCCCCTCACGATCGAGCCGGCGTAGCCCGGCGCAAGACTGTAGCCCCCGGCGCAAGCCGGGGGGAGCAGCAGCCCCTGATTTTGAGCCCGCGTCAGCGGGCGGCACCGAGCGGCTCACGCGCGAGTGTCTGTCGCCCGTTATGCGGGCTCGTCGCCGCTGTTCGTCCGTTTCCCCCGGCTTACGCCGGGGGCTACGATCTCTTGCCGGCTTCGCCGGCTTGTGTTCGCGACGTCGGGGTCAGTTCCGGTTTTCTCCTCATCAATCGCTGCGCATCCGCAGTTTCCAGCTGCTAGGGACGCTCGCATGTCATCTGCAATCAAGGCGGCAGAGTGAACGCGACCGAGGCGAAAATCGTGGCGGACGCTTTGCGAACCAACGCCGCCGGCCGTGCCGGCTTACTTGACGATCCAGACGTCTTTCGAGAATGTTCTCAGCTTGCTCTCGTTGGCGCGCGCTTCGCTCTCGGAAACGAACTTCACGCGTACGCGGAAGACGGTGCCCCTGGCGGTCACGCTGCGCTCCACGTACGCTGAGTTGAAGCCGCCATCGATCAGTTTCGCGGCGAGTGCGTCGGCGGTCTTCTGATCGGCAGTGGACAGAACCTGGGCATAGGCCGGCCCATTCGCGGTGGGTGCGGCGACAGCGTGTACGGTCTGCGGAGAGAGCACGGGAAGAGTTGCCGGCCTGGGCCCGGCCACCACAGTCTTCTGCTGCGCGGGAACGACGAGAGCGGGGACCTCGGTGCTCGGCGCGTCGGTGATGACCGGCACGACCGTCGCCGCGTCGTCGTGGACCGCGGCAGCCTGTCGATGCGCCTGGCGCGACCGCGCCGCAGTGGCCGGCTGGAAATCGTCTGCGGTCACGCCCAGTTCGGCGAGCGGAGTCGCTTTTCTGGTGACCGGTGCGGCCGCCGCTTCGTTGATGACCGCCGGATCCTTGCGGACGACCAGCCGGTCATCGGACTGCCCCTTTCCGATCAGAAGTCCAAAGGCAAAGGACGCGGCCAGCGAGAGGAGCAGGAGCACGAAGGCCATGAAGGCCTGTCCTGCTGTGAGAGAAACTTCGTAATGGGATGAGTCGTCGTGGTGGAGCGCCTGTTCGGTCATGTCACATCCTCCCGGAGCCGTTGATGAAAGACGTCGCGCTGGTGCCAGACCAGAGGCAGGAGGTGTTCGGGAAGGATGGGGCGGAGCGGCTGGCCAGGATGCTCGCGGCATCAGAAACTCGCACGACTGGAAGTCCACGCACGCCCAACCCTCCCGATGCTTCCTACTTCGTCTGCGGGGCCGCCGTGGGGGCGGCCGCGTTCCAGTTTGTGTGATAGACGACTCCGTTGTCAAAGTAGACCGCCGAGGCGCCACCGTCTTCCTTCGGATAAATCCAGACTGAATAGACGCGGTTGTTCTGCACCACCTGCTTGATCCAGTCCTCGCGCGGGAGGCCGGCCAGCCTGCGGACCTCCTCCTCCTTCATGCCTGTTTTCACGATGGCGAAGAGGCTCATGGACAGGAAACGCCGCGACTCCGCGAGGGCGATGCGCTCGCGCGCCGCTTCGCTGGAAGGATCGAGCAGCTGCGCGGCCCGGTACATCTCCAGGGCCCGGTCGTAACGGGAAAGGAGCTGGAGGTACTCGTCCCCCATCAGAATCTTCTCGCGGGCCAGGATGCCGGAAGCACGCGGATCGGAGGTGCGGTCGTGGTACTCCTTGACCTTGTCCATGAAGGGCAGGTAGGTCGTCTCCAGCTTGCGATGGTTCTCCACGGCCGCCTCGAGCATGGTCTTCCGTGAGGCGGTCGGCGGAACCACCGGCTGCGCCTTGCGCATGGTCTCGATCCACACGTAGTCGGCCGCCAGGAGATTCCACTCCCGATCGTTCGGATGGGTGGGAGGCGCGGAGCTGATGCAGGAGATCAGAAAAAGTGTGAGTACGGTCAGCAGGAAAGAGTTCTTGCGCATGGGTGCGAGAACGATTTTAGCTCAGGGGACTCACCTCAGCGTTTCAGCGGATCCACCACCGCCTGGATCTGGCTCTCCATCTCCCCGCCAAACTCCTGACGGGTCTCGACGATCCAGCCGTAGAGGAGCTCGTTGAGGACCTCGTGAACGATGCGGCCGTGTTCCGCCGATCCTGAGGAAATGAGGTTGTTGAGAAGCTGGTCGAAATCGATGCGAGCCTCGTTCACCAGCGTCATCCCGCTGAGATACGGAAGCGTCTCCGGCGACACATGCAGAAGGACGCGGTCCATGAAGTCGTAGATGTGATCGCCGATCTTCTGGAAAACCATTCCGAAGATGGCCTGAAAAGCACCGTTGTACTTTTCCACCAGCCCTTCCAGTTCGTACTCGTTCTCCACGGCGGCGCGCTTCTCATCCATCACGGCGGTCTCTGCGTCCTGGACCAGATTGACGGTCATCAGGGCCCACAGAGTTCGGCAGGTGATGAAATTCGACAGGTAGCTGTGCCCGCAGATCTGCTCGATGGTGGCCGGCTCCGAGAGCAGACTGAGGACATGGCTGTCTTCGTCTTCCAGCTCCAGCTGGTAACTGCGCGTCTCGGCGCCGGGGACCTGCTGGAGCAGCCGGGTCAGTCGCCCCAGCCCGCGGGTGATCAACGACCAGAATTCGATGCGCTTGACGCCGTCGAGCATCAGCTTCTCAGTCATCAGCGGCAGGGTGATGATCTCGTCCGGAAACTGCGCGGTGAACTCGATGTTGTAGCTTCCGGTGCGATAGGCCAGGGCATTGAGCACGATGGCGCTGGCCTGGCGCTCCGCCGCGCGGCTCAGCTCCCCCGAATGGAGGTACCCCAGCTCGATGAGCATGGCGCCGATCCGCCGTGACACCACCAGGCGTTCCATGGCCTGGTCGTACTGCTGCAGATTGAGCTCGCCGCTGCGCAGGAGAACCTCCGCCAATCCCATGTCCGGGTCGGAGCTCGAGGCGTAGATGATCCTTCCTTCGCTGAAATAGACCGAGTCGTTCCGGCCGATCGCTTCCAGCGAGACGATGGCCGTCTCGCCGCTGCGCATCAGGGATCGGAACAGGTCGGGAACGGTGGTCTCGGCGAGGGTTCCCTGAATGCTCAAGCCGTCGGTCATGGCTCGCGATTACATCACAACGACGGAGTGAGCCTACAGCTCCGGGCTACAGCGGACTGACGCGCGTATCCTGCACCGTGGCCACGCCGACCGCGTTCTTGGTGCTCGACTTCACCCGATACATGGCGGCGTCCGCCTGCCGGATCAGATCATCCTTGCTCACGCCATGCGCCGGATAGGTGGCGATCCCGAAGCTGGCGCTGACGGAGATATCGATCCCCTCGCCCAGATGGAAGCTGGAGGCGATGAGCGACTTGCGCACGCGATTGGCCACGGCGATGGCCGCCTCCTGATCGGTCTGCGGCAGGATGATGCAGAACTCATCGCCGCCGAAACGGACCACCTTGTCGATGCCTCGCACGGCGGCCAGAATGCGTTTGGCCACCTCCTGCAGCGTCCGCGACCCGCTGAGATGGCCGTAGAAGTTGTTGACCATTTTCAGGTCGTCCATATCGAGGAAGATGATGCTGAAGACCGACCCGTAGCGGCGGGCCCGCTCGATCTCCTCGTCCAGATACGCCTCGAAGAATCGCCGGTTGTACGCCTTGGTCAGGTCATCGCGCATGGCCAGATCGCGGCTTCTGGTGAGCTGATAAATGTTTCCCAGCACCGAGGCCACTGCGTGCACGTATTGGGCGACCCTGACGACGGCCTCCTCGCCGATTCGATCCGACTTGGTGATGGGGACACGGATGACCCCGACCAGATCGTCGCCCACCTGGAGCGACATGATGATCGTGCCCATCGAGGCGTCCGCGGCGAAGGACTGTCCCGACGCCAGCGCCCGCTGCAGCAGTTCCGGTGGAACGCCCGGAAGGAACTCCCCGCTGTCGTCCGCAACGTCATCGTTGGTGAAGCTGACCACGTAGCGCTCCAGCCTGGGGTCATGCAGAAAGAGCGTGCCCCTTTCGAGCCCGAGCAGGCCGAGCACCGTCAGCGTGATGCGTTCCGAAACCATGGAGGCCTCGGACATCGACATCAGCTCATGGATCTGATTGAGGTACGCCACCTCGCTCTGGAGCGCCGCGGCGTGGACGATGGTCTCCGCCAGGTCGACGGCAAACGAAAGGTAGTCGCCCGGCGACTGGAGGAAGATTGCCCGCTCCGTCCACAGCTCGCCCTGCCGGCGTTCCGAGCGTTCTGCTGCGCCGGTCAACACCACCCGCACCACGCTCTTTCCCGCGGGCCGGGAGGTGCTGATCCCATCTCCAGAATCGACGACAACGATCCTGGTGCCCTCGCGTTCCGGGCCGGAGTCCACGAAAAGAAACTCCGGACAGGCGGACCGAAGTCGATCCGTCAGACGCGCGTCTGCGCTGAAAACCCCGATGACCGGTTGGGACAAGTGCGACGATTTTACAATGCGCACGGCCCATCATGCGCATTCTCCAGATTCTCCTTCCCGAGAGCTCCGCCTACGAACGCAAATCGCAGCGGGTCGATGCCGCCGCGCTGCGCGGTTCCCACGAGGTTCTGACTGCGTCAGACCTGAGCGGAATTCCGAGCGCGGATCTGATCCATCTCTATGCTCCGGCACAGATCGCCGGGCGGCGTTTACGGGGGCTGGCTCTGCCCTGCGTCACCAACGCCGCGCTGACGCAGTCGCCCATTCCGTGGTTGCGCGGGCCATCGCCGGTGACCGTCATTTCACCGCTGCCCGCCGCCGGAGTGGCTGTTGTGCCGGAGGGGGTCGAGGAGCGGTATTTCGACGAGCCTGGGGAAAGGAGCACAGACAGGAGTGTCGGTGCCACAACGCCCTCCCCGGTCGGAGGTTCTTCGACGGAGGCCGGGCGGCCACGGGTCGTCGGGAGCTTCGATCGCCCCGCCCTCCGTGGCCTCGTCGAACAGACCGTCGGCCGCCTGCATCGATTTCGGGAGGATGTCTCCTGGCACCTCTTCGACCGCGATCCGACACCCGCGGACCTCGACCATCTCGACGCCTGGGTCGATCCGGCCACCGACCCTTTCGACCTCGACGGATTCGTCGCGGAAGCGCTCGTGCGGGGTCTACCAGTGGTAGCGGCAAGGACGCCCATCAACACTCTGAGGCTGGAAAACGGGCGGACAGGCTGGCTCGTCCCGGCGGGCGATCCCAACGAGCTCACTCATGCCATACTGAGCGCGCTTTTCAAGCCGGAACTGGGTCAAAACAAAATCTCAGCAGTGAAGCAGACGAGGTCGAAGTTCCGGCCTCGTCAGAGACTTCGTGTCCTGATCCGGCTTTACGAAGCAATGCGCCCATGATCGATCTCGAGACCCTTCCCAACGCCCAACGCCGTGCCCTCGAGCTGGTTCGGGAAATCGCGGCGGAGAAAGACTGCCGGCCCTACCTCGTCGGAGGTCCGGTTCGCGATCTTCTGCTGGGACGGGAGGCCATCGACGTCGATCTCACGCTGGAGGACGGCGCCAGCTCGCTGGCTCGAAACCTGGCCAAGCGGGTGAACGGCCGGGTCCGCTCCTTCCCCCAGTTCCTCACCTACAAGGTCACTGCGGCGGGACTGCCGGACATCGACATCGCCACGGCGCGCAAGGAACGTTATCGCCAGCCGGGCGCTCTTCCCACCGTTACGGCAGGCCGGTTGAAAGATGACCTGCTCCGTCGCGATTTCTCCGTCAACGCCATTGCCTTCGACATCCTCACCGGCGAGTTGCACGACCCTACCGGCGGAGAGGGCGACCTCGACGCACGACAGGTGCGGGTGCTTCACGATGCCAGCTTCGCCGACGACCCCACGCGCGTCTTCCGGGCCCTTCGGCTGGCCGGTCGGCTCGGGTTTACGCTCGAGAAGAACACCGAGGTGCTGATGCGCGCGGCCATCGCCGGGGGAGCGATGGAGACCGTATCGAAAGAGCGGATCTGGCAGGAACTCTTTTTGGCCATGGCCGAGGTGGACGCGCCGAAGATCCTGGCCAGCATCGCCCTTTCGGGGGCCTCCTCACCTCTGTTCAACAGCCCCCCTCCCTCGTCCGAAGTTCTGCACCGCTGCCTCGAAGTGGCGCGGAATCAGATCGCCTCGATTCCCGACCTCGATCGCCAGGTCCTCTACACCGCGGCACTGTTGCACGGCAACGCTTCGCCGATCGACCTGGAAGGCTCGGGCTTCTCGCAGAATCGTGCCCGAAATGTGGTGCAGATCGCCAACGAGCTGCCGCGTTTCACCGATGCGCTCTCCGAGGCGACCTCCGAACGGCACCGCTTCCGCCTGTTGAAGGTGGCCTCTCCGGAGATGCTCAGCGTGCTCGCGGCCACCGTTCCTCGAGAACAGACGTTCGTGGCGCGCTACCAGGAGTTCCGTAACTTCCGGCTTTCGCTCCGCGGCAACGAACTGGAAGTGCCCCTGGGCCCGCACGTCGCCCGCGCCCTGGAGCGCACCCGCGAAGCGGTGTTCACCGGGGAGATTCCGGCCGATGAGGCCCGTACTTTTGCACGCGAAATGGCGATCAAGTATCTTCATCGGGAGCAGACCACCGAAACCAAGGGATGAGAGACCGGAGACCAGGGACTGAGCAGCTGCCGACGTGCCCACGTCAGCGGGTCCCCGAGACTTTCCACCCTCCCTCGCCTGCAGCTGTCGTCGCCCTCCTTCTGATACTGGCAGTCCCAGCGCTCTTCGCCCAGTCGAAACCGCCGGTCCAGGCAGTGCCTGAGGAGCCGACGCACGACATCAGCATGGTGGAGACCGCGCCGCTCGGTGGAGCGATTGCCGTCCCCCTTCCCGAGCGCTATCGGAAACGACTCCAGCGCTACGAGATCCCGGAGCTTGTCGGCAGCCGCCAGGCCCTCGGACCGCAGCTCATCGACGGGCGGCTCCCCCATCCCATCCTCGATTACAGCACCAGCCAGGGCGACGTGCACCAGCGACTCTCGATCTTCGAGGGCGGTCTGGTGGTCGTGGACATCCGCAGCGCCGGCGTGGGAGGCATCCACAAGAAGGTGCTCATCCCCGACGACGCCCTGCACAACTACATGAAAGCCATCTCCACCGCGTCCCTGCAGCGCATCGCGCTCGCCGATCTGTCGGCGCCACGCGACGGGCGCCATGCCTTCCTGCGGGTCTACGACTCGGAGGGGAGCTTCGTGGAACGGGCGTACGACCCGATGGGAACCCTGCCCAAGCAGCTGGCCGATCAGGTGGTGCCGCTGGAGGATCTCCTGCGCGCACTGTACGAGGATCGCGCCGTGACCAACACGGTCGCCGGCTACAAGCCGAAGGCAGGCGACGAACTGGTGGGCGACGATCGCAGGATCTATCGCGTCGAGCGCGTGGTCGATGACCGCCTCGTCGAATTGCGTTGTCTCAGCCAGCCGATGCGGCTGTACGTCGCAGCCAAGGATCTCTACCTCTACTTCATCGGCACGCCGGGAGCGGCCTCCCGGTAGTGACGTCGCTTCGGATCACCGGGGGCAGTTTGCGGGGCCGGCGCGTTCCCGTTCCGCCCGAGCAGACCCGCCCGACCTCCGAGCGCGCCCGCCAGGCGTTTTTCAACATCGTCGGCCAGCGGATCGAGGGCGCGCGCTTTCTCGATCTCTTCGCCGGCAGCGGCGTGTTCTCCTTCGAGGCGATGTCGCGCGGAGCCTCCTCTTCCACCGCCATCGATCAGGACCGCAAGGCCATGGCCACGGTGACCAGACTGGCAGCGGAATGGAGCGTGAACGTGGAGGCCATGGCTGCCGATGTCGAGCGGTCTCTGCCGCGGCTGCCGGCCCCGTACGACATCGTGTATGCCGATCCTCCCTACTCCTTCAACGGGTACGATCGTCTGGTGGAGGCCATCAGCTCCTGCGTGGAGCCCTCGCAGGAATCGATGGTGGCCATCGAGCATCGACGGCGCAGCGAGCCATTCAAGGCGGTCAGCGGGCCGCTCAAGCCGAGTCGAACCGCCGAGTACGGCGAGGTGTGGATCACCTTTTTCCAGACATGACCATCCGCGAGATCAGTCCGAAAGAATTGCAGACCATGCTCGCGAACGGCAGCGCCGGCCCCATGCTGCTCGACGTGCGCGAGCCGTGGGAAGCGGAGCTGGCCCAGCTTCCCGATTCGATGCTGATTCCCCTCCGCTCTCTTCCCCAGCGACTGCACGAGATTCCCGCTGGCGGAGAAGTGGCGATTTACTGTCACCACGGCATGAGGTCCCTCGCCGCTGCGGAGTTCCTCGCTGGTCATGGCTATCCCGTGATGTCGCTCGCCGGCGGAATCGACCTCTGGTCGCGCGACATCGACCCTTCCATCCCCAGGTACTGACAAGAGACGTTGCAAAAGGACCCCATGGAAATGACGCTCGACGAGACAGGAACCCACACGCTGTTCGGCAATCATGACGAGAACCTCCGGCTGATCGAGGACGAGTTCAAGGTGAAGATCACCGCGCGCGGAAACGAGATCTTCGTCAACGGGGACGCCAAGAACGTAGCCACGGTGGAGCGCCTGCTGGCGCAGATGCAGCAACTCATCGGACAGGGCTTCCCGCTCAAGAAATCCGACATCCACACCGGCATGCGCGTCCTGCGCGACCGACCCGACGCCAGCATCGTCGACTTCTTCACCGACGACGCCATCGGCGCCTCGGTCCGCCGCGTGGTCACCCCGCGCAACCTCGCGCAGAAGATGTACCTCCAGTCCATGCAGGAGAACGACATCACCTTCGGCATCGGTCCCGCCGGCACCGGCAAGACCTTCCTGGCCGTCGCCGCGGCCGCCGGCGCGCTGGTCGACAAGTCGATCAAGCGCATCGTCCTCTGCCGCCCCGCGGTGGAAGCGGGCGAGCGGCTGGGATTTCTTCCCGGCGACATCGCCGAGAAAGTGAACCCTTACCTGCGCCCGCTGTACGACTCCCTCTACGACATCATCGGCTTCGAGAAGGTGGAGAAGCTGATGGAGCGCACCGTGATCGAGATCGCCCCCCTGGCCTTCATGCGCGGCCGCACCCTCAACGACGCCTTCATCATCCTGGACGAAGCGCAGAACACCACACCGGAGCAGATGAAGATGTTCCTCACCCGGCTGGGCTTCGGATCCAGAGCGGTCATCACCGGCGACATCACCCAGGTCGATCTTCCGGAAGGGCGCAAGTCGGGCCTGCGCGAGGTGCGCCGGATCCTCGAAGGCCTCGAGCGCATCCAGTTCTTCGACTTCACCGATCGGGACGTGGTGCGCCACCCCGTGGTCGCACGCATCGTCACCGCCTACGACCGCGCCGACAGAGACCGCGCGGACAAAGCAGCGGCGCGGAGCGGACCTCGCACTTGACGCACGTCGAAGTCAGCGGCTCGGTCCCTCGCTTCACTCAGCGCCAGATCAGCTCGTACGTCCGGAAGGTGATCCTGTCTCTCGACAAGATCGCCCATCTGAAACGCGAGCTCGGCGCTGTGTCCATCGCATTCGTCGACGACGATGCCATGCGCACGCTCAACCGAAACTTCCGCCACCAGAACAAAACCACCGACGTGCTGACCTTCCCCGCCGATGACTCCTACGCCGAGCCGTCAGCGAAAGGGCGCCCCATCGGCGACATCGTGATCTCGCTCGACCAGGCTCGCCGCCAGTCCATCGAGGAGAAACACTCCCTGGTCACCGAAGTCCGCTACCTCATTCTTCACGGCATCCTCCACGCCCTCGGCTACGACCACGAGACCGACAAAGGGGAGATGAACGCACTGGAACTGGAGATGCGACGGGCGGTCGGGCTGGAGTAGGGCGCAGTTTTGGGACTTCGCCGAGTTCCTTCTCCCCGCGCACGGGGAGAAGGTGCCGAAGGCGGATGAGGGGACTCTCAGGAATCCAACAGCGAAGCGATCGATTGGGAAGCTGATTTGCTGGGCAAGGGGCTGAACTCCTCAGGGTCAAGAGATCGACGCCCTGTGCCGCTTCGACTCGGGCAACCTCCGACTTCCGCTTCCTACCTTCCCGCGAATTCGTCGATCATCTGCAGGAATTCTCCGAACAGATAGAACGAGTCGTGCGGGCCGGGAGCCGCTTCGGGGTGGTATTGCACTGCCAGTGCGGGCTCGCGGCGGTGCCGG